>NZ_JBICXE010000023.1:0-156846 GCF_043200155.1 Streptomyces sp. NPDC048473
TCGATCGCCATGCAACGTTCAGGCATCACGGTGCGGTACTCGAACAGCACGAAGGAACTGAGGGTCCCCACTCGGCGCTGCTACGAAGGAATTAGGCAACGTTCGCCCTGTCGACCACGGCACGTAGGCGTTCGTCGTCCCTGGAAATGACTGCCCTCACCGCAGTCGGGCGAAGGCGGCCACGCAACCGGGCGCAGGAAGGGGAAGACAGAGAAAGCAGCAGCGGCAGCGCAGTAGAGAGGTTCGGGGTTGACCAGACCGGGTGCCTTCCTGACTCGCGACGGAGAATCGTGCGGTTTTCCGGGAACTCCCACGGAGTAGCCAGCGTCTCCAGTGATCATGAGAGAGCGTCTTGAAGCACTGAGTGGTACCGGGGTGGCCCTGGCTGGTGGATTCATAGGGCTGCTGGGATGGGCCGCGGATGCCGAACTCCGGGCGCGCGCCGGATTCGAAGCAGGGCCG
The DNA here is from genome assembly GCF_043200155.1 of Streptomyces sp. NPDC048473. NCBI lineage: Bacteria > Bacillati > Actinomycetota > Actinomycetes > Kitasatosporales > Streptomycetaceae > Streptomyces > Streptomyces sp. NPDC048473. Next base: position 463 of record NZ_JBICXE010000023.1, read on the forward strand.
GACTGGAGCGTGCTGTACGCGGAGCTTCCGCTGACCGTTCTCGTCGGAGTGGTAGCCGCTTTGTCAGCGTGGTTGCTGCCCCGGCGATGGATGATCGGGCCGTCCGTTGCCGGGTACGCAGGCCGCGCCGCGCTCGTCGCCATAGTGCTGGCCGGATTCTGGCTGGCTGTCCAGGGCTGGTACGCAGCACTGCCCGAGTCAGTGCCGGACCACAAGCCCTAGTTCCCTCGGGGGCGCTTGGCCGCGATCACGGCACCTCGTCCGCCTTCCTAATGCCGTATCAGGCAATGTTTGCCCTGTTGTGATGTGACGTGCCGTCTCGGTGCTTTGCCAGGCGGTGCGTGACCGTCACCCTGTCCGGGTGGCAGAACGAGTACGCGTACGCGAGATCGACGATGACGAAGGCAGACGGCTGCTGCGGATCATCCGCCGGGGCACCGGGTCGGTGGTGACCTGGCGGCGGGCCCAGATGGTCCTGCTGTCCGCCCAGGGCATGCCTGTGGCGAAGATCGCCGAAGTGACGTTCACCAGCGATGACCGGGTCCGGGACGTGATCCACAACTTCAACACCGACGGCTTCGGCTCCCTGTATCCCAAGTACAAGGGCGGCCGGCCGAGAACCTTCACCCTCCCGGAATGCCGGGAGATCAAGAAGATCGCGAAGTCCAAGCCGGCCGAGCACAGCCTGCCGTTCTCCACCTGGAGTCTGACCAAGCTGACCGACTTCCTGGTCGCCGAGGGGGTGGTCGACGACATCAGCCACGAGGGCCTGCGCATCCTGCTCCGCGAGGAAGGCGTCTCGTTTCAACGCCTGAAGACATGGAAGACCTCCCGCGACCCGGACTACGCGGCCAAGAAGGCCCGCGTCGAGCACCTCTACGCGATCGCCGACGGCGAGGTCATACCCGAGGATGGTGAGCCCGAAGTCGTCTTCTGTATGGACGAGTTCGGGCCGTTCAACCTGATGCCCCACCCGGGCCGGCAGTGGGCCGAACGCGGCGGAAGGCACAAGGACCCCGACCGCGAACCACGCCGCAGGCGGCGGGCGACCTACGCCCGCCCGCACGGGGTCCGGCATCTGTTCGCCGCCCTGGACATGGCCAAGGACAAGCTCTACGGCCACATCAAGCTGGTCAAGAAGCGCACCCAGCTCCTGGCGTTCTGCCGTTACCTGCGCAGCCTCTACCCGCCCGAGGTCCGTATCGCGATCGTCTGTGACAACTTCTCCCCGCACCTGACTACGAAGAAGTGCCAGCGGGTCGGCACCTGGGTGGCCGGCCGGATCGTCCCCGGCTTCGTGGCAACGTCCCAGGGACTGATCCGCTGCGACGCAGCGGTGTGCAACAGGCGCGTTGACGACACGCCGCGCGGCCTGAGCGTCTGCGAACCCGCCGCCTACCGGGGCGGTGTCGGTGTGTCACCCCTGTTCGCCGATGCCGCGACGGCCTCCTGCGCATGCCTGAGTCCGCTCATCGCCATGCCCTCACCGCTCCGGTCACCGAGTGCACGGAAGAGGCCGGCGCCTGCCGTGTAGGCGTCAACCGCCTCCTGGAACCTGCGCACTTTCACCAGCGCTTCGCCGAAGCTCCCCAACGCCATTGCCTCGAGCCGGTGTTCGCCCCGCTCCCGGCAGATCTCCACGTCCCGGGCATGGGCATCCACGGCCTCCTCGCACCTGCCAGCCGCCTGGAGGGCGCCGCCGAGCCCGTGCAGGGCCATGGCTTCGCACTGCAGGTCGTTGAGTGCGCGGAATATCTCGACGGCGGCGGTATGGGCGTCGATCGCCTCCTCGCAGCGCCCGCTCCGTGTGAAGGCGCTGCCCAACCCGTCCAGAGCAATGCCCTCGTCACGACGTACACCCAGGGTGCGGGACAGGTGGATGGCCCGGGTACGCACATCGATGGCCTCGTCGAGGCGGCCTGCTTCCTCCAGGGTGATACCCAGCCCATTGAGTCCCATCACCTCCCCGTGCCCGTCGCCGAGTTCCCGGTGCACGGCAACGCAGGTGGCCTGAGCGTCAATGGCCTCCTGCGACCTGCCCGCCGCCTGCAGTGCGAGGCCGAGGCTCCCCCATGCGTCGGCCTCGCTCCGCCGGTCACCGAGTTCCTGACAGACGGCCACCTGCCGCTCGTACACGTCAACGGCCTCCTCGAACCGGTGCGCGTCCGTAAGCACGTGGCCGGCGCCGCTGAGCGAGGTGTTCTCCGCATGCAGGTCGCCGAGTTCACGGTCGATGCCGATGGCGGCCATGTGGGTGTCCATGGCTTCATCGGTCCGCCGCACCGCCATGGAGGCATGCCCGAGCCGGTTGAGCGCCTCGGCTTCACCCCGCCGGTCACCGATCTCACGGCAGAGGTCGAGGCCTGCGGTGTAGGCGGCGAATGCCTCGCCGTGGCGACCCGATTTCCTGAGGGCGTCGCCGAGCCCTCCCAGTCCTGTCGCCTCCCTCCGCCGGTCGCCGAGCGCACGGTAGAGGTTCACGGCTGTGCCATGAAAGCGCGCGGCCTCCTCGTATCGATGCGCCCCGTCGAGGGCATGGCCGAGAAGACCCATCCCACCGGCCATGCCGTACTGGTCGTCGATCTCACGGCATAGTTCGAACGCGGCACTGTGGGCGTCGATCGCCTCCCTGAAACGCCCGCATGCCACCAGGGCGCTTCCCAGGTTGTCCAGCGCGGCGGCTTCGCCTCGTTGGTCGCCCAGCTTGCGGAAGGCCTCGGCGGCGCGGGTCTGGGCGTCGATGGACTCCTGGTACCGCCGCAGGTCCAGCAGATCACGGCCGAGGTTGGTCGTCCCGGTTGCTTCGCCGTACGGATCTCCGAGGTCGTGCCACAGAGCGACGGCCGACTCGTGGGCCGTCACGGCGTCCTCGAACCGCCGCACCCTCGTCAGGCCGTTGCCGAGATTGTTCAGAGCCACGGCCTGGCCAGGCCGGTCCCCCCGTTCGCCGAGGACCTCCGCGGCGGCCTCGGTGAGAAGGTTCAGTTCGTCGAAATGCTGGCACTCGATGCAGTAGCGGGTCAGGGCAGTGGCCAGCTCGGTGGCCGCGGCGTGGCCGCGCGCGGCAGGGGACACGGCCGCGGCGACGACAGCGGCCCGTTCGGCGTCCAGCCATGCCAGCGCCTGCCCCTGTCCGGCGAACCGGGCCGAGGCGGTGGTGTCCTCGCTACCGGCCATCCGGGCGTCTGCAGCCCGGGCAAGGGCGAGATAGTGGTCCAGGAGCCGGTCCATGGCGGCATCGCGCCGGTCGTCGCCGAGGTGGGCCCGGCCGAGCTCCTCGCCGTACAGCCGGATGAGATCGTGCAGCGACCAGCGGTCGGCGGACGCGCTCTGCAGGAGATGGGCCCGCGCGAGATCGGCCAGCATTCGCCGAGCAGTGCCCTCCTCCAGAAGAGCGGTGGCTGCCTCGGTGGAGATGTCGGGTCCGGGGGCGGCAGCGAGCAGTCGAAATGTCCTCTTCTGCCGCCCGTTCAGATGCCGGTAGGACAGATCGAAGGATGCGCGGATGGCCAGGGGGCTGCCGTGTTCGTCGGTGTCCTCGTACTGCAGGGCGTCCAGGCGCGTGCGGGCGTCGGCCAGTTCCTCCGCTTGGCCGGACAGGAGACGGGCGGGTTCGTCACGCAGCAGGGCTGCGATGATCCGCAGGGACAACGGAAGATTCCCGCACAGCTCCACCAGGTTGCGTGCGTCGGAGGGCTGGGCGGTGACGCGGACGTCGTTGGTGTCACCCTCGCGTAGCGCCCGGTCCAGGAGCCTGACGGCCTCGTCCGCGGACAGCGGGTCCAGCTCGATGCGCTGGGCGGGCAGCGTGGCGAGCGTGTGACGGCTGGTGATGAGCATGCGATGCGGCGGGGCGGGCAGCAGGCCGGCTATCTGAGTGACCTTGCGGACATTGTCCAGGACCACCAGCAGCGGACGGCCCTCCTCGGCAAGGTCGTTCAGGGCCAGGTGCCAGGCGTCCCGCTTGCCGTCCGCGGTGGCCGGCAGGTCCTTGTCCCCGACGCCGACCATGCGCAGGAGGCGGTCGACGACCGCTGTGGCTTCCACCTCATGGTCCGTCATATAGCCGTGCAGGTCCGCGAAGAGCACGCCTCCCGGGAACACTCCCCGCGCGCGGTGAGTGGCATGCAGGGCGAGTGCGGTCTTGCCGACCCCGCCCATGCCGGACACCACACAGACGGCTGAGGGCGGCCCGCCCTCCTCCGGGGCGGCCTCGGGTACCGGGCCGAGCCACGAGAGGATCCTCTCCGCCTCCGCCTCACGGCCGGTGAATCCGAGCGGGGGCGGCGGGAGGTTGACCGGCCCCTGGACATCGGCCTCGCGCCTCGCTGCCGTTCGGCCACCGCGGGACGCCTCGCGCTCGGCCCGCGCCTCCGTAAGCAGTTGCTGCCAGGCGCCCGGGCGCAGGGCCCGATAGCCGCCCTTGTGCTGCGCGCGGCCTTCGAGGAAGCGGATCACGGCGAGGAAGTGGGCGTCGCGGTCGGGTGCGGGCACGCTCTCGCCGTTGAGCCAGGCGCTGATCGCGGATTTTCTGGCCGCGTACTGCGTCGTTCTTCCGGGTCCCACCGCTGCCGGCCGCGGGGGCGGTCCGTCCGCCTTCCGTGGCAGACCGAGATCGCGCGCCAGCGCCTCGAGCCGGGACAGCGCAGGAGACTCAGCCGCTTCGTACACATGGCGCACGTGCTTCCAGAACCGTCCCGCAGCAGTGTCCATCGCTCCCCGGCCCCCGTTGCTTCCGGAGATGCGGCCCCTCCGGAAGGCGCACATTCCGCTGGTGACCACGCTAGTTGGCGGTCGGCGCGGGTGTGCGACTTCGCAGGAAACCTCCCGGAAGCGCGGTCATGGATGCCTAGCCGACCGCCGCCCCGGCAGTCGGCATCCGTCCCGGGAGCCCGCCATGAACCGTCAGTCCGAGTCCGCCCACCGGAACAACCGCGCCCGCCGGACGGCCATGTCACTGCGCCGCCTGACCACCGCCCTGGTGATCCGGTTCAGCGCAGCGGCGGTCACCGAGGCCGCCCGGTACTTGATCGACCGGATCCTCGACCATGCCTGACCGGACGGCGAAAGCCCTTCGCAGGGCTCTCGATCCGACCGCCTCCCGGTGACTCGGCCCGGACTCCGGGGCGTCCGGGCGGCTCGCCGCGCGCACAAGTTGCCTATTCTGTGGGCGAGCTGATCATCCACTGCCTCACGCACCCTGGAGTTCGCCATGTCCCGACCGGAGAACGACGCCACCTCGCTGCACATCGACACCAGCAAGCCGCATCCCGCCCGGATGTACGACTGGTTCCTCGGCGGCAAGGACAACTACCCGGTGGACGAGGCGATGGGCCGGCAGATGCTTGCGGTCGAACCGGGTGTCCCGGTGATGGCGAAGGTGAACCGGGCCTTCATGCACCGTGCCACCCGCTGGCTGACGGGCCAGGGCATCCGGCAGTTCCTCGACATCGGGACCGGGATACCCACCGAGCCCAACCTCCACCAGGTGGCCCAGCAGGCCGCGCCCACCACCCGGGTCGTCTACTGCGACAACGATCCGATCGTGCTGGCCCACGCCGAAGCCCTGCTGAACGGCACCCCGGAGGGTGTCATCGACTACGTGCAGGCCGACGCACGGGACGTGGACGCCATCCTCGAACACGCCGGAAAGACACTGGACTTCAGCCGGCCTGTCGCGCTCTCGTTGATCTCACTGCTGCACTTCGTGAGTGACGAGGACGGTGCCTACGAGCTGGTGAGCAGGCTGACCGACGTGCTGGCGCCGGGCAGTCATCTGGTGATCTCGCACCTCACCGCCGACTTCCATCCGGAGCAGGCACGCAAGGTCGACGAGATGTACAAGGCCAACACACTCACGCTGGCGCCGCGCAAGCGCGATCAGTTCTCTGCGTTCTTCGCCGGTCTCGACATAGTCGAGCCCGGCATCGTGGCCGCCGAAGCCTGGCATCCCGAACTCGGTGAACCGGTACCCGGCCAGGAGGACATCATCAGCGCGGGGTACGTGGCAGTGGGACGCAAGCCGTAACCCGGCCACGCCCTCACCACACGCCCCCCGCCTGCCGGTCCGAGTCCCGGGTTCCGGTGCCGGTCAATCGCGAACCCGGGCTGCTGGCGGCGCTGCTGAGCCGTGTGATGATACGCGGATGCCGAACGGCCCTGGGGAGGGCCGGGCACGTCAAAGGGGCGGGAGCGCAGCGTGAGCAAGGGTGGGGCGTCCATACCGGACGAGGAGTGGGAGCGCTTCTTGCGGGACGCCGAGGCGGGGACCCCGGGCGCGCCCGAGGAGCCGTCGGCGCGGGCCCGGATGGTGGCGCCTGCGAGCGCCCTGCGGCGCGGCTGACGGCGAAGCCGAGCTTGTCCGTGCTGAAATGCCGACGCGCGGGTTCCCCTGCTCGGGCTGTTCTTCGGGGCTATGAAGCGGATGACGGTCCAGTCGAGACCCGACTGCTTGATGGTGCAGGTGACGGTGATCTCGCCGAGGGTCCCGGCACGGAAGGCGTCGAACGCCTCCGACGCCTGCTCCAGCGGGAACGTCGCAGTGACCGGGATACGCAGCTCGCCGGCGCAGCCTTGTCGGCCAGGGTCACGAGGGCTTGAGGGTCGGGGCCGGCCATGATCGGGTGGGCGGTGACGTCCTCGGTCTCGACGGCGTCCTGGGTCAGGCCGAGGGGGGAGGCGATCCGCCCGCCCTCGCGTCGCCCGCCAGGTGCAGCACCGCGTCGACGCCCACTGGGGGTGAGCGCGCGGACCTGGGCGTCGAGGTCGGCCGAGTAGAGGTCAGCCCGGCGGCCGTCATGCCGAGCCACGCTGCCACGTCCTTGAAGGTCACCCCCGGTAACGGGCGGTGCCGAACAGTTCGGCCGCGGCCTCGATCGCCGCCGCCCTCACCCTGGCACTGTTCGCGTCGGGGTCCCTCGAGGTCCACATGATGGCGGTCTTCAAGGAGTTCCTGCCGCGGGCCGGCGTCACCCTGCCGGGGCGGTTCGGAGAGATGCTGGTGAACTACTGCAGGTGCGCTGCCGAGCGCTGAGCAGCTTGAAGATCCTTAATGGATCTTCTGCTGCTCCAGCCATTTGAAGACCTCGGCCCTCTTGTGCAGGACTTTGGCATTCTTGCCGCGGCCGAGTTTGTAGCCACTCAAGCCCAGTTTCGACGCCTCCCTGTAGACCCAGCTCGTGGACATACTGAGCATCGTGGCGACCTCGGAGGTGTCGATAAGGACAGGCTCGACGGGCTGGCGCCTGCGCGATCGGCCGTTGTCGGTGCGGCTTTCGGTGGGGTGCGGCTGCGGTTCCAAGGGTAAGAGGGCTCCTTGAGGTTGGCCCGAGGCTGATCGCTGCGTTGGGCCGCGTTCTGCTCTGGCCGGATTTGGAAGCTTCTTGAGACCCGCCCCGTGTCGCTCCGAGGGGACACCGGTCGGACCTTGGCCATGGTCATGAGAACCGCCGGTTTTGCTGACCCGCGATTCGCTGCTAGGTTCCCGCGCTGCGCCGAGCCCCCCGCGATGCTCAGGAGCGCCTTCCTCGTGGACAACGGGAGGCATTGAGCCACCTTCAGCTCGTCGGGATGACGGTGATCACGGATACCCGAGAAGGAGCGCTGCGTAGGCTTGTGAAGTCGTCGCGGTGGGGTCCGGGAGTGCGGGCTAGGCCCTTCCGCCGATACCTGATGATGCGTCAGTGAAGTCAGCAAGTGGTCAGCGTGAGCCCTGAAGAACCTGGGGAATGCTGCCCGGACATGCGACTCGTTGTAGGGTGAGGAAACAGCACTTGACCTGCAAAAATGCAGGCAGGGAGCCCATGTCCAGGAGTACCTCGATGATACGAACAATGTTCAAATCCAAGATCCACCGGGCCACCGTGACCCAGGCCGACCTGCACTACGTCGGCTCCGTCACCGTCGATGCCGAGCTGATGGAAGCCGCGGATCTGCTGCCCGGCGAGCTGGTGCACATCGTCGACATCGACAACGGCGCCCGCCTGGAGACGTACGTCATCGAGGGCGAACGCGGCTCCGGTGTCATCGGTATAAACGGCGCCGCCGCCCACCTCGTGCACCCCGGTGACCTGGTCATCCTGATCAGCTACGCCCAGGTCGACGATGCCGAGGCCCGTGGACTGACCCCGCGCATCGTGCACGTCGACGCCGGCAACCGTATCGTCGCGCTCGGTGGCGATGCCTCCGAGCCCGTGCCCGGCACCGCCACCGAACGGAGCCCGCACGCCGTCCCCGCAGCGCGCTGACCCGGCTCGACCACCGAGGGAGCACCCGTCATGGCAGAACAGACCGACCGGATCGAACTCGACATCCGCGACGACCGCGCGAGCGGCAACCTGCTCGCGTACGAGAACGGCAAGGCCGCCGGAGTCATCGCGTACTTCGTGATGGACGGCGACCCGGCCGCGCTCGTCGCCGTGCACACCGTCGTCGAACCCGGCCACGAGGGCAAGGGCATCGCGGGCGCCCTCGTCCAGGAGTTCTACGCCATGGCGGGCCGTGAGGGCGTCCCCGTCGTTCCGCTCTGCCCGTACGCCGCGAAGTGGGCTGAGCGCCACCCCGACCAGGCTCCCGAGGCACCGGCCGCACTGGTGGAGCAGGCGAAGGTGCAGCTCAAGTCCCACCCCGAACTGTAGTGATCCACACAGGCCTGGGGGTTGTACCGTTTGGCCCATGACGCTCGCCCTGCTGCACACCTCCCCGGCCCACGTCCCGGTCTTCGATGCGCTCCGGGACACGGACCATCCCGGACTCTCCCTGCGCCATCTCGTGTACGAGGACCTGCTCACCCGGGCAAGGGAATCGGGTCCGGAAGCGGTGTCGGGCGAGATCCGGGCGCTGCTTGCGGGTGTCGTCACCGAGGGCGCCTCCGCCGTGCTCTGTACCTGTTCGACGATCGGCGGGGTCGCGGAGTCGGCCGCGGCGGCGATCGGCGTCCCCGTGCTGCGTGTCGACCGCCCGATGGCGGCCGCTGCCGCGGAACGGGAACGCGTGGTGGTCCTCGCGACGGTCGCCGGCACCCTGGAGCCGACCCTCGCGCTGCTCGCCGAAGAGGCGGGGGACCGGCCCGTCGACGTCAGGACCGTCATGGTCGACGGCGCCTGGGCGTGCTTCGAGGCCGGTGACCGCGACGGCTATCTGGACCTGGTCGCGGCGGCTGCCGATGCGGTGACGGACACCGATGTGATCGTGCTGGCGCAGGCATCCATGGCCGATGCGGTCACCCGTACGGTCACCCGGATCCCGGTGCTCTCCAGCCCCCGGCCGGGCCTCGCCGCCGCGGCCGCCGTCGCGCGCTGACCTGCCGGAGGTTTGCGTACCCGCGCGGATCATTCGGAACCTGTACGTATGGACTCGCCAGGCGCGGGCAGCCGCTCCGGGAGACGGTGGAAGGAGATCCACCCCGAACCGCTCGGAGGCCCCCGATGACCGATCCATACCCCGACCCCGTGCCACCGGCGCCCACCCCGGGACCGATGCCGGGGCCTCCGTCACCGCTGCCGCAGCCGCCGCCTCCGCCGCCCGGACCCGTCCCGCCCGGCCCGGCGCCGGATCCGATTCCGCAGCCGCCCACGCCGGAACCGCAGCCGTCACCCCAGCCGGCCGGTTGACCGCTGCCCGATGCACTTCGCGGGCTCTGTCCTCCCGGGCGGTGTGCCTCAGGACCCGGCCAGGACGGCGTTCGCCCGCGCGGTGACCTCGGTGAGTACGCGGCCTGCCACTGCCAGGTCCTCGGCCGGCAGGCCCGCGTACAGCCGGACCGTGATATCGGCGATTCCGGCCCTGTTCGCATGGTGCCGGTCACGACCTGCGGGCGTGAGGCCGACGCGGGATGTGCCGCCGGGGGTCTCCTCCAGCAGCCCTGCGGCGGTCAGTTCGGCCGGCGCCGCTTCAACGACCTCTGCGTCGATCTTCAGCGTGCCGGCCATACGGCCGATGAGCCGGCCGCGCCCGATCGCCTCGCCGTTGTCCGCGACGGCGTTCAGTGCCACCGACTGGTGGAACGTGGTTCCGGTGGTGGCCGGCAGCCGTTCGAGAACGGCCCGGGTGGCGTAGTGGGCCTGGCCGATGACCTGGCCGTTGACGGGCGGTGTGGCGGACATGGCTACTCCTTGCTGGATTTACTCGATTTGGTCGACTTGTTCGATGAACCCGGAACTGCGGGAATCGGTACGTCGAGAAGTGCTGTCAACGTGCGCGTGAATGCCTCGGTGTCCGCACCGTCCAGGCCGCCCAGCGGGGCCAGTTGCTGATCGAGGAGCTCTCGTACGACATCGACCGCGCGGAGCGTGACCGCGCGCCCCTCTTCGGTGAGTGAGAGCTGGACGGCCCGGGTGTCGCCGGGATCGGTGGTGCGCTCGATGAGGCCGGCGGTCTCCAGGGTGCGGGCCAGCTTCGACACATAGAGCGGTTCGAGCCCGGTGTGGTCCGCGAGTCGGCGCTGGCTGGGCCGCAGCCCCGACTGCTGCATCCCGAGCAGGGATCCGAGCAGTGAGTACTGCGCATGCGTCAGGCCGAACGGCCCGATCGCCCGGTCGACGGCCACCCGCCACTTCATCGACAGGCGCCAGACCAGGAAGCCGGGGGTCGGTCCCTCGGGTGCGTTGCTCATGACAGATAGAGTACATAGCTACTATGTACATGGCTGCTAAATTGGCGGACGTGGAATGGCGCTTGCGCGGGAATCGCACTGTTTGCCGTGGTGGCCGTGTGGCGATGAGGATTGCGCCATGCCTTCCTTCACCGCCTCTGACGGCACTGAACTCGCCTACCACGCCGTGGGCGAGGGCGAGCCGCTGCTCTGCCTTCCCGGTGGCCCCATGCGCGCCTCCGCCTACCTCGGCGATCTCGGTGGACTGTCGAAGCGACGTCGGCTGATCATGCTCGACCTGCGGGGCAGCGGTGACTCCGCCGTCCCCGCCGACCCGGCCACGTACCGCTGCGATCGGCAGGTCGCCGATGTCGAGGCACTCCGTGATCATCTCGGTCTCGGTCGCGTCGACATGCTCGCGCACTCGGCGGGCGGCGATCTCGCCCTTCTGTACGCGGCCCGGCACCCGCAGCGCATCCGCACCCTGACCCTCATCACCGCCCGTGCGCGCGCCCTCGGCACCGACTTCACCTGCGAACACCGCCGGGAGGCGGCCGCCCTGCGCAAGGCCGCGCCGTGGTTCGAGGCCGCACGCGAGGCCTACGAGAGGGTCTGGACCGGCGCCGCCACCGACGCCGACTTCGAGGCCAGTGCCCCCTTCTTCTACGGCCGTTGGGACGCGGGAGCCGAGAAGCATGCCGCATCCGAGGCGGAACAGACCAACGAGGAGGCTGCGGACATCTATGCGTCCCGCGGTGCTTTCGACCCCGAGGCGGCCCGGGCCGCCCTGACCGCGTGGGACGCGCCGGTCCTCGTCCTTGCGGGCGAATTGGACAGCGGTCCGCTTCCCCGTATCGCCGCCGGCATCGCGGAGTTGTTCCCCCGGGCCGAACTGGCCGTCCAGCCGGACGCGGGCCATTACCCCTGGCTCGACGACCCCCGCCGATTCGCCCGGATCGTCGAGGCGTTCCTCGCCCAGGGGCGTGGCGGGCCGACGATCTGACCCGACTGGACGGAACTCAGGCGGTGGGCGGCCGCACCGGCGCCGGTCCCAGCGTGGTGCTGCCGGGTGAGGCCCGATGCCCGAGCCCGGTCCGGTACGCGTCCATCGCCGCCTCGGTCCGCCCCAGGCGCCGCAGCAGATCGCCCAGGAGCCGGCAGATGTCCGCGAGATCACCTGCGGCGCCCGCCCGCTCCAGCAGGGCCAGCGCGGTGACGTAGTGCTCCTCGGCGGAATCGAGATCGCCCTCGTCCTCGTGGATGAGGCCGAGCAGCCGATGCGCGCCGCCGGCATGCACCGAGCCCCGGTCGGGGTGCAGTTCGCCCAGGAGCCGATGCAGCAACTCCCGGGCCTGGGCCGTCTTGCCGCGCCGGCGAAGTACATCGGCGAGCTCCACCTCGACCTGCGCCGTGTACAGGGCGGCCCGTTTCGACGCCAGCATGTCGCGGGCGGCGAGCAGCTCGGTCTCGGCGCCGGACAGATCGCCGTCCTGTGCGTGTACGTAGCCACGCATCCAGTGGCAGTGCGCCAACTCCGTCCGGATCTGGAGCTGTTGGTAGATCTCGGCCGCCCTGGCGAGGGAGGCGTCCGCCTCCGTGGTGCGGCCCGCTGCGATGAGCGTGCGCGCGACACTCCGGTGCAGTCCGGCGACCAGCTCCGGATCGGACACCTGTGGCGCCAGAGCCAGCGCCAGCTCACCCGCCTGGGCGGCACGGGCATGGGCGCCCATGTCCATGTACGGCGCGATCGCGGCCGTGTACAGCAGCAGGAGCGCGGCGGGGTCCTGCAGCCCGGAGGTGTTGAGCTCGTCGATGGCGCTTTCCAACAGGTAGCAGGCGTACCGGAGTTCGCCCGCCAGGAGATGGGCGACCGCCCGGCCGCGGACGGCCGGGGCGCGCCGGGGGAGCGGTGCGTCGGCGAGCAGCTTCTCCGCGGTCTCGAAGTGCCCGCGGGCCACGGGCAGATCGCCCGTCTCCAGTGCGCACTGGCCGAGCCCGAGGAGGGCTGTGGCACGTTCGCCGTCGAGTCCGTGCCTGTCGGCCTCGGCGAGCAGCCGGGTGTAGGTGGCGGCGGCGTCCTCGGCGGCGCCGGTGGCCAGCGTTCGCTGGGCCTCGACTAGCTTCAGCCGCAGATCGGTGGCGAGATGGGCGGGGCGTCCCGTCGCCAGCTCCTCGTACGTCACACCCAGCCGGTCCGCGAGGTGGCGGACGGCCGCTTCCGACGGGCGGACCCGGCCCGCCTCCAGGGTGGAGATGTAGGCGGGGGTGTAGGCGGGCTCGGCGAGCTGTCGCTGCGTCAGTCCACGTTTGGCACGCAGCCGTTGTACGCGCCGCCCGACGGCGCCGGGATCGTCGTCGCCCGGGCCGCGCAGGGAGTCCGGCCCGTGCCCGGAGTCGGCTCCGGTGCCTCGTCCCGTTGTGCGCTTCTCGTTCATCGCGCCGCCCCTTCTGACTCGCCCGGCCTCGAAATGCGGCCCATGCATCGTAATCGCCCGATTGTGAGCATCAACCACTCGGCCCCTGGGCCTTGTTCGGGGCCTCGCTCCCTTCTAGGTTAAGCACCATCGTAAGTCGATTTAACTCATGAGTTACGTCATGGTCGTGCCCCAGAAGTGCCCCAGAACCTGAAGGAGTTGTCCATGCGCATACGCCCCCACGCGCGCCGAACAGCAGGAACGGTGGCGGGACTTGCTCTCGCCGGCCTCCTGGCGGCGACCGCCGCCACCGTCCCCGCGTCAGCCACCCCCACCGACACCGATGGCGGCCGGCGCGTCGAGGCCGAGTACTTCCCCGACCCCGGCGGCCCGGGCAGGACCGTGGAGGTCCCTGCCGCCCCCCCTGGGCAGACGGGCAGAAGCGCCGCCGCCCCGCTGAGCGCCGCCGAGGCCGCACTCGACGGCACGGTGGGCGAGCAGGCCGTGACCGGCACCACCGACGACCGTCTGGACATCGTCATCATCGGCGACGGCTACACGGCGGACCAGCAGGACGACTTCCACGCGGACGCCACCGCCAAGTGGGCCGACATCACCGCCCTGGAGCCGTACAAGAGCTACCAGGGTCTGTTCAACGTCTGGACCGTCGATGCCGTCTCCAACGAATCAGGCATCAGCGGCGATCCCGGAGCGGACACCGTCAAGGACACCGCACTGGGCAGCTACTTCTGGTGCTCGGACACCGAGCGGCTGATCTGCACCGACATCGACAAGGTGGCCGCCTACGCCGCCAAGGCCCCGGCCGCCGACCTCGTGGTCGTCATCGCCAACTCCACCAAGTACGGCGGCGCGGGCTACTCCGGACTCCAGGCCGAGGGCTACCCCTTCAACGGAGTCTCCACCCTCTCCTCCGACCACGCCTCGTCCAGCCTGATCGCCGCCCATGAGATCGGGCACTCGGTGGGCCTGCTCGACGACGAGTACACATACGACGCGTACGGCACCTGGACCGGAGGCGAGCCGGGCGGAATCAACTCCACCACCTACACGCCCGCGCAGCTCACCGAGAAGCAGGCCAAGTGGTACCGCTGGCTGGGGCAGAGTGACCCGGCGGGCGGCACGGTCGGCACGTACGAGGGCAGTGCCTACTACCCGTTCGGGATCTACCGCCCGACCGCCTCATCGATCATGCGCGAGCTGAGCAACACCGAGTTCAACCTGCCGGGACGCGAGGCGATGATCGCCGGGTTCTACCGCGCGGGCAACGCGCTGAGCAGCACCGTGGACACGGCCGCCACCGTCGGGCCCGGCCGCCGTCTCGTGGTGACGCCGGCGGGCCTCGGCACCGTCGGCGCCAAGCCCCACACGCACGGGCGGCCCGGCGCCACCACCGGCCTCGCCAGGACCGATCTGCGCTGGTACGTCGACGGCGTCGAGAAGGTCTCCGCCCGGGGACGTACCTCCGTCACCCCGGCCTCGCTCGGAGTCCACGCGGACGGCCACGGCCACAAGGTGACCGCCGAGGCCGTGGACCGTACGGACGCCATCCGCGACCCCGCCGTCCGTGCCCTGGCCACCGACACGCTCACCTGGAGCGTCAGGGCGACCGGGCACAGGGGGTAACACCTCAGGCGATGATCGGGACCACGGCCTCGGGCGTCAGCATCCGGAAGGTGAACGCCTGATGGAAGTAGAGCCGGATGCTGGTCGCGTCGTGGTCCTGATAGCCGATCGACAGATCCTGGCCCAGGCACAGTTCGAAGTCGCCGCCACGGGTGGACAGCAGTACGCCACCCGCGACGGCGGGCGCCCAGAGGATCTGGTCGTCGAGCAGCCGGGCCAGATGGGTGGCCACCGGATATCCGTGGTCGGAGGTCTCGGTCGCCTCGGTGAAGGCGTCGGCACCGAGCAGCAGTCGGTACGGCCCGTCGACACCGGCCAGCCGCAGCTGGGTGAGTGCCTGGCTGACGGTGGCCGGATAGTCGCGGGCGTCGGCCGGCAGTGGCAGCGGTGAGTGCGAGGAGCCGTCCCGGAGTCCGGTGATGCCGGCCGACGCGTACCCGTCGATGATCGCCATGTCCTCGGCGAACGCACAGGTGCGGGCCGCGTCCTTGACGGGCTGCCAGTCGCTGTCGTCGGAACCGCGCTCGACGTCGTCCACGGCCGACCGGGTCACCGTGAAAGGCACCCGCCAGTCGATGACGGGCATCGAGGTACGGGCCCGGGCGATCACGTCCGGCGTGGGCGGATCGACGTCGCGCAGATGACCGTCGCCGATGGCGGCCAGCTCGGGACCGTCCGGGCCGGTCACGTCGACGACACGGCGTCCCGCCACATGGCGGCTGAAGGTGCGTCGGGCCTCTTCTTCGATCTGGTCCCAGGCGGCTTCCGTGACAGGGGCGAGTTCGCGGTGGAGGTTGTTCATCACTGGGCGCTTTCTTGCAGGCTGCCGATGTGCAGCGAACCGTTGGCCGAACGGACCGGGACCGGGGCCTGTGCCACGGCCGGCGCGGACGCCGGCTCCGGCAGGGTCTCGGTCGCGGTCGCTGCGGGCGACGGCGGCGGGGCGTCGAAGAAGTCGGCGCTGGGGACGTAGAAGAGCGTGCCGGTGACCGCCGTCGAGAAGTCGAGGATGCGGTCGTACGTGCCGGGCGGATTGCCGAGGAACATATTGCGGAGCATCTGCTCGGTCACGCCCGGGTCGGCGGCGTAACCGATGAAGTACGTGCCGAACTCGCCCTGTCCGAAGCTGCCGAACGGCATGTTGGCCCGCAGGATCTCGCGTTCCGTGCCGTCCGGGTCGGTGATCGTGTTGAGGGCGACATGCGAGTCGGCGGGCTTGACGTCGTCGGGGAACTCGATGTCGGCGAACTTCGTACGGCCGATGACCCGCTCCTGCGCCTCGGTGCTCAGCGTGTTCCAGGACGCGAGGTCGTGCAGATACTTCTGCACGATGACGTAGCTGCCACCCGCGAACTCCGGATCCTCGGCGCCGACCAGGGCCGCCGACTGCGCACCCGCCCCCACGGGGTTCTCGGTTCCGTCCACGAAGCCGAGCAGATCCCGGTGGTCGAAGTAGCGGAACCCCTGTGTCTCGTCGACGACCTTCACCGCCCCGCCGAGCCGGTCGAGGAGCTGGGACGCCCACTCGTAGCACACGTCCATCCGCTCGGCCCGGATGTGGAACAGCAGGTCCCCCGGAGTGGCGGGGGCGTGGTGGCGGGTACCGTGCAGTTCCTGGAACGGGTGGAGCCCCGCAGGGCGCGGCCCCGCGAACAGCCGGTCCCAGGCGTTGGAACCGAAGCCGGTCACGGAGACCAGGCCGGTGTCCGGGAACCTGAATCCGATGGAGCGGGTGATCGCCGCCAGATCCGGCAGCATCTCGCGTACGGCGGGCTCACCGCCGGGCTCGATCGTGGCGACCAGAATCAGGGCGGCGCTGGTCAGCGGCGCTACGACGGGCTGGGCAGCGACCGGTTCCGGCGTGGCGTCGGGCATTCGGGGGCTCCATGGGGCGTCAGCGGTACGGAACGGCAGCGAGCTCGCGGTGCGGGGGCGACAAGGGGGCCCGCTGCTACTTACGCACACGTACGACGACGCCGCACCCCGGGTCACCCGACCGGGCGACCCCGTGGATGGTCCTGTGCTCCCCGTGATCCCCCAGCGTGCTTGCGGCCGCCCCGGACGACGGCACGGCGCGGGGCCGGCCGTGGTGGCCGGTCCGGCCGGCCACAGCAGATTCGTCGGCGCGGCCAACTCCGGGGCGGTCCACCAGAGGTGTCCGGGCCCGGGGTCACATGCGTCGGACCGGTCGTCTCCGGCAGCTCCCGTGACGCCGCCTGCTCGTGGCTCTCGCCCGGTTCGAGTTCACCACCGGCGGTGAGGGCGTGGAGGGGTCCGCCTCGTCCCGGACCCCGGCGAGGCCATCTCGCATCCCGCATCTCGAATGCTGCCTTCGCCGAGGACGTGGAGCGCGCACCGGCGCCCCGCGTATCAGCCCGCTCCGACCTCCGACCGGTCGCCGCCCCAGAGCGTGTGGAAGGAGCCCTCGCGGTCCGTACGCCGATACGTGTGCGCGCCGAAGAAGTCGCGCTGCCCCTGGGTGAGGGCCGCGGGCAGCCGGTCCGCGCGCAGTCCGTCGTAGTACGAGAGCGCGGCTGCGAACCCGGGCGTCGGCACTCCCTGCCGCACCGCCTCGGCGACCACCGTGCGCCAGTCGTCCTGCGCCGCGCCGATCTCCTCGGCGAACTGCTCGTCCGAGAGCAGACTCAGCAGGTCGGGGTGGGTGTCGTAGGCCGCCCGGATCCGGTCCAGGAACGCGGCCCTGATGATGCACCCGGCCCGCCAGATCGCTGCCACCGCGCCGAGGTCGATGTTCCAGTCGTACGCCTCGCTGCCGGCCCGGATCTGGTGGAACCCCTGCGTGTACGAGACGATCTTGGACGCGTACAGGGCCTGCTCCACCCGGTCGGCGAAGGCCGCCGCCTCCGTCGCGCCGAGCGCCTTGGGCGACGGACCCGCCAGGTCCTTCGCCGCCTCGCGCAGATCGGCATGGCCGGACAGCGAGCGGGCGAAGACGGCCTCCGCGATACCGGAGACGGGTACCCCCAGATCCAGCGCGATCTGTACTGTCCAGCGGCCCGTGCCCTTCTGCTCCGCCCGGTCCTGCACGATGTCGACGAAGGGCTTTCCGGTAGCCGCGTCGGTGTGGGCAAGGACCTCCGCCGTGATCTCGATCAGATAGGAGTCGAGGCGGCCGGTGTTCCAGCTGCGGAATGTCTCGGCGATCTTCGCGGGGGAGTAGCCCGCCACGGCACGCAGGAGGTCGTACGCTTCCGCGATCAGCTGCATGTCCGCGTATTCGATGCCGTTGTGGACCATCTTCACGAAGTGCCCGGCCCCGTCGGGACCGATGTGTGTGGTGCACGGGGTGCCGTCCTTCGCCTTGGCGGCGATCTTCTCCAGCAGCGGCCCCAGCGATTCGTACGACTGGGACGAGCCACCCGGCATGATGCTCGGCCCGTTCAGCGCGCCCTCCTCGCCGCCCGAGATGCCGACGCCCACGAAGTGGATGCCGTGCTCGCGCAGCTGCTTCTCGCGGCGGCGGGTGTCCTCGAAGTGTGCGTTGCCGCCGTCGATGATGACGTCGCCCTCTTCGAGGAGCGGGGCGAACTCCTGGATCACGGCGTCCGTCGGATCGCCCGCCTTCACCATGATGATGAGCCGGCGCGGACGTTCCAGCGCCGCGACGAACTCCTCCGGCGTGTGCGCGGCAATGAAGGAACCTTCGTCGCCGAACTCCTTGACCAGGGCGTCCGTCTTCGAGGTCGTGCGGTTGTGCACGGCGACCGTGAAGCCGTTGCGGGCGAAGTTTCGAGCGAGATTGCGGCCCATGACCGCGAGTCCTGTGACGCCGATCTGCGCAGTGCCGCTCATCTGTGTGCTCTGCAATCTGTGTGGGGGAAGCCGGGTTCTTCAGTATGGATACGGGGCGCGGTGACGGCCTGTTCAGCATCGGCCGTATGGACCCGCCCGGGCTGCGGGCTCCTGTACATGCCGGTCTTCGAGCGGCCCGGACGGGTGTACGTGTCGAAGCCATGGGCCGGCCGGTCCGTGCTCACGATCTGCGGTTTACTCGGGCCGTCCGGACCACCCGGGTCCGTCATCACGGAAGCGGTCGTGGTGCAGAGTGTCTTGACCACTGGGGTTCGAGGGGGTAACTCCTGGATCTGTTCGGCGAGGCAGCTTCAAGGTGGGCGAGCCCCGTGGCATCGGTCAAACCGATGCCGACGTCGATGAGTGGTTTCCCGGTCGGAGTCGACGCGCCGATCGTGGCCAGTATGGTGAGACGCCAGACGCGTCCCTGCCGGACCGGATCAGACCGGAGCCTCAGTTGAGACGGGAACCGTGGACGTGGTTCCACAGGCCGTGGGGATCTCCGACCGGGGAGCGGCCGTGGCCAGCGCGGTCACCTCGGCTCGCGCCGCGGCCAGCGAGCTCGCCGCCAGCGGCCGGAAGCGGGCCAGATGCGGGACGAGTCCGGCCATGGTCATCTCGGCGCTGACGAAACAGAGGTTCTCGTCCGCCACCCCCAGCCCGCCGAAGTACGTCCGCAGGTAGGGCGTTTGGAAGTCCCATGCCTCCCGTGGGGTGCCCGGGCCGTAGGTGCCGCCCCGCGTGCTGATCACCACCACCCTCGTACCCTGCAGCAGGCTGTCCCCGGTGTCCGCGTCGGTGAACGCCCCGGGGAAGCCCACCCGGTCGATCCATGCCTTCAGCGAGGCGGATACCGAGTAGTTGTACATCGGGGCACCGATCAGCACGGTGTCGGACGCCAGCAGATCGGAAATCAGTGGGCGCGTCAGCGCCCACTCCCGCTTCTCGGCCGGGCTCTCGATCAGCCCGTCCACTTCGGCGGGCGGGACGAGGCCGTGTCGCTCCACTCGGCGGCCGAGCGAGCAGTAGGCGGTATCCAGCGGCGGCACCGGGTCTGCGGCCAGATCCCGGTACCGATATCCGGCCGGGCCGTGCACGGCCCGCCAGGTGTCCGCGAACAGCGTGGTCAGTTGTCTGCTGACCGACTCGCCGGAACGATTGGCACTGGAATCCAGGTGCAGCAAGGACATCATCGGTTCTCCTGTCACTTCAGTTACGTTGCGTGCGTCATGAGAGCTGACGGAGCGGGACGGAGAAAGGTGACCGGTGGACGAGCGCGATGGGCTGGCGGAACGTTTCGAGACGCAGCGCGGCCGGCTGCGGGCAGTCGCCTACCGGATGCTCGGCTCACCGGACGAGGCCGATGACGCCGTGCAGGAGGCATGGCTCCGCCTCGGCCGGGTCGACGCCGGTGATGTGGACAACCTGGCCGGCTGGCTTCGGACCGTGGTGACCCGTATCTGTCTCGACATGCTGCGCTCCCGCAGAACGCGGCGGGAGGATCTGACCGTGCAGGAAGTGCTCGACCAGGTCTCGAACCCCGCGCAGGGGAGCCCCCCGGAAGACGAAGCACTGCTGGCCGACTCGGTGAGCCGCGCCCTGCTCGTGGTGCTGGATACGCTGGGCCCCGCCGAACGGGTCGCGTTCGTGCTCCACGACATGTACGCCGTGCCGTTCGACCAGATCGCGCCCATCGTGAAGCGCACGCCCGTCGCCACGAAGAAGCTCGCCAGCCGCGCGCGCCACAAGGTGCAGGGCAGCCCGGTGGTCCCGGCGGCCGAGCTCGTCCGGCACCGGCAGGTCGTCTCGGCGTTCCTCGCCGCAGCGCGGGCCGGCGACCTCACCGCGATCCTTGCCGTGCTGGCCCCCGACGTGGTGCGCCGCGCCGACCCCGCGGCCCTGCCGCCGGGCGGAGCGACCGAGGTCCGCGGCGCGCGGGCCGTGGCGGAGGGGACAGCCGCCCTTGCCCGCAGGTCGCAGCTCGCCGAACTGGCCCTGGTCGACGGCGCGGTGGGGGTCGTCGTGGCCCCGCGCGGCCGACTGCTGTTCGCGCTCACCTTCACCGTCGAGGACGACAGGATCGCCGAGTACGACGTGATCGCCGACCCCGCGCGCCTCCGGCGACTTCACCTCGCCGTCCTCGACTGACAGGAGGAAGGCCTCGGCCGCCGGCCCTGGGCGGCGCCCTGTTCGGAATCGGCTTCGGGTTCGTCGACGCGCCGATCAACCACACGGCCGGCTCCGGCAGAGAAGTACCTAGAGGGTCTAGGTAGCTCCGGTGGAGGTGGCGGATGGCCCGCGCGGGTCTCACGGCCGAACGCGTGGTGGAGGCGGCGGCGGATCTGGCCGACTCCATCGGCTTCGGCAAGGTCACGATCTCCGCGCTGGCCCGCGGCTTCGGGGTCAAGGACGCCAGCCTGTACTCCCACGTCAGGAATCTGCACGACCTGCGGACCCGGGTCGCGCTGCTGGCCGCGGGTGAGTTCATCGACCGGATCAACGCCGCGGTGGTGGGCCGGGCCGGGAAGGACGCCCTGGTCGCGTTCGCCGACGCCTACCGGGCCTTCGCGCTGGAGCGGCCCGGACGGTACGAGGCGACGCAGATGCGGATCGATCCCGCCGTCGCCGCCCAGTCGTCCGCGTACCACCGCACCATCGAGACCACGGGTGCGATGCTGCGCGCCTACGGCCTGGCCGAGCCCGATCTCACCGACGCGGTTCGGCTGCTGCGCAGCACCTTCCACGGCTACTGCGCACTGGAGGCCGGCGGAGGCTTTGGTGCGCCCCGCGACGTACAGACGTCCTGGGAGCGGTCCATCGAGGCCCTGCACTTCCTGCTGGAGCACTGGCCGTCCGCGACGAGCGCGGGGACGAGCAAGGGGGAGAACGATGACTGATCGCACGACACCGGCCCGCACCGGCCGCCTGAAGGTGCCCGGGGCGACGCTGTACTACGAGGTGCGCGGCGAGGGCCCGCTGCTGCTGATGATGCCCGGCGGGAGCGCCGACGCAGGGATCTACGACCGGATGGCGGCGCAGCTGGCCGACCGCTGGACCGTCGCCGCCTTCGATCCGCGGGGATACTCGCGCAGCGTCCTCGACGGGGAGACCGGCGACCAGCGGGTGGAGGTGCAGAGCGAGGACGCGTACCGGCTGATCGACCTGCTGGCACCGGACGGCGGGCCCACAGCCGTCTTCGGATCCAGTTCGAGCGCCATCGTCGCCCTGGACCTGCTCACCCGCCACCCGGAACGGCTGCACCGGGTGATCGCGCACGAGCCGCCGGTGGTGGAGCTGCTGCCCGATCCGGAACAGGGACGCAAGCTTTTCGCCGCTGTACGCGACTCCCACCGCAGGGACGGGGTGGTCGCGGCGCTGGCCACCATGACCGAGGGCCTCATGGGGCCGGAAGCCGGCCATCCGGCCGAGGGCGGGCACCGGGCGGCGGCATCCGAACCGTCCGCGCAGGAGGCCGAGGTGTTCCGGCGGATGCGCGCCAACCTCCCGGTGTTCCTGGAGCACGTGCTGTGCCCGTTCAGCAGTTACGTACCGGACCTGGAGGCCCTTGGGTGCGGCGCGGAGAAGCTGACCATCGGCGTCGGGCAGGACTCCCGCACCCTCCTCACGGCGATTCCGGGTGCCCGGCTGGTGGACAGGGCCGGCGGCAGGCTCATGGAGTTCCCCGGTGGACACGCCGGTTCCACCGAGGATCCCGATGCGTTCGCCGCGCGGTTGCGGGAGGCGCTGCTCGACTGAAACGGGCAGGTCAGGGGTGGTGACGAGCTGGTTCCAGGCCCTTGTTCCGCGACCCGGAACAACTACCTGAGCCACCATGGCGCCAAAGTGGCGCCGTGGTGGCGTGGCGGCGTCATGGACCTCAAACGCAGACCACAGCCATGAGGACGAGACAGCCACGCCTGCTTTCGACACCCCCGAACCGATCTCCGTCACCCTCGAATTCGACATCGGGTCAGTCCGGATCGCCGCGACGAAACGTACGGACACGGTGGCCGAGGTGCTGCCGAGCGACGGCGCCGAAGACGCCGACGTGCGCGCCGCACAGCAGACCGAAGTCACCTGCTCGGGCGGCAAGTTGCTGGTCAAGGGCCCCAGGAAGCGCTCCCTGTTCGGCACGAGCGGATCGCTCGACCTGAGCATCGAACTGCCGGCCGGCTCCGATGCGCACGGCACCGCACCGATGGCGGACTTCAGCTGCGAAGGCCGCCTCGGGGGCTGCAGGATCAAGACCTCGGCCGGTGACATCCAGATCGACGAGGCCGCGACCGTGCACCTGAAGACCGACCACGGCGACATCCGCCTGGGCCGCGCGACGGGGGACGCCGAGGTCACCGGCGCGGGCCGGGTGGAGGTCGGCGCGGTCACCGGCCACGAACCACGGGCGGCGGTGTCCCCTGGGTCGCCCGTGACGGGTGAGCTGTTATCGCTCTCTTGTCAGCGGCCTTTGTCTGCCCATAAGTTGGGCGCTTGCGACGTGTCCTACTGCCAGTGGGGGAGCCAAGTCATGGCCGCAAACGGACGGCACCGCAGATATCAGCCCAGTCGGCTCAACCGTGCCTCGCTCACGGTCACCGCCGGCGGTGCGGGCATCGCGCTCCCGCTCATCGCAGCCGCCTCGGCAGGCGCCGCGTCGACGGATGTCTGGGAGAAGGTAGCCGCCTGCGAGTCCACCGGCAACTGGCACATCAACAGCGGCAACGGCTACTTCGGCGGCCTGCAGTTCACCCGGTCGACGTGGGCTGCCTACGGCGGCACGGTCTACGCCCCACGCGCCGATCTGGCCACCAAGGACCAGCAGATAGCCGTGGCCGAGAAGGTGCTCGAAGGGCAGGGGCCCGGCGCCTGGCCGCGCTGCTCGACACGGGCGGGGCTGACCAGTGGCGGGGACGCCCCCGGCATCGACCCGCAGTCGGATCGGACCAGTCACGTAAAGGCGCCCGGGAAGGCCACCGCCGGGAAGCCGGAGACGAAGCGGACGTCCACGCCCACCACGCCGAGCACTGTGCCCGGCAAGCGCGAGTCGTACACCGTGGCCAGTGGTGACTCGCTCTCCGCGATCGCGGAGAGCGAGCAGGTCCGGGGCGGCTGGCAGCACCTGTACGCGGCGAACCGCAAGGTCGTGGGGGACGACCCGGATCTCATCTTTCCCGGACAGCGCCTGAGCCTCGATGAGGCCCAGGCGCCGAGGACCGGTTCCAAGGCGGCCTCGACGGCGGCAGCGAAGCCGAAGGCAACGACCGCGCCGCACCAGAAGACAAAGCCGCAGCACCAGACCACCAGGCCGAAACAGCAATCGGCCACACCGCAACACCAAACGGCGAAACCCCAACACCAGACCGCGAAGCCCCACCACCGGACGACCAAGCCGAAGCAGCACCCGAAGAAGGCCGAGAGCCACACGCCGCAGCGGGCGGAGAAGCACTCCGACAGCCTCGTCGCGCCGGTTGCGGCGGGTATCGGTACCCGGTACCACCAGGCCGGTTCCTGGGCCAGCGGCTATCACACCGGTGTCGATTTCCCCGTCCCGACCGGCACTTCAGTGAAGGCGGTCGGCTCCGGCACGGTCGTCTCGGCGGGCTGGGCGGGGGCGTACGGATACCAGATCGTCATCCGGCACGGCGACGGCAAGTACAGCCAGTACGCGCATCTGTCCGCGCTTCATGTGCGTGAGGGCCGGCATGTCTCCGCAGGCCAGCGGATTGCGCGCTCGGGCTCCACCGGGAACGTCACCGGTCCGCACCTGCACTTCGAGATCCGTACCGGTCCAGGCTACGGCTCGGACATCGACCCGCTGGACTACCTCAGGGCGGGCGGCGTCAGCGTCTGAACGGCCCCCTGGGGCCCGGCTGTGTCAGCCGGAGCGGCAGAGCCCGCGGACACGCCACCGCGGCGTGCGGTGCCGGTGTGCGACGACCGCCCGGGCCCGAACTCCACCTGCCCGAGCCGACGCTCCAGCGGCATCATCAGAGGAAGCGCAGGGGCTGCCGAGAACGTTTCCGCGATGGTTTCGACGACCCCGGCGGGCGTCGACGGTGCGGGCTCGGGAGGAACGACGAGAACGACGACCGTCTGCGTCTCAGCGGGCTGAGCCAGAACCACCGCCGGTACCGCAGCACCTTCGGCGTCGGGCTCCGCGTCCGAACCCTCCGTGTCCGAACCCTCCGCGTCCGTCCTGTCCCCCGGAGCGTCCGGGCGCTCGACTCCGGCCGGCTGCCCGGCGCGGTGCTCCGCGCCCAGCCGCTCCGTCGTGAGAAGTATCAGCCCGCCCGCGGCGACCACCCCGCAGGCCAGCGCGAGCATGGTGCCGGCCGTACCGTGCCGGAACTGCTCATCGAACATGGTGATGCCGACAGCCGCGGCTATCACCGGGTTCACCACGGTCACCGTGGCCAGCGGTGCGGTCAGCCCGGCGCCCCGGTACGCGGCCTGGGAGAGCAGCAGCCCGGCGGCCGCGAAAGCGGCGATCGCCAGCAGCGCCGGCATTCCTGCACCCGCCGCACCGGAGGTCCACTGCACGGCCACCGTCTTCGTGAACACCGAGGCGATACCGAAAGCGACGCCTGCGGCCCCGGCCAGGATCACGCTCCGTACCACCGGCCGGTGCAAGCCCTTGGAGATCAGGAAGAGCGCCGCGACCGCACCGAGCGTCACGCCGGCGAGCATCAGCTGATCCGGGCCGCTCAGAGTGTGCGACTCGGCGTTCCCGGTGAGCGCGAGCAGACCCGCCAGACCGACGGTCGCCATGATCGCGCCGCGCCAGGCCGTGGTACCTGCCCGGCGGCGTACGAAGAGTGCAGCCATCGGCAGGGCGAAGACGATGGTCAGCGCACCGAGCGGCTGGACGAGACTGAGCGGACCGTAGGCCAACGCCACGACATGCAGCACCGCGCCCACGCCGTTCAGCGCCACGGCGGCCCACCAGACACGGTTGCGCAGGGGCGCGAGCGAGTGGCCGTCTCCAGCCGTGGCCACGCGCTCCTGGACGATCGCCCCGGCCGCGTAGGCGACCGCGGAGACCAGTGACAGAAGCACGGACAGCGCAAGGGAACTCATGTACACCACGATGTCGCTTCAAAGCGGCTACGTCGTCGTCCTTGAGGCGGCGATCCTGCGTACTGCCTTGGTAGTAGGCGACTACTCCCAGTGTCCTCCTCCCGACGGTAGTCCTCCCTCCCGAGTGCCCCGGAGCGATTGCTCCGAGGGGCTACGGTGAACGGCGGGTCACGGCATTCCGGGGTACCCGCGATGTCACGAGTGGCGGCCGGGGAGCCGAGAAGGAGCAGCGCGATGGAGGAGCCCGCAGCGGCCTCGGTGGGCGGATTCTTCGCACTGCGGACCACTGCGCCGCCCGACGGGGCGCACCGCCCGCTGGCCCTGTCGTATGCGGGGGAGTCCGCACCGCTCACGGCCCGGATCGACACAGTGGCCGCCCGGCTCCGTACCTCCGAGCGCAGAGTCGCCGCCTCCGTCGCGCACCTGGGGCTGGCCTCCCGCCTCTGGTCGGTCGCACTCGGCCCGGCGGTCCTGACCGGCCGCTTCCCCGATCTCTCGCCCGATGCCCTGCACTGGGACCCACAGCACACCGCCCCCGACGACCTGTGGCTGAACACCGCGGAATCGCTGCCTGCCACCGCCGCCCGGATTCGGGAAGCCGTTCAGTACGCCCATCTCGTGCCCCTCGCCGAGGCGATCCGCCGCGACGGCTCCCTGTCGAACGGGCTGCTGTGGGGCAACGCGGGGTCGGCGCTGGCAGGAGCCCTGCGCGAACTGGTCACCTGGGCCCGCACCCACCGCCGCCCCGACGTGTCCGGCCGGGCCCGCGCACTGGTCGCCGAACTCTTCGACCACCCGGACCTCCGGAACACCGGCGCCCCGCACGACCCGGCGTTCCGCCGCCGTAGTTGCTGCCTGTACTACCGCTGCCCGGCCGGCGGCCTGTGCGGCGACTGCGTCTTCGACCGCAGACCGGGCTCCTTCGCCCGCCACCTCTGACAGGCAGGCCGAAGCGCGGCGCAGCGGCCGCTCTGGTGGGCACTGTGCCTGTGGTTCTCGGTGGTCGGGGTCGACTTCTCCTTGATTTGTCATGCACCTGGACAGCAGAACGGGTGTCGTGCTGTCATGCCAACTGCCATTCCTTCCAACGTTGTACATCCTGTTGCAACGAGCCGCCACCCTTCCTCAGCAAGGAGGATCCGTGCGCATCAGAAAGAAACTGGTTCTACTTCTCGCTGCCGTTCTCGGCACCGCCGGCCTGTCCGCCGTGCCCACCGCTTCGGCCGCCCCGGACCCCGGGAACGCCGGCGAAGTGCATGGTCTGAAGGGCGAGTACTACACCCAGTCCGCCCCCGGTGCCTTCGACTTCGGACAGCTCAAGGCCACCGGATTCGACCCGGACATCGACTTCCCGACGCTTGAGTCCCGGCTGAGTTCGGCCACCGGGCAGAGCGACGACGCCAGCATCCGGTGGACCGGGAAAATCGTTCCGGAGAAGACCGGCGCCCATGTCTTTTCGATGATCGGGGACAACGGCTTCCGTCTCTGGATCGACGGGAAGCCGGTCATCGACCACTGGGTCGACGACTGGGAGAAGGAACAGACCTCGCAGCCGGTCGAGTTGACCGCGGGCAAGGCATACGACCTCAAGGTCGAGTTCTTCGAGCACCAGGGAGGATCCAACCTCCATCTGAAGTGGACCGAACCCGGCGGCAGCAAGGTGCCGGTGCCGCAGTCCGCCTTCCGGCTTCCCGACGACTTCGCGTACGACGGTGCCATCGCCGCCACCGTGCTCGCCGACGGTCGCACCCTCAAGCTGGACTTCGCGCAGAAGCTCGCTCCCCTGCCCGCCGGGTTCGTGAATCATCTCGACGCCGTCATCGGCGGTGCCAAGTGGCCGCTCGGCGCCGTCAAGGCCGACCCGGCCGACCCGCGCAGCCTCACCGTCGCGCTCAAGGAACCCGTCGTCGGCAACAAGGGCGGGGACGCCGGCGGGCTCGCCGATGTCCGGTACGACGGTGCGGGGGCGCTGGCCGGGGAGGACGGGAAGGCCGTCGGGGCCTTCTGGTCCAGCGGGCCCAACAAGTCCACGTACGAGCTTCGTACGAAGTGGGCCGATGAGGTGGGCCCGCGCAACGCGCTTCCCGAGTACCCGCGGCCCCAGCTCACCCGTGACAACTGGCGGAACCTCAACGGCTCCTGGGAGTTCGCCGCGGCGAAGGCGGGGGATCGGCCCCCGGTCGGCAGGAGGCTCGGTGAGAAGATCCTCGTTCCGTATCCGGTCGAGTCGCAGCTCTCCGGGGTCGAGCGGCACGAGGACCGGATGTGGTACCGCCGCACCTTCACCGTCCCCAAGGACTGGAAGGTCGGATCCGGCAAGCGCCTCCAGCTGAACTTCGGGGCCGTCGACTGGCAGTCCGAGGTGTATGTCAACGGCCAGAAGGTCGCCGAACACAAGGGCGGCTACGACAAGTTCAGCGCCGACATCACCGACGCGCTGAAGCCCGGCCGCACCCAGGAGCTGATCGTCGGCGTCTACGATCCGACCGACGCGGCGAACGGCGAGAACCCGCCGATGGGCAAGCAGCGCCTCGACCCGAGCGGCATCTGGTACACCCCGTCCTCCGGAATCTGGCAGACGGTGTGGATGGAGCCGGTCGCCGCCGACCACGCGGACTCGCTGAAGCTCACCCCCGACGTCCAGGGCGAGAAGGTCGCCGTCGAGGTGCGCGGGGTGCGGGACGGGGTGCCGGTCACGGCGACGGCGTACGACGGGAAGCGCAAGGTCGGGAGTGTCAGCGGACACACCGGGGCGGCGCTGAACCTGAGTGTTCCGGACCCGCATCTGTGGTCCGCGAACGATCCGCATCTGTACCAGCTGAAGGTCAGCGTCGGATCGGACCGGGTCGGCAGCTACTTCGGGATGCGGTCCATCGCGGTCGAGAAGGTGAACGGCACCCCGCGCACCGTCCTCAACGGCAAGCCGGTCTTCCTGATGGCCACCCTCGACCAGGGCTTCTGGCCCGACGGGCTGCACACCGCGCCCACCGACGAAGCCCTCGCCTACGACCTGAAGATGCACAAGGCGATGGGGTTCAACTCCGTCCGCAAGCACATCAAGGTCGAGCCCGACCGCTGGTTCTACTGGGCGGACAAGCTGGGCCTGCTGGTCTGGCAGGACATGCCGGCGATGAACACCGTCAACCCGTCCACCGCCGCCCGCGCCGAGTACGAGCGCGAGATGAAGGAGATGATCGACGAACACTCCAGCCATCCGTCCGTCGTCATGTGGGTCACCTTCAACGAGGGCTGGGGCCAGTACGACCAGGCCCGCATCGCCGACCAGGCCAAGTCCTGGGATCCGACCCGGCTGGTCAACAACATGAGCGGCCTCAACTGCTGCGGCGCGGTGGACGGCGGCAACGGTGACATCGCCGACGCGCACGGCTACCCGAGCCCCGGGCTTCCGCAGCCCGACGGGAAACGCGCCCTGGTCAGCGGCGAGTACGGGGGGCTCGGCCTGGCCGTGCCGGGGCACGCCTGGGCCGTACAGCAGTCGTACATCGCGGTCGACCCGGCCACGTACACCGACGACTATCTGGCCCGGCTGGACGAGGTGCGAAAGCTCGCCTGCAAGGGCAGCAACGGCGCCGTCTACACCCAGATCTCGGACGTCGAAGGGGAGTTGAACGGGCTCCTCACGTACGACCGCCGGATCGTCAAGCCCGACGTCGAACGGATCAAGGCGGCGCAGGACGCGCTCATCCGCGATGCGTCGAACCCGGTCGTGGCGGGGTGTCCCACCACCTGACGTGTGACATTGCTCCGGCCCGTCCCACCCGGGACGGGCCGGAGCGTTCGCGTCCGAACCCTTGACGCGAACCACCCGGGAACCAAGAATGATCGCGCTCTGACAACGTTGTCCAAGGAGGAGTACTCCATGCACCGGACCCCACGGCCGCGACTTCGCGGCCCGGCGGCCGCACTCGCCGCCGTCGCGCTCCTCGGCGGTGTTCTCACCACCGGGGCCACGGCCCAGGCCGCGCCCCGTACCGACGAACAACTGACCGACCTGGTCAACCCGTTCATCGGCACCCAGAACGAGGGCAACACCTACCCCGGCGCCTCCGTGCCGTTCGGCATGGTGCAGTTCTCCCCGGACACCGGCCACAACACCGGCTACGACTACGGCGAGAACCACATACGCGGCTTCTCAGCCATCCATCTCTCCGGCGTCGGCTGCGGCCTCGGCGGCGATCTGCCGACCCTGCCCACCACCGGAGACGTCACACAGACCGACTACGCCAAGTACGCGGCGGAGTTCAGCCACGACGACGAGAAGGCGAGCCCCGGCTACTACAAGGTCGGGCTGAAGACCGGGATCGACGCCGAACTCACCGCGAGCAAGCGCACCGGCGTACAGCGCTACACCTTCCCGGCCACGGACAAGGCCAACGTCCTGCTCAACGCGGGCCAGTCGTTGCACCGGACGCTCTCGTCCAAGGTGGAGATCCTCGACAACCGGACGGTACGGACCGCGATCACCGGCAGCGGCTTCTGCCAGGACACCAAGCCGTACACGCTCTACACGATCACCCGCTTCGACCGTCCGTTCACCACCTCCGGCACCTGGAACGGCGACACCGTCACCGAAGGCTCCAAGGAGTCCTTTGCCGCCGGCGCCCGCAACGGCGCCTGGCTGCGCTTCGACACCACGAAGGACCGCACCGTCGAGGCCACCACCGCCCTGAGCTACGTCGACGCCAAGGGCGCCGCGCTCAACCTCCGCACCGAGGGCGGCCGCAGCTTCGACCGGGTCGAGCACACCGCTCAGCAGGCATGGGAGGAGCGGCTCGAAGGCGTGCAGGCGCAGGGCGGCAGCGACCAGCTCCGTCGCACCTTCTACTCCTCCCTCTACCGGTCCTTCCTCGCCCCCAACGTCGGCAGCGACGTCGACGGCCGCTACACCGGCTGGGACCAGAAGACCCACCGTGCCAAGGGCTTCACCTACTACCAGAACTGGTCTCTCTGGGACACCTACCGCACCCAGGCCCAGCTTCTCTCGCTCCTCGCCCCGCGCGAATCGCGCGACATGGCGATCTCCGTCCTGCGTATCGACGCCGAGAGCGGCTGGCTGCCCAAGTGGGGCTACGGCACGGTCGAGACGAACATCATGACCGGCGATCCGGTCACCCCCTTCCTCACCAACGCCTACCAGCAGGGGCTGCTGAAGGGGTACGAGGAAGAGGCGTACCGGGCCCTGAAGAAGAACGCCGACGGGGTGCCGCCCGCCGACTCCGCGCCGGTCGGCCGCGAGGCCAACGTCCAGTATCTGAAGGACGGGTTCGCCCCGTACATCAAGGACCGTCAGCACGCCAAGCCCGGTGACTCGGACTTCGACCACGGTGCCTCCGCCACCCTGGAGTACGCCCTCTCCGACGCAATGCTCGGCGAGATGGCCCGCGATCTCGGCCACGACGCCGACGCGAAGCGGTACGAGGACCGAGCCCAGAACTACCGGAAGATCTTCGACCCCTCGACCGGCTTCTTCCGCGCCCGCGATGCCGCCGGGGCCTTCACCGGACCCGCCGACCCGGCACAGAGCGAGGGCTTCCACGAGGGCACGTCCTGGCAGTACCAGTGGCTCGTACCGCAGGACCTGCCCGGCATGGTCTCACTGATCGGCGGGAAGGACGCCGCCAACCAGCGGCTCGACTCCTTCTTCGCGTACGACAAGTTGCTCGCCGACCCCGCGAAGACCGCCCGTGAGGTCTGGGTCAACGGCCCGTACGCGTACTACAACGCCGACAAGTACAACCCGCAGAACGAGCCCGACCTGATCGCCCCGTACACCTATCTCTCCACCGGCCAGCCGTGGAAGACCACCGATGTGGTGCACGCGGCCCTCACCCTGTTCACCGACACCCCGACCGGCATGACGGGCAACGACGACCTCGGCACCATGTCCGCATGGATGGTGCTGTCCTCCATCGGCGTCTTCCCGGTCCAGCCGGGCACCGACACCTGGGGTCTGTCCACGCCCGCCTTCGAGCGCGTCGACATCAAGCTCGACCGCCGCTACTTCCCGCGCGGATCGCTCACTGTCAGCGCGCCCGGCGCCTCGGACACCGACCGGTACATCCAGTCGGCCCGGCTCGACGGCACGGACCGGTCCCGCACCTATCTCACCACCGACGACATCCGCTCGACCCGCTCGCTCTCCTTCACGGTGGGCAGCGAGCCGTCGGCCTGGGGCACTTCGGCCGCGGACGCCCCGCCCGCACTGGGCTGACCGTGGTCGTGGGGCGGGCGGCGTCCCGCCCGCCCCACAGCTCAGCTGCTCAGCTCGAACTCGGCCCGGATGCGCTTGCCCACCGGCACGCGCTCGGCGGTCAGCCTGTCGCACAGCGCCACGACGATCTCCATGCCGTGGCCGCCGGGGCGCGTCGGGTCGGGTGAGTAGAACAGCGGCAAGGCCGTGCTGCTGTCGTACACCGTGACGCTGACGCGCTCCGCGGTGCCCTCCAGCTCCAGCAGATACGGGCCCTGGCTGTAGCGGTCCGCATTGGTGACCAGCTCGCTCACGGCCAGTATCAGATCGCTGCGGGTGTGCTCGCCGAGCACCGCGAGCCACTCGGCGGCCAGCCGGACCAGAAAGCGGTCGGCCAGGGCCCGGGCCTGCGCGATGCAGCCGGGCTCGCCGTCGAACACCTCGGCGCTGTGCAGAACCTCCGTGGGCCGGTCGGGGCAGGGGCGGCCGGCCGGTCGCGAGGTGACCTGTTCGTTCATGTGCTCCAGCCCGGGCGACGCAGTGGTGTTCGGTGACAGTTGCTCGACGTTCGCCTACCCGCGACGAACGTTCCCACTCCGGGGAAAACCCGGCAGATCTCAGCCATGGCCGGGCCGCCCGACGACGGTGTCCGCGACGAGCGGTTCGACCGTGGTGTGCGCGGGTGCGGCGGGGGCGACCGGCAGCGTGAAGCGGATGCAGGTGCCTTCGGTGGCCTCCGGCTCCAGCCAGATCCGGCCCCCGTGGAACTCCACGATCTTCCGGCACAGGGCCAGACCGATGCCCGTTCCCTCGTACTGCTCCCTGCCGTGCAGACGCTGGAAGATGACGAACACCTTCTGCGCGGACTCCGGCGCGATACCGATGCCGTTGTCCGCCACCCAGAAGTGCCAGTCGTCGCCCTCCCGTACACAGCCGACCGTGATCCGGCACGGTACGTCCGGGCGGCGGAACTTCACCGCGTTGCCGATCAGGTTCTGCCAGACCATGGAGAGCGTCGTCGCGTCCCCGGTCAGTTCCGGCAGCGGGCCCTCCCGTACGACCGTGGCACCCGACTCCTCGACGACCAGCGCGAGATTGGCCAGCGCACGGTCGAGGGACCGGTCGAGGCCGACCGGCTTCCACTTGTCGTGCACCCGCCCCATACGGGAGAAGGTGAGCAGATCGTTGATCAGCACCTGCATCCGCTTGGCGCCGTCGACCGCGTAGTCGATGTACTGCCGCGCCCGGTCGTCGAGCTCCGCGGCGTACCGTTTCTCCAGAAGCCGGCAGAACGAGGCGACCTTGCGCAGCGGCTCCTGCAGATCGTGCGAGGCGACATAGGCGAACTGCTCCAGTTCTCCATTGGACCGGTGCAGCTCCTGTGCCTGTTCCGCCAGCAGAGTCTCGCGCTCCTGGGACTCGGCGAGCTCCTCGACGATACGGCGGCGCATGTCCTCCACGGCCGCCGCCACCGCCCGCACATCGGAGGGTCCGTCGACCTCGATCCGGTTACGGAACGCCCCCGAGCTGACCGTGTCGGAGGCGGCGGTCAGCCGGCTCAGCGGCCGGCCCACCATCCGGTTCAGCAGCAGGCTCAGCGAGCCGACCGCGAGGAGAAAGCCCAGGACCAGCGCGATGAGCACCTGGTCACGGGTGGTGCGGGCGGTGCTCAGATCGGCGCGGGCCCGGTCGCGCGCCACGTCGAGATGCGCCTGCTGTGCCGCGTACAGCCGCCGCAGGGTGTCGAATTCGCCCCTGCTCCGCCGGATCGGGGCCGAGGACTCGGACGCCGGGCCGTCCCGGCGCACTGCGGCGACCAGCGGCTCGGCATGCCGGCCGCGCCACTCCCGCGCGGCTGCGGCGATCCGGTCGAGATCGCGGGCGAAGGGCTGCTCGTCCCCGACGAGGGCACGCACCTTGGCCAGCCGCAGCTTCTCGTCCCGCATCCCCGCCTCGTACGGCCGCAGGAAGGTCGAGTCACCGGTCAGCGCGTATCCGCGGACCCCGGTCTCCTGGTCCAGCAGGGCGTTCTGCAACTGGAAGGACGACGAGCGGGCCGGCTGGATGCGGTCCACCAGCTCGGTGGCGCGGTCGGATATCCGGGACAGCACCAGACCACCGACGGTCAGCCCGGCGCAGACGACCAGCACGAAGACGGCGAGAATCAGATGGACCCAGTTCTGGACCGACAGACGTGAGGCGAGGCCGCGCCGTGGGGCCTGCGAAGCGTCCCGGCCGCTCATCGTGGCTCCCTCCGGCCCCATCCGAGATGGAGCACGGCGACGTCGTCGGCGAGACCGCCGTACGGGGACGCTGCCCCGGCGGCCTCGTCGACCAGGGTGTCCACGAAGGCGCGGGCCGCCAGTGCCCCGTGCCTGCGGGCCATGGCGAGCAGCCCGTCCTCGCCCAGCCGGGAACCCGGCCCCGTACGCCCCTCGAAGAGGCCGTCGGTGAACAGGACGATCCGGCCGTCCCCGGGCAGGGACAGCTCCCAGACGCTCCACCGTCCCGCCCCCGGCAGCAGCCCCAGGGCCATCCCGGGCTCGGGCTCGACCCAGCTCACCCGGGCACCACTGCGCAGCAGCAGCCCGGGGTGACCGGCCCGCACCACCCGCACCCGACGCCGGTCCGGCGCGAAGGACAGTGAGGTGACGGTGGCGAAGACATGTGGGTCGGAGCGTTCGGCGACCAGGATCTCCTCCAGCAGCCCGACCTGTTCGAGCGGGCCGGTGGCGCACAGCACCGCCGTGCGCCAGGCCACCCGCAGACAGACACCCAGCGCGGCCTCCGCCGCCCCGTGCCCCGACACATCGCCGATCACCGCGTGCACTGTGCCGTCGGACGTCTGCACCACGTCGTAGAAGTCACCGCTGAGCAGGGCGTGCGCCCGGCCCGGCGCGTACCGGGCCACCGCTTCGAAGGAGTCGTCGCGCAGCAGGGGCACGGGCAGCAGACCGCGTTCGAGGCGGGCGTTCTCCTGCGCCATCAGCCGGTTGGCGCGCAGCGCCGCAGCGGCCCGCTCGACCTGCTTGCGCTGGAGGGCGTAGCGGACCGAGCGGCCCAGCGCCTCCGGATCGAGCCGCCCCTTGACCAGATAGTCCTGGGCGCCGGTCGCCACGGCCGACAGGCCCGTATCGGCCTCGGCCCTGCCGGTCAGCACGACGATGGCCGCATCGGGCGCCGACTCGACGATCTGGGTGACGGCGTCCAGGCCGTACACATCGGACAGATGAAGATCGAGCAGTACGCAGCACGGGGTCCGGCAGCCGGCCAGGAACCGGCGCGCCTCCGCGAGCGTTCTGCACCAGGTCAGCGCGGAGTCCAGCTCGCTGTCCGCGAGCATCTCCTCGACGAGGAGCGCATCACCGGCGTCGTCCTCGACCAGCAGGATCACGGCATCGACGTCCCACACCGAACCGTTGCCAAAACCGTTGCCGACCGGTACAAGCCCGTTCTGCACGGGGATGGCGGCCGGGCGTACAGGCTGCGCCGGAGAGCCGCCCGCGGGGAGTCCGGTCACTCTCCACCCCCTGTACGGACGGCACAGCTCAACCCTGGCCGTGTCGCAGGGAAGCATATGTGACCGAACCGTGGAGGAGCCGTCGGGGCGGAGGTGGGCAGGCACGCACGCGCGCGCCCGCGAACTGCGGCGAACACCCGTGAAGTCACACGAACGGAGCAGCATCCGGTGCATGGCAGACTTGATCGGGGCGTTCGGCCCGGCAGGACCATGTACGGCGGTCGGCGCCACGAGTGACAAGCGACAGAGGAACGGTAATGACGGTGACACAGGACAGCCCGGAGCTCGCTCCCGGAACTGAGGAGTTCGGTCCCGGTATCGACCCGGAGCGGCTGGCCGTCTGCCTGAGCGTGCTCGACGAACTCGACAGCATCGAGGTCGACCACCCGGACGCCATCGCCGTGCGCCGAGCCACGGCCGGGATCTACCGGACCGTGAAGCAGCGCCGCCGTCAGGAGCGCCGCGCCGCCAAGACCGCGCACGACAAGGCCGTCACCGAGGCCACCGCGACCGGCTCGGCCGAGCGCATCGACGACGAGACCCAGGGGGTCCTGCCCTCGTCCTCGGCCCGTGCCGAGATCGCGGGCGTCCTCCAGCGGCCCCGGTCCTGCTACATCTGCAAGACCAGGTACGTCGAGGTGGACGCGTTCTACCACCAGCTCTGCCAGGAGTGCGCCGAGGAGAACCGCTCGCGCCGGGACGCGCGGACCGACCTCACCGGCCGGCGCGCGCTCCTCACCGGTGGCCGCGCGAAGATCGGCATGTACATCGCGCTGCGGCTGCTGCGAGACGGTGCGCACACCACCATCACCACCCGTTTCCCCAACGACGCGATCCGCCGCTTCAAGGCGATGCCGGACAGCGACGAGTGGATCCACCGGCTGAAGATCGTCGGTATCGACCTGCGCGACCCCGCCCAGGTCGTCGCGCTCGCCGACTCGGTCGCGGCCGAGGGCCCGCTGGACATTCTGATCAACAACGCGGCGCAGACCGTGCGCCGCTCCGCGAACGCGTACAGCGAACTGGTCAACGCCGAGTCCGCCCCGCTTCCGGCGGGTGAACTGCCCGCCGCCGAGGTCATCGGCACCTTCGGCAGCGGCACCGTCGACCGGGTCGCGGCCCTCCCGGCCGCCCGCAAGGAAGGCCTGAGCGCGCAGGACGTCACCGAGCTCGCCCTGGTCACCGGGTCCGCCTCCCTGGAGCGGATCGCCGCCGGAACGGCGATCGACGCGGGCGGTCTCGTACCCGACCTGCATGACACCAACAGCTGGATCCAGACCGTCGAAGAGGTCGAACCGATCGAGCTGCTGGAAGTCCAGCTCTGCAACTCCACCGCGCCGTTCATCCTGATCAGCCGGCTTCGCCCGGCAATGGCGGCGACCGCCGCCAAGCGCGCCTACGTGGTCAACGTCTCCGCGATGGAGGGCGTGTTCGGCCGTGGCTACAAGGGCGCGGGCCACCCGCACACCAACATGGCCAAGGCCGCGCTGAACATGCTCACCCGCACCAGCGCCCAGGAGATGTTCGAGAAGGACGGCATCCTGATGACCGCCGTCGACACCGGCTGGATCACCGACGAGCGCCCGCACCCCGACAAGATCCGCCTCGCCGAAGAGGGCTTCCATGCCCCGCTCGACCTGGTCGACGGCGCAGCCCGCGTCTACGACCCGATCGTGCGCGGCGAGGAGGGCGAGGACCTGTACGGCTGCTTCCTCAAGGACTACGTGCCCGCCAACTGGTAGTCAACCGGTGGCGCAGCGTTCGTGGGCGGCGTTGTGGACCCGGCCCGGGACTCGTCCCGGGCCGGGTCTTTTCCGTGCTCGCTGGCTGAAAGTGACCTAGTGCACACATTCCATCGAGCAGGAACGCGCTCATTTGGTTACTCTGATGCGAACGGACGTCATCGAGGAGTCCACAAACCCTCCTCGACCGTCCTGGGACAGGCTTGTCAACCAAGTCGCCGTCCCGCCCCGTACCCGGCGCCACCGCGACCGAATTGTTCTTGCCCCTGCCCCTCGCGGGTGGTCGACTCCCGGTAATGAGGCCGGGGCGTCGGCGACGCCCGGGGTTACGCGACACAAAGGAGTGCGCGGTGACGACACCAGAACTGGCGAAGCGAGAGAAGCGACCTGCCGAACGGCAGGGAGAGCGGGCCCGCAGGCCCGAGAAGCTCCGGAACATCGAGGTCTGGGCCAGGTCCGCGCCGATCCGGCTGGCCGGCTACGAGGACGACCTCGCCGAGCCGCACATCCTGCCCAGCGTCGACTGACCGCTTCACACCTTCACACCCGAGCTCCGGCCCGCACCCCTCAAGGGATGGGCCGGAGCTCGGCGTTTTGGGGCGTCCACTGTTCGGGGACAGCTCGTCACAGACATCAACTCCGCCCAGTCATCCGATGGTTGCGGGGAAAGAGTTTCGTTGTGTCTGGAAGATTGCATTGACAGGTTCGCTTCGTGCTCCAATCATCGGACGTCATGACCGAACTTCCCAGACGCCATGTACTCGGAATGACGGCAGGGGCGGCAGTCGGCGCCGCCCTGCTCACCCCCGCCACCGCCGATGCGGCCCCGCGAACCGGAGCCGTGCAAGCGCATGCAGAGGCCGGCGCTCACAAAGACGACTGGGGCACCGTCCCCGCCGCCGTCCCCGTGCCCCTCGACAAGTGGTTCGACAACGACGGCATCGACACCGCCGATGCCCGCGGCGGCAATTTCGACGGCTCCGGCTACACCTTCCCCGGTGAGGAACTCCCCGCCGGAGAGCGGGAGATCGACGGCACCGCGTTCCTCTTCCCCGCCTCCGGAGCGGGTGCCAAGAACAACATCGTCGCCCTCGGCCAGCGCATCGATCTCCCGCCCGGCCGCTATCTCTCCGGCCTCTTCCTCACCGCATGCAGCTACGGTGCCGCATCCGGCAAGGCCACGGTCCACTACGCCGACGGCACCACCTCGACCCCGGTCCTCGGCGGCCCCGACTGGTACTCCGGAAGCGGCGCCGTCACCGCCGCGTACCGCTACACCGCGGGCGGCGACAAGGACCAGCACCAGGTCTCCATAGCCGTTGCCGAGATCGCGGTCGACCCGGCCAGGGAAGCCGTTGCGCTCACCCTGCCCACCACTCAGCCCGCCGAGGCAAATAAGTCGTCCCTGCACATCTTCGCTCTTTCCCTCCAACCAGCCGCCCAGGGACGGGCGTTGACGCTGCGCGACGCCCACTCCACCACCTCGCTGCTGGATTCCGGCGCCCAGAGCGTCGAGGCCACGGTCGTCAATGCGGGCACGGTCGGCATCCTCGCCGCCGACGGCCTCACGCTCGCCGTCGACGTGCCCGGAGCCCGTACCGTCGCACCCGCCCGCATCACCCGGCTCGCCCCCGGCGACCAGGCCCGCGTCCGCATCGGCATCCGCAACAGGGCGGGCACCGCACCCGGCACCGCCCGGGACGGCAACGTTGTCGCACGCGGACGCGGACAGCAGGCCGCCACCGTCCGGCGCTCGCTCACACTCGGCGTCCCCGACTACGCCCCGACGGACGACTCCCTCTCCACCCATCAGGCGCCGTACTGGTTCCAGGAGGCCAAGTTCGGGATCTTCATCCACTGGGGGGTCTACTCGGTACCCGCCTGGGCGCCGGTCGGCACGCAGTACGCCGAGTGGTACTGGAACCAGATGCAGGACCCCAACAACCCCACCTACACCCACCACCGCAACACCTACGGCGAGTCCTTCGACTACGACGACTTCATCCCGCAGTTCCGCGCCGAGCGCTTCGATCCGCGCTCCTGGGTGGAGCTGTTCCGGGACGCGGGTGCGCAGTACCACGTCCTCACCTCGAAGCACCATGAGGGCTTCGCGCTCTGGGACACCAAGCTCTCCGACCGCAACGCGGTGAAGATGGGGCCGAAGCGCGATCTGGTCAAGGAGCTCTTCGACGCCTCGCGCCGCTACACCCCCGAGCTCCACCCCGGGCTGTACTTCTCGATGCCCGAGTGGTTCAACCCCGACCACCCGTGGATGGGCCACGCCCCGCGCAATCCGTACACCCTGGAGCCGGTCCCGTACACCGGCTACACGGCGGGCAAGGACTACGTCACCCAGTTCCAGGGCCCGCAGATGCTGGAGCTGGTCCACGGCTACGACCCCGAGATCCTCTGGTGCGACATCGGCGGCGACAACGACAGCCACCGGGTGCTGGCCGAGTACTTCAACCACGCCAAGAACCGGGCCCGCCCGATCGATGTCACCGTCAACAATCGCTCCGGAATCGGGCCGCACGACTTCACGACGCCCGAGTACACGACGTACGACCAGATCGTCACCGCGAAGTGGGAGTCCAGCCGCGGGCTCGACCCGTTCAGTTACGGCTACAACGCCCAGACACCGGACGAGAAGTACATGACGGCCGAGGAGATCGTGCACTCGCTCGTCGACATCGTCTCCAAGAACGGCAACTTCCTGCTCGACATCGGACCGAAGGCCGACGGCACGATCCCCGACATCATGCAGCGCAGGCTGCGCGAGACGGGGGAGTGGCTGAAGACCAACGGGGAGGCGATCTACGACACCACGTACTGGGCACGGATGCCGCAGCTCGGTGAGGATCTGCGGTTCACCGTACGGCCGAACCAGGCGTTCTACATCCACTCCCTGGCACAGCCCGGCTCGACCCTCACCGTCGAGGCCCCCGTGCCGATCCGCAGTGGTGACCGGGTCACCCTGCTCGGCTACGACCGGCCGCTCAGCTGGCGCACCACGAGCGGCTCGCTGGTGATCGACGTACCGGCGGCGGCCCGCAGGACCGGGCAGCACGCCTGGGTGTTCAAGATCGCCTGGTCGGGCTGAGCCAGGCGGGACCGAGTGAGACGGGGGGCATGAAGTCCCGCACATAGCTGCGGTGCCACCAGCGCCCCGTGGCCCGCAGTTCGCGCCAGGTCGTGTACCGGTAGTGGTACACCCTGGCGCGGACATGTGCGGGCGGAATCTCGGGGAACGGGTTGTGACGCAGCAGCCGCAGAGTGTCCCGGTCGTTCTCCAGCAGCCGCTCCACGAACGGCCCGAACCAGGCGCGTGCGTACGCGGGGGAGAGCGCCGCGAACCACATCAGCCAGTCGAGCCGCAGATGGTACGGGGCGAACTGGCGGGGCAGCCGTCGCGGATCGCCCGGCTTGCCGCGGAAGCCGTACTCCTTCCAGACCGTGCCGTCGTGGAGCACCTGCTCGTCGGTGCCCTCGACCACCACCTCCAGCCGGACCCGGCTGATGCTGCCGAACGCACCGTAGGTATTGACCAGATGCAGCGGGTCGAACGAGCGGTTCATCACCTGGCGGCGGGAGATCAGATTGCGCGCCGGGCGGTAGCTGAGGACCACGACCAGCGCAGTCACGGCAATGACGACGATCTCGTACCAGAGCGGCGGCGCGGACTGTGCGGGCGGCTCGGTGAACAGGGACCAGTCGACGGCGGACAGGGCGAGTGTGATCGTTACCCAGTTCAGCCAGGCGAAGTTCCCCGAGACGACCAGCCACAGCTGGGTGACGATCATCAGCCCGGCTGCCGCGCTCGCCACCGGCTGTGGAGTGAAGAGGAGCACCGGCACCAGGAGTTGCGTGACGTGGTTGGCCGCCACCTCGGCCCGGTGGACGGGTTTCGGCAGCCGGTGGAAGAACCAGCTCAGCGGTCCCGGCATCGGCTGGGTCTCGTGGTGGAAGTACAGACACGTCAGCTTGCGCCAGCACTCGTCGCCGCGGATCTTGATCAGCCCGGCGCCGAACTCCACCCGGAACAGCACCCAGCGCAGCAGCCACAGCACCAGTACGGGCGGAGCCGTGTCCGCGTTGCCGAGAAAGACGGCGAGGAAGCCGGTTTCCAGCAGCAGGGACTCCCAGCCGAAGCTGTACCAGGTCTGCCCGACCTGGACGATCGACAGATAGAGCGCCCACGGCAGTGCCCAGAGCACCATCGCCGCCCAGAGCGGAACGTACGCGTCCACGCCCGCGATCAGTGCGACGGCGAGCGCGCAGCCGGTCCAGCAGACAAGGGCGAAGAAGCGGTCGGAGTAGTGGAGCCGGAAGAGGCCGGGCGCGCTGCGCCAGTCCGTACGCCGCAGGAAATCGGGTACGGGCAGCATGCCGCGTTCGCCGATCAGCGCCCGGAACTGGAACGCGGCGGCGAGAAACGCGACCAGATAGATGCCGGCCAGAGCCCGCTGGAAGATCAGCCGGCTGAGCCAGTACCCGTCTGCGGTGAACCATTCCATCGTCTCCAGTATCGGCCCGGTGACGCAGCTCAGCCCTTCAGGCCCGCGCTCACCGGCCTTCGGCCACGATGCGGCGCAGCGTGGTGCCGAGCCGGCGGGCGTACCACAGCTGGATCACCGGCACGAGCGGCCCCCCGAGCCTGGCGTACCAGGAGGCCGGGCGGCTGAACGCCATGACGGTGAACCACACCGTCCCGTCGTCCGCCAGCTCCACCACGAAGGACTCCTCGCCGCACTCGGGGTGCAGGACCAGCGTCCCGTAAGCGAATCCGATGCGGTCCTTCTCGTACGCGGCCCAGACGACCCGGCAGGGTGCGGTGAACCGGAACGGGCCGATGCCCAGCGACACCCTGACAAAGCCCCCGGCCTCGGCGCGGTCCGCCGACGCGCTGACCCGGGCCCCGCTGGTGCGGTGCATGCGCCATTCGGTGACCGCCGCACCGGCAGCCTCGAAGCCGGCCCGGCCGCGCCCGACCCGGGTCCGGTGGTGGAGGTGGTGGTAGCCGTCGGGGAGCGGGCCGAGGCGAGTGGCTCCGGCCTCGGGGTAGGTGAAGGGGCTCATGCGGTCCTGCCTTCGTGGTCGGTGTGGTTCTGGAGCCTGCGCCAGGCAAGCACGGAGCAGAGCGCGAAGCCGAGTGCGTTGCCG
This sequence comes from Streptomyces sp. NPDC048473, assembly GCF_043200155.1. Lineage (NCBI taxonomy): Bacteria > Bacillati > Actinomycetota > Actinomycetes > Kitasatosporales > Streptomycetaceae > Streptomyces > Streptomyces sp. NPDC048473. The sequence goes on from NZ_JBICXE010000023.1 coordinate 42,629, forward strand.
AGACCGTGGGTGGCGGCCATCCACGTCAGTGTGGGGTGGGGGAGCCCGGTGGCCTCGCCGAGTGCCCAGCTCAGCGCGAGCACCATGGTGACCGCGAGCACGGCGGACGAGGTGGCGAGCAGCAGCCGGGTGATCCGGTCCCGTTGCCCGCTGCGGATCGATCGCCAGGTGAGCAGGGCGACGGTCCACATTCCCGCTGTCAGCACGACTGCCCCGGCCAGCTCGGCCCAGTCCCCGATGAAGTAGCCGATCAGGACGAGCAGGGTGCCGAGCGGCACGCTCAGCGCGGCGAACCTTCCTACGGCGCTGTCGGCGATCCGGCAGACGAGTCCCGAGACCAGCGCGGCGGCGAATCCGGCGAAGTGGAAGTGCGGCACGGTCAGCGCCAGGATGCCGAGCCCGAAGCCGAAGAGTGTGTGCCCCGAGCATTCGGCGACCAGGGCGGTGGCGGCGATCGACGGGGTGACCAGGGCGGTGAGCAGGGCGATCTCGGCGGGTGCCACGGCGCGGACACCGGGCGCTGCGAGGTTGCGGAGCAGCCGTGGCGGGGCGTGCAGGGCGAGGAGTACGGCCCCGAGTGCGTAGCAGGCCGCCAGGGTGGTGGCGGGCACGCCGCGCGGCAGCCAGAGTGCGACGGCACCCGGCACGGCGAAGAGTGGCCACAGACGGCGCATCCGGTCCAGCTCGGGCACACCGGCCAGCCGCAGCCCCGTCGGGACCACCACCAGCATGCCCAGCATCACGATCAGACCGACCAGTACTGACATGACCATCCCCCCGGACTTGAACGTGTTCAAGTGTGTTCGGTGATGACTCTACGACCTCTCTTGAACATGTTCAAGAGAGGTCGTGGAGCGGGGGAGGAGGGGACGACGAACGGGCCGTCCGCGAGGGCGTGTCCGTGGCGCCGTACAGCTACTTCAGCGGTGAGTGACAGCCCCCGAAGGGCCTCACAACACTCCCCGGCGCCACTCCCGTACCAGCAGCCAGCCGAGGTACGCACCCCCGATGGCCATCGTGTAGATGCCGACGGGCAGGTTGTCGAACAGCGGCACTTGCTGGGCGCAGAGATCCGCGAGTACCAGCAACAGCGCGCCGGTCAGCGCCGAAAGCAACAGGTGCGGGCCGGAGACCCGGGTGATCCGCTTGGCGATCTGCGGGGCCGTCAGCGCGATGAACGCGATGGGCCCGGCGACGCTGACGGCGCCCGCCGAGAGCACGATCGCCAGGACGATGGCGATCGTCTTCGTGCTGCGGGGCTCGGATCCGAGTGCGCCCGCGATGTCGTCACCCATCTCCCCGATGTCCAGCCGTCGTGCGATCAGGGCGGTGAGCGGGGCCACGATCAGCAGCACGAGCCAGATCGTGGTGGCGTCGTCCCAGGACCGTGCCGACAGGCTGCCGTTGACGTAGGCGGTGAGGACGGAGGCCCGGTCCCGTTCCATGGCGTAGACGACGTACTGGGTGACCGCCGTACCGATCGCGGCGACACCGATCCCGGCGATGACGAGCCGTGCGGGGTTACGGAATCCGGTGCCGGTCGACACATAGACCAGCACCATGGCGAGGACGGCACCGAGCAGCGCGCCGAGCGCCACCGGCACGGTGTCCGGGAACATCAGCGCGGTGATCGCGGCGCCCGCGCCGGCGCCGGACGCCAGCCCGATCACGTCCGGGCTGCCGAGCGGATTGCGGGTGACGGACTGGAACAGTGCCCCGGAAAGACCGAGCGCTCCGCCGGTGCCCACGGCGACCACCAGACGCGGGCCGCGCAGGCGTTCCAGGACGAACGCGTTCTTGCCCTCGGCCCCGCCCGTCACCGCCCCGGTGAGATCGGCGAGCGGAATGCCCAGCCGCCCGAGCGACAGCGTGGCGACGGCGGCCACCACGAGCAGCACGAACAGCACGAGTGCCGTCAGCACGGACACCCGCCGGACCGGCAGCGCCACGGTCCGGCCGATCGTCAGGAACCCCCTGGGCGAGGCGGTACGGAATCCGGCCTGATGTGACGTCATGCGTTGCCCCTCATCCTGCGTACGGCAATGAGCAGTGCGGGCGCTCCGATGAACGCGGTCACGACACCGACCATCAGTTCCTGCGGGCGCATGACCACCCGCCCCACGACATCCGCGAGGAGCAGCAGCGCCGGACCGGCCAGCGCCGAGAAGAGGATCTGCACACGGAAGTCGACACCGACCACGGCCCGCACCACATGTGGAACGGCCAGGCCGACGAAGGCGATCGGGCCGACCGCCGCCGTTGCTGCGGCGCTCAGCAGAGTGGCCGAGAGCAGCCCGCCTGCCCGGACCAGGGCCGGATTCGACCCGAGGGACGCCGCGGTCGAGTCACCGAGTGCGAGCGTGTTGAGGCCGGGCCCCAGCATCGCGGCTATCACCAGACCGACCACAGCGAACGGCAGAACCGACAGGAAGACGTCGAAGTCCCTGCCTCCGAGCGCGCCGACGACCCAGTAGCGGTAGCTGTCGAACACCTTCGGCCGGCTCAGGGTCACCGCCTGGATGAATGCCATCAGCACGGCGGAGAGCACCGCACCGGCGAGCACGAGCCGCACCAGCCCGCTGCCCGAACCCGCCGATCCGATCGCATGGACGAGCAGACCGGCGATCAGCGCACCGGGCAGCGCCCACCACATGGTGTCCGTACTGCCGGACGCCCCCAGGAAGGCCGTCGCGGCGACGATGCTCGCGGAGGCGCCGGCGTTGATCCCGAGGAGACCGGGATCGGCCAGCGGATTACGGGTCACGCCCTGCATGAGCGTGCCCGCGACGGCCAGACAGAGTCCGGCGAGTACACCGAGCGCGGTTCTCGGGTAGCGGCTCTCGACGATGGTGGTGACATTCGGATCGGCGGTGCCGGACAGGACGTGCAGCACATCGCTGAACGAGGTGGTCCGGCTGCCGAACATGACGCTCGCGAACACGGCGAGGACGAGGACGACGACTGCGATGACGAGGGAATACACCCGCCGAGCGGTGCCGGACCGTGAGGTGCCGGCACCGCTCGGCGGTGCGTGCGTGGTGGTGGCCATGTGGATGGTGGTCAGCCTCAGCTGTTGTCGGCGGACTTGATGGCCTTGTCGATCTGCGGCAGGTAGCGGTCGATCACCCACGGCACGGTGAGCGGGTTGATGATCGAGGAGGCCGTGACGAAGGAGTTGTCCTTGCTGGAGACCACGGCGCCGCTCTTGACCGCGGGGATCGCCGCGTACAGCGGCTGAGCCTCGATCTCCTTGCGGGACTTGTCATCCATGTAGAAGGTGAAGACCAGGTCGCTGTCCTTCAGCTTCTCGGCGTTCTCCAGACCGATGAGCGCCGAGTCGGTGCCCTTGGTCTCCTTGAAGGTGTTCACGACCGGGTCGACGGTGAGGCCGAGGGAGGAGACCATCTTGACGCGCTGCTCGTCGGGCTTGAACACGCCGAGGGTGCCGGGGCCGGTGTTGTAGATGTACGAGAACTTGTACTTCTTGTAGTTCGGCCGGGTCGCCGCCGCGTCGGACAGCTGCTTCTCGATCTTCGAGATGAGGGTCTTCGCCTTGTCCGGCTGTCCCAGCGCCTTGGCGATGATGTCTATCTGCTGGTCCCAGTCCGTGCTCCATGCCTGATCGGGGTAGGCGACGGTGGGGGCGATGTCCTTGAGGATGTCGTAATCCTTCTGCGTGATCCCGGACCACGGCGCCAGGATGACATCCGGTTCGAGCTCGGTGATGGCCTCGAAGTCGATGTCCTCACCGCCCGTGAACTGGGTCGGCAGCTTGTCGCCGGACTTCTTCACCGCCTCGTGGATCCAGGGCAGATAGCCGGTCTTGTCGCTGCCCCACTCGTAGCTCTCCATGCCCACCGGGGTGTGGCCGAGCGCGATGGCCGTCTCCGCCGAGCCCTGGCCGAGGGTGACGATCCGTTCGGGCTGTTCCTTGATCTCGGCCGTGCCGAGCGCGTTCTTGATCGAGACGGGGAACGCTCCATTGCTCTTCCCGGATGCGCCGGAGGTCTCCTTGCCGTCGTCGCTCGACGAACAGCCACCGAGGACGAGAACGAGAGCTGCGGCGGTGGCAGTTGCGGCGAGCGTCCGGCGACGCACGCGGGTGAACCGGGACATGGGTGTTCCTCATGGGTTGGTGGACGAGCCGTTGGATCCCGCACGGAGTGCGAAGATTTAGGTAAGCCTAAGCTAAGCCAGCTTCCGTCTACAACCGGCCTCCAGTTATCGGTCATTGCCCTGGATTCAGGCCCATTGACGGAAGGTCTGGACCAATCTACGTTGGGCGCATCGTGGTGCGCGGAGCTTCGCGGTCGATGCCTGTCGGGGTCTTTGTCAGGATCATGACATTCATTGTTCGATTCGTCCGGGAAGGGAACTGAACATGATCGGTCGGACATCGCGCCTGCTGGGGCTCGGCCTCGCGGCGGTATGTGTCGTGCAGATGCTGGTCGGCGCAACGCCGAGTGCCGCGCAGGAGGATACGTGTGCGGTCAAATCGAAGCCCTCGGGCAAGGTGCTCCAGGGGTACTGGGAGAACTGGGACGGCGCGTCCAACGGCGTTCACCCGCCGCTCGGTTGGATTCCGGTTACCGACAGTCGCATCACGGGGCACGGCTACAACGTGATCAACACGGCCTTCCCCGTCATCCTCTCGGACGGCACCGTCCTTTGGGAGGACGGGATGGACTCGACCGTGAAGGTCCCGACGCCGGCCGAGATGTGCCAGGCGAAGGACGCCGGACTCACCACCCTGATGTCCATCGGTGGTGCGACCGCCGGTATCGACCTCAGCTCCAGTGCCGTCGCCGACCGGTTCGTCGATACGGTGGTGCCGATCCTGCAGGAGTACAACTTCGACGGCATCGACATCGACATCGAGACCGGTCTGACCGGCAGTGGCAACATCAACCAGCTGTCGACCTCGCAGGCCAACCTCATCCGCATCATCGACGGTGTACTCGCCCGGATGCCCTCGAACTTCGGCCTGACGATGGCGCCGGAGACGGCCTATGTCACCGGCGGGAGCATCACGTACGGCTCGATCTGGGGCGCCTATCTGCCCATCGTGAAGAAGTACGCGGACAACGGCCGGCTGTGGTGGCTGAACATGCAGTACTACAACGGCAGCATGTACGGGTGCGCGGGCGACTCGTACTCCGCCGGTACGGTCGAAGGGTTCACCGCGCAGACGGACTGCCTGAACAACGGCCTCGTCATCCAGGGCACCACGATCAAGGTCCCCTACGACAAGCAGGTACCGGGACTTCCGGCCCAGCCGGGCGCCGGAGGCGGCTATATGACGCCGGCTCAGGTGTCGCAGGCGTGGAACCACTACGGCAACGGCCTCAAGGGCCTGATGACCTGGTCCCTCAACTGGGACGGGTCGAAGGGGTGGACGTTCGGGGACAACGTCAAGGCGCTGCAGGGCCGTTGAGGAAATCACCAGCCGGGCAGCTCCGCCGAGGTGGACGGAGCTGCCCTTCCGGCCGGCCGCCGGTGGCGGCCGGCCGGGCCATCGGTGCGTACCGTCAGGAGCGGGGCTCGGAAGCGTCCAGCATGCCGTCGCGCTCCACGACCTTGATCCTCTCGCGTCCCTGCTCCGCACCCAGTGCCTGCTCGTGCGCGTCCAGGCGGTACCAGCCCTCGCGGGTGGTGTAGCGGACGCCGCGTTCCTCCAGGAAGGCGGTGACGGCCTCCGGCCCGGGCTGGGCAGGGGCGGGCAGCCGGCCCGTGGCGTGGTCGTCCAGGAGGCAGGCGACCGTCTCGTTGGCGTCCCCCTTGGTGTGGCCGATCAGTCCGATCGGGCCGCGCTTGATCCACCCTGTGACGTACACCGACGGCATGGGCTCCTCGCCGTCGACGACACGCCCGGCGGCGTGCGGGACGGTGCCGGAGGCCACGTCGAACGGGAGCTTCGGGAGCTCCTGCGAGTAGTAGCCGACGGCGCGGTAGACGCTCTGCACGTCCCAGTCGGTGAAGCGCCCGGTGCCCTTGACGTTCCCGGTGCCGTCCAGCTCGGTCCGCTCGGTGCGCAGTCCGACGACCCGGCCGTCCTTGCCGAGAATCTCCGTCGGGGACTCGAAGAAGTGCAGGAACAGCTTGTGCGGCCGGTCGCCCACGTCGCGGATGGCCCAGTTCTCCAGCGTGGAGGCGACCATGTTGGCCTGCTTGTTGCCGCGCCGGGTCTCGATCGAGCCCGCGTCGTACTCGATGTCCTCGGGGTTGACGATGACCTCGATGTTCGGCGAGTGGTCCAGCTCCCGCAGCTCCATCGGGCTGAACTTGGCCTGCGCGGGACCGCGACGCCCGAAGACGTGCACTTCCAGGGCCTTGTTGGCCTTGAGGCCCTCGTAGACGTTCGCGGGTATCTCGGTCGGCAGCAGTTCGTCCGCCGTCTTGGCGAGCATGCGTGCCACGTCCAGGGCCACATTGCCCACGCCGAGCACGGCGACCTTCTCCGCATTCAGGGGCCAGGTGCGCGCCACATCGGGGTGCCCGTCGTACCAGGAGACGAAGTCGGCCGCGCCGTGGGAGCCGTCCAGGGAGCTGCCGGGGATGTCGAGCGCGCGGTCCGCGTCGGCGCCGGTGGAGAAGATCACCGCGTCGTAGAAGGACCGCAGATCATCCAGGCCGATGTCGCCGGGGTAGTCCACGTTGCCGAACAGCCGCAGCTGTGGCTTGTCGAGCACCTGGTGCAGTGCCTGGACGATGCCCTTGATCCGCGGGTGGTCAGGGGCCACTCCGTAGCGGATCAGGCCGAAGGGGGCGGGCATCCGCTCGAACAGGTCGATCGAAACACCCGGGTCCTGAGCGGCCTCGGATTTCAGCAGCGCGTCCGCTGCGTAGATTCCGGCAGGGCCGGCTCCGACTATGGCGACGCGGACGGGGCGGGTCATGGAGTGCAGGTCCTTAGAACGGGCTGTCGCGGGCAGTGCGGCGCAGGGTAGAAGTAAGGATGGGCTTACCGTGCTCCACGGGACACGGTATCCGTTGCTGACCTGCGGCCTCTGGGCGGGCGGCCCTCCGGGCGGTCCGGGGCGCTGTCACCCGGTGTCCGGCACGGGTCGGCGAGCTGCCGCGACCGCGCGACACCGGATCCCCGCGGCGGTGCGAGGTTCGCTCGAAGAATCGGACAAATGATGGCAGAGTGACCCACATGGATGATCGGGTTGCGGGTGCCCTGTCACTCCCGGACGACTGGCCCGCCCACCCGGATCTCAGCCTCGCCCTGAACCGTATGGGCAGCTTCGACTGGGACCTCGACAGTGGCCTCATGCACATGGACCGGCCCGCACTCGACGTGTTCGACCTGCGGGCCGAGGAGTACGACGACCGGCCGGAGTCGCTCGCGCAGCGGGTGCCGCCGGACGAGGGCGTCCGGCTCGACGCCATGGTCTCGCAGGCCCTCAAGAGCGGGCAGAGACATTACGGCGTGTACTTCAGGATCCTGAGGCGCGACGGCACGATGCGCTGGACCCATACCCAGGGCTTTGTGCAGCGCGACGAGACGGGCCGCCCCCATCGCATCATCGGCATCGTCCGTGACGCCACCCAGGAACTGGCCGACTCCACCGCCCGCCGCGAACTGGACATGGAGCGGCAGCGCCGCACAAGCCTGGTGGAAGGCACCACGGCCGCGCTGGCCCATGCCCGGACGGTCCGCGACGTCATCGAGGTGCTGAAGAACTCCCAGGGCCTGGCGCATCTCGGTGCGACCAGCCTGGTCGTGGGGCTGATCGAGGCCGGACGCATCCATCTGGTGGCGGACGGCCCGGAGGGCTCATTCGTACCCGGCACCCGTTACACCCGGACGGACGAGCCGTACCCGATGAGTGAAGTGGTACGTACGCTCGCGCCCCGCTTCATCGAGTCCGCCACGGATTTCGCCACCTCGTACCCGATTCTGTGGCCCCACATCAGCCACCTCGGCATCACGTCCGCCGCCTATCTGCCGCTGATCGCCCAGGCCCGCCCCATCGGCGCACTCGGACTGCTCTACAGCGACAAGGACGGCTTCACCGGCGACGAACGCAATCTGCTCGTCGCGCTCGGCAGCTCCATCGCCCAGAGCCTGCAGCGGGCCATGCTGTACGAGCAGGAGCACGATCTCGCCGAGGGCCTCCAGCAGGCCATGCTGCCGCGCCGGATCCCGGATGTGCCGGGCGCGCAGGTCGCCGTCCGGTACCGGTCGGCCCGGCTGGGCCGGGACATCGGGGGCGACTGGTACGACGTCATCCCGCTGCCCGGCGGCCGGGTCGGGGCCGTCATCGGGGACGTACAGGGCCATGACACGCATGCCGCGGCCGTCATGGGGCAGCTGCGCATCGTGCTGCGCGCCTACGCGGCGGAGGGGCACAGTCCCGCCACGGTGATGGCCCGGGCCTCGGTGTTCCTCCACGAGCTGGACACCGACCGCTTCGCGACCTGCTCCTACGCCGAGGTCGACCTGACGACCGGAGTGGTGCAGCTGGTCCGGGCCGGCCATGTCGATCCGCTGGTGCGCGACACCGACGGCAGCTGCCGCAGGCTGCCCGCGGAGGGCGGGCTGCCGCTGGGGCTCTCGGCCGAGTTCGGGCGGCTCGAATATCCGGTCAGCACGGTCGAGCTGGACCCCGGTCAGACGCTGGTGCTGTTCACCGACGGTCTGGTGGAACTGCCCGGCGCCGATCTCGACGAGGGCATGCAGCTGCTGGCGTCCATGGTGTGCAACGGTCCGCAGGACCTCCAGCGGCTGGCCGACCAGCTCTGCGAGGAGGTCGACGAGCGCGGCGGCGAGGACGATGTGGCGGTCCTGCTGCTGCGCCGCAAGGCCGCTCACGCACCCCAGCCGGGCGGCCGGCTCCAGCAGCATGTCGCACAGAGCGACCCGGAGGCGCTGAGCTCCGCGCGGCACATGATCCGGGCGGCGGTACGGGCCTGGGGCGCCAAGGCGCGGGCCGACGAGGTCGAGCTGGCCGCCGACGAGCTGGTCACCAACGCGCTGATGCACACCGACGGCGGGGCGATCGTCACGATCCGGGTGCTCACCGGGCCCGAGCGGCGGCTGCGGGTCGACGTCGAGGACCGTTCCAGCGCGCTGCCCCGGCGCCGGGACGCGGGGGAGGCCGGGGTGTCCGGGCGAGGGCTGATGCTGGTGGACCGGCTGGCGGACCTGTGGGGTGTGGAGTCGCGGGGCAGCGGCAAGTGCGTGTGGTGCGAATTCGTCATTCCGGAACGTGAATGACAGCAATGTTGAGCACTACCCGACAGTAACAGAACGTAACATGTCTGTGCTTGACCGTAACCGATCGCAGGCGATTGACTGCGACTCCGTCAGTTTGTCTTTCGATGACATGAGGACCCGTTGGGCACTGAGCTACTGGCACCTCTCGATCTGGCCTTCTGGCACCTCGAATCCGATGCCCACCCCATGCACCTCGGCGCGCTCGCCGTCTTCTCCCCTGCTCCCGACCCGGCGCTCGGCGCCGGCCCGGAGACCGTGCTGGAGCTGCTGGGCACCCGCGCCGCCGCGATTCCCCGGCTGCGGATGCGGGTCAGGGACGTGCTGCTGCCGGTCGGCGGTGCGGCCTGGTTCGTGGACAAGGACTTCGATGTGCACCGGCACATCGAGCGGGTGCAGCTGACCGAGGCGGAGTCGCGGGGCGAGGACGGCGGATTCATGGCGGGCGCCACCCGGCTCGCCGGTGAGCTGATGGAGCGGCCGCTCGAACGGGGCCTGCCGCCCTGGCAGATGTATGTGATCGGCGGCGCCGACGGCGGCCCCTTCGCCGTACTCGTCAAGCTCCACCACGCGCTCGCCGACGGAATGCGCGCGGTCGCCATCGGTGCCGGGATCTTCGACGAGATCGCCTCCGTCGCCGGACGCGCCCGCACCGGTGTGCCCGCCCGCCGGGCGCGCACGGTCCCGCCCCGCTCCTGGATGCCGGGCCCGCGCCAGGTTGCCGGCCTCGCGCTGGGCCGGATCGAAGATCTCGGGCGGGCCTTCGGCGTCGGTGCCTCCATGGTGCGGGCCAGCCGCCTCGATCTGCGCGGCGCGCCCGCACTCACCGCGAGCTCCAGCGGCACCCGCCGGCTGGTCACCGCGGACCTGGACCTCGATGCCGTCCAGCGGATCCGGCGGGCCGCCGGAGGCACGACCAACGATGTCCTGCTCGCGGTCGTCGCCGGGGCGCTGCGCCGCTGGATGCTGGAGCGCGGCGAACCGCTGCCCGCCGAGGACCCGCGCGCCCTGGTGCCTGTCTCCCGCCGCAGGCCGGGCCAGGCCGCCGCGAGCGGGAACAAGCTTTCCGCCTATCTGCTCGGGCTCCCCGTCTCCGAGCCCGACCCGTGGAAGCGGCTGCGTACCGTCCGCACCGCCATGGACCGCAACAAGTCCGCAGGACCTTTCCGCGGCGCCGGCGCGGTCGCCGTGCTCGCCGATCAACTGCCCTCGCTGGCCCACCGCTTCGGCGCACCGATCGCCGGGAACGCGGCCAGGATGCTCTTCGATGTCCTGGTCACCAGCGTGCCCCTGCCGCGCTCGGCGCTCTCGCTCGGCGGCTGCCCGCTGCGCGCCGTCTACCCGATGGCGCCACTGGCCCGCGGCCAGTCGCTGGCCATCGCCCTGTCCACATATGGCGGCCGGGTGCAGGTCGGGCTGGTGGCCGACGGCAAGGCGCTGCCCGATCTGGAGCGGCTGGCGGGCTGCGCCGACGACGAGGTGGCGCAGCTGCTCGCACTGCTGCCCGCCCGCTGAACGGCCTGCGCCCCGATCGGCCATAGACCGGCCATAGATCGGACAGGTTTCTGGAAATGTGCCACAGTTCATGGTGCCTGAGGTGTTGACGTGCCCAAGTGATCCGATGAATATTCGCTGTGTGCAGGAAGCGATCACCGGGGAGGGCGGCGGAAGCATGCGGCGCAACAGGCTGGGAAGCAGCGCGGTCGAGGTCACCGAGCTGTCCTTCGGAGCGGCTGCCATCGGCAATCTCTTCAGCGCCGTCGACCCCGCGCAGGCGGCGGCCGCCGTCGACGCCGCCTGGGACGAGGGCATCCGCTACTTCGACACCGCGCCGCACTACGGACTCGGCCTCTCCGAACGGCGGCTCGGCGAGGCCCTGCGCGCCAGACCGCGCGACTCGTACGTGCTGTCCACCAAGGTGGGACGGGTGCTCGACCCGCTGCCCGCCGGCACCGGCGCCGCCTGCGAGAACATCTCCGACGGTCTCTCCGAGGGGTTCGCCGTACGGGCCACCCACCGCCGGCGCTGGGACTTCAGTGCCGACGGCGTACGCCGCAGCATCGAGGACAGCCTGGAACGGCTCGGCCTCGACCGCATCGACATCGCCTATCTGCACGACCCGGACGACCATGCGGAAACCGCGTTCCACGAGGCCTACCCGGAACTGGAGAAGCTGCGCGCGCAGGGTGTCATCGGCGCCATCGGTGCCGGTATGAACCAGACCGCGATGCTCACCCGCTTCGTGCGCGACACCGACGTCGACGTCGTGCTCTGCGCGGGCCGCTACACCCTCCTCGACCAGTCCGCCCTGACCGGGCTGCTGCCCGCTGCGGCCGCCCGCGGCCGCAGCGTCGTCGTCGGCGGGGTCTTCAACTCCGGGCTGCTCGCCGACCCGCGCCCCGGTGCCACATACGACTACACGGCCGCGCCCCCGGCCCTCCTGGACCGGGCGCTGCGCATCAAAGCCGTCACCGAGGGCCACGGCGTCCCGCTGCGCGCCGCGGCCCTCCACTATCCGCTCGCACATCCGGCCGTCGCCGGAGTGCTCGTCGGCACCCGCTCCCCGGACGAGGTGCGCGACGCCGCCGCTCTGCTCCGCCGCGAGATCCCGGACGCCCTCTGGGCCGACCTGCGCGCCGAGGGCCTGCTGACCGAGGACGGACACTGACATGAGAATCGCCCTGCACACCAAGGTCCGTGCCGACCGCATCGAGGAGTACGAGGCCGCGCACCGCGAAGTCCCCGCGGAGCTGACCACCGCGATCCGCGCGGCGGGCGCCGCCTCCTGGACGATCTGGCGCAGCGGGACCGATCTCTTCCACGTCATCGACTGCGAGGACTACGCCGCACTCCTCGCCGAACTGGAGAAGCTCCCCGTCAACATCGTGTGGCAGGCCAGGATGGCCGAGCTCCTCGACGTCGCGCACGACTATTCGTCGGACGGTGCCGAAGCCGGTCTCCCGGTCGCCTGGGAGCTGTGACATGACGGGTCAGCAACGGATCGTCGACGCCCACCACCATGTGTGGGATCTGTCGGTGCGCGACCAGGACTGGATCACCGGCGATGAACTCGCTCCGCTCCGGCGTACGTTCACCCTCGCCGACCTGGAGCCCGAGGCGCGCGCAGTGGGGGTCTGCGCCACGGTTCTCGTCCAGACCGTCACCGTCCCCGAGGAGACCCCCGAGTTTCTGGCCCTCGCCCACGACAACGACCTCGTCGCGGGCGTCGTCGGCTGGTGCGACCTCACGGCGCCGGACGTCGCCGACACCCTTGCCGCGCTGCGCGAACTTCCCGGCGGCGACCGGCTCGTCGGCATCCGCCACCAGGTCCAGGGCGAACCCGACCCCGAGTGGCTGCTGCGCCCCGACGTCCGGCGCGGACTGGGTGCCGTCGCCGGCGCAGGGCTCGTCTACGACCTCGTCGTCCAGGCCCATCAGTTGCCCGCCGCCGTCGAGGCCGCCGCCCTGCTGCCCGAGCTGACCTTCGTACTCGACCACGCCGGCAAGCCGCCCGTCGCCGCCGGTGAACTGCGTCCCTGGGCCGACGACCTCCGGGCCCTCGCCGCCCGCCCCAACACCGTGTGCAAACTCTCCGGCCTGGTCACCGAGGCCGATGTGCACGCCTGGAGCGTGAGCGATCTGCGTCCGTACGCCGACACCGTCCTGGACGCCTTCGGCCCCGGCCGGCTGATGTTCGGCTCGGACTGGCCGGTGTGCCGGCTCGCCGCGACGTACGAGGAGGTCGTCGACGCGGCACGCACCTTGACCGACGCCCTCACCGAGGACGAGCGGAATTGCGTCCTCGCCAGTACGGCCGAGCGCGTGTACGGCCTCTGACAGGCATCCGGGCGATGGTTCCGGCAGTCTGGAACCATGCCCGAACTGCCGGAAGTCGAAGCCCTGCGGGTCTTCCTCGACGACCACCTGGTCGGCAAGGAGATCGACCGCGTCCTGCCGCTCACCGTCAGCGTCCTCAAGACGTACGACCCACCGCTGACCGCCCTGCACGGCTCCACGGTCACGGACATCGCCCGGCACGGCAAGTTCCTGGACATCGGCGTGGGCCCGCTGCACCTGATCACCCATCTCGCCCGGGCCGGCTGGCTGCGCTGGAAGGACAGCTTCCCCGCCGCGCCGCCGCGCCCCGGCAAGGGGCCCCTGGCGCTGCGTACCGTACTCACCGGCGGCGACGGCTTCGACCTCACCGAGGCGGGCACCACCAAACGTCTCTCCGTATATCTGGTGCACGAACCGGCCGAGGTGCCGGGCATCGCCCGACTGGGCCCCGACCCCCTGGACGACTCCTTCGACCGTGACGCGTTCGCCACGCTGCTCGCCGGGGAACGCCGCCGGATCAAGGGCGCCCTGCGCGACCAGTCCCTGATCGCCGGCATCGGCAACGCCTACAGCGACGAGATCCTGCACGTCGCGAAGATGTCGCCGTATCTGCTCACCGCGAGCCTCACCGACGACGGGATCACCCGGCTCCACACCGCGCTGCGCACCACGCTCCGCGACGCGGTCGTACGCTCCAGCGGACTGGCGGCCGGACAGCTCAAGGCCGAGAAGAAGAGCGGGATGCGCGTCCACGGACGCACCGGCGAAGCGTGCCCCGTCTGCGGGGACACCATCCGCGAGGTGTCGTTCAGCGACTCCTCGCTCCAGTACTGCCCGACCTGCCAGACCGGCGGCAAACCGCTGGCCGACCGACGGCTGTCCAGACTGCTCAAGTAGCGCGGTTCAGCGGGTGATCCGCAGCAACCGTTGCCCGCCCGCCGTCCGTACCTCGAAGTGGTCGATGCCGTCGGGCCGGAGCGCGGCCCCACCCCGTACCACCACCGGCTCCGGCCCCGGACCGCGCACCGACCAGGTGGCCACCGTCTCCTCACTCCCGTCCCGCCCCACCGCGACCAGTGCGCACACCCCCGCCACCGGCACCCGTGCCACATCGAGACCCACATCCGTGCCCCACTCACGCGCCCCGGTCGTCACCACGGCCACCGCCCCCGAGGCCCGGTCCGCCCCCGCCCACCGCTGCGTCGCCGCCCCGCCCGACCCCCCGGCCACCGCGAACGGCCCGCCCACCGCCAGGACCACCGCGACCGCCACCAGCGCGATCCGCCGCCCCCGGCTCCGGCGCCGCCGGGCCGCCGCCGCACCCACCGCGCGCCGCAACAACTCCGGGCCCGCCCGCTCCACCGGACCGACCCCCGGCGGTGTCAGCCGGGCGTACCGTTCAAGCACGGCCGCCACCCCGGCGAACTCCGCCGCCATGAGCCGGCACCGGGCACACTCCGCCAGATGCTCCTCGAATCGGAAGGCATCGGCGGCGCCGAGCACACCCAGTGCATGGGCGCCGACATCGCGATGAGGTTCCAGGGTGCGCATGCTGTCCGGTACGGAAAGAAGCGGTGAATCACTCAGCCCGCCACCCCCGTGTACGCCCTAAACTCCGGCCCATGCTGCGCGTACTCGCCGTCGACGACGAAGAACCCGCCCTGGAGGAACTCCTCTACCTCCTGCGCGCCGATCCCCGCATCCGCAGCGCCGAGGGCGCCACCGGTGCCACCGAGGCGCTGCGCCGCATCGGCAGCGCCGTCGAGGCGGGCCCCGACGACCCGTCCGCCATCGACGTCGTCTTCCTCGACATCCACATGGCCGGCCTCACCGGTCTCGACGTCGCCCAGCTGCTGGCCGGATTCGCCGCACCCCCGCTCATCGTCTTCGTCACCGCACACGAGGGCTTCGCCGTCCACGCCTTCGACCTGAAGGCCGTCGACTACGTCCTCAAGCCGGTACGCCGCGAACGCCTCGCCGAAGCGGTACGCCGCGTGGCCGAACAGGTCGGCGACCGCTCCGCACCCGTACCCGACACCGCGAACGACCAGATACCGGTGGAGCTCGGCGGAGTGATCCGGTTCATCCCGATCGACGACATCGCCTATGCCGAGGCCCAGGGCGACTACGCCCGGCTGCACACCGACAACGGCAGCCACCTCGTCCGCGTCCCCCTCACCACCCTGGAGGAACGCTGGCGCTCGCGCGGCTTCGTACGCATCCACCGCCGCCATCTCGTCGCCCTGGGGCGGATCGACGAACTCCGCCTCGACGCGGGCAGCATGAGCGTGCGCATCGGCACCGCGGAGCTCGCCGTCAGCCGTCGCCACACCCGCGCGCTGCGCGATCTGCTGATGCGCCGGACCGGCCGCTGACCAGGGCCTACCCGGGCCCGAACCCCTTCCCACGGGGGACCGGTGCTGCGTACACTCCGGGCCCATGTCCGCAGAGCCAACGCCCCGGCGTGAAGTGGTGACGGGGGAGCCCCGGCGGGTGCGCCCGCTGCCGCGCTACCGCACCCAGTCGGAGATCGACGAGCAGACCGCACTCGGCGGCGCGTACGTGCGTTCGCTGATGCGCAGCCAACTGCGCGCCGGGCTCACCGCGTTCACCGTCCTCGCCGTGGTCGTCGGCACACTGCCGCTCGTCTTCGAAGCCCTGCACAGCGCCGCGCTCGTCTGGGCCGTCCTCGGGTTCGCCGCCTATCCGCCACTGACTCTGACCGCCTGGTGGTACGTGCGACGGGCCGAGCGCAACGAACGCGACTTCGCCCGGCTCGTGGAAGGCCGCCCCGCACAGTGAGCCGTACGTACGCGGTGACGGCCGTCGCCGTCGTCGTTGTCGCGACCGTCCTCGTCGGCGGTTTCGGGCTGCGCATCTCCCGTACCACCTCCGACTTCTACGTCGCCTCACGCACCGTACGGCCCCGGCTCAACGCCGCGGCGATCAGCGGCGAATACCTCTCCGCCGCATCCTTCCTCGGCATCGCCGGCCTGGTGCTCGTGCACGGCCCGGACATGCTCTGGTATCCGGTCGGATACACCGCGGGCTATCTGGTTCTGCTGGTCTTCGTCGCTGCACCGCTGCGTCGCTCGGGGGCGTATACCCTGCCCGACTTCGCCGAGGGGCGGCTGGAATCGCGGCAGGTGCGCAGGCTGGTGAGCGTCTTCGTCGTCGCGGCGGGCTGGCTCTATCTCGTACCGCAGCTCCAGGGCGCGGGACTGACGCTCAAGACCCTGACCGGGGCGCCCGGCTGGCTCGGTGATGTGCTCGTGGCGTCCGTCGTCGTCATCGCCGTCGCAGCGGGCGGCATGCGGTCCATCACCTTCGTGCAGGTCTTCCAGTACTGGCTGAAGCTGACCGCACTCCTCGTTCCCGCGATCTTCCTGGTGCTCGCCTGGCAGGGCGACGGGCAGCCCCGTGTCGCCTTCCACGAACAGCTCTCCGTCTTCCGCGCCGACCATCCGCTGTACGCCACCTACGGGCTGATCGTCGCGACCTTCCTCGGCACCATGGGCCTCCCGCATGTCGTCGTCCGCTTCTACACCAGCCCCAACGGCCGCGACGCCCGACGCACAACGGTCGCCGTCCTCGCCCTCATCGGCGTGTTCTATCTGCTGCCGCCGGTCTACGGCGCACTGGGCAGGCTGTACGCCCCCGAGCTGATCCACGGCGGGGATGCGGACGCCGCCGTCCTGCTGCTGCCCGGACGGGTCATCGGCGGGCTCGGTGGGGATCTGCTCGGCGCGCTCATCGCGGGCGGCGCCTTCGCCGCGTTCCTGTCGACCGCCTCCGGCCTCACGATGGCCGTCGCCGGAGTCATCACCCAGGACGTCCTCCCGTCGCGCGGGGTACGGCACTTCCGGCTGGCCACCGTCCTCGCCATCTGCGTACCGCTGGCCGGTTCGCTGATGGTCAGCCGGGTGCCGGTGGCCGACTCGGTCGGAATGGCGTTCGCCGTCTCCGCGTCCTCCTTCTGCCCGCTGCTGGTCCTCGGCATCTGGTGGCGGCGGCTCACCCCGCCCGGCGCGATCGCCGGGCTGCTGCTCGGCGGCGGCTCCGCGTTCCTGTCCGTCGCCATCACCGTCAGCGGCGCGGTACGCCCGCCCGGCTGGCCGCACGCCCTGCTCGCCTGGCCCGCCGTCTGGTCGGTGCCGGTCGGCTTCCTCGCCATGGTTCTGGTGTCCCTCGCCACCTCCGGCCGGATACCTCCCGGTACGAACGCCGCCATGACCCGCTTCCACCTGCCGGAAGCGCTGACCTCGGGGAGACACCGATGACCGGGGCCGGATACGCCGCAATCCTCCTGCTCGTCCTCCTGCTGCTCGGCGCGGGCTTCCTGCTCGGCCGCCGCACGGCCCGCCCCGTCCGTACCAGCGATGTCGGAACCCCCGTCGAGCACGCCACCTTCGAGACCCTGCACACCGCCTCGCTGGCCGCGCCGCCACTGCGCGCCGGACTCACCGAGGAGAGCGCCCGCAAATCCGCCCGCAGGCTCCGCTCCCTGCTCGGCACCGACGCCCTCTGCCTCACCGACCGCGACCGGGTGCTCGTCTGGGACGGCGAGGGCGAACACCATGGCCGGCACGTCATGGACCAGGTGCAGGGCCTCCTCGCCAGCGGCCGCGACACCGCTTTCCACAGTGACTGCGACGACCTCGACTGCCCGCTGCGCTGGGCCGTCGCCGTGCCGCTCACCGTTGACCACCGGGTCCTCGGCACCCTCATCGCCTACGCCCCGCGCGAATCCGCGGTGCTGGCCAGAGCGGCCGGCGAGGTGGCCCGCTGGGTCTGCGTACAGCTGGAACTCGCCGAACTCGACCGATCCCGCACCCAGCTCATCGAGGCCGAGATCAGGGCGCTACGGGCCCAGATCTCCCCGCACTTCATCTTCAACTCACTGGCCGCCATCGCCTCGTTCGTCCGCACCGACCCCGAGCGGGCCCGCGAACTCCTGCTGGAATTCGCCGATTTCATCCGCTACTCGTTCCGCAGCCACGGCGACTTCACCACCCTCGCCGACGAACTCCACTCCATCGACCAGTACCTGGCACTCGTACGGGCCCGCTTCGGCGAACGGCTCGCGGTCACCCTCCAGGTCGCCCCCGAAGTGCTGCCCGTCGCCCTGCCGTTCCTCTGCCTCCAGCCCCTGGTCGAGAACGCCGTCAAACACGGCCTCGAAGGAGCCGTCGCCCTTCCCCGAGCTCTCAACTCCGTTCGAGCAGGGGAGACCCCGACCCGCATCACCATCCGCGCACTGGACGCCGGCTCCGAGGCCGAGGTCGTCATCGAGGACGACGGCACCGGAATGGACCCGGAACGCCTGCGCCACATCCTGCGCGGCGAGGGCGGCCGTTCCACCGGAATCGGTCTGCTGAACGTCGACGAACGGCTGCGCCAGGTGTACGGGGACGACTACGGACTCGTCATCGAGACGGGCATCGGCGCCGGGATGAAGATCACGGTACGGCTGCCGAAGTACCGTGCGGGGGTGCACGGTTCCTGACCACCGGGCGGAGCGGCGATCAGTGGAGATGGATCGCCAGATGCCCCAGCGGCAGCCCCAGCTGCCAGGCCGGCGTCCACACCTGGGCCGCCTCCTCCGCGTCCGCCTTGCCGCCCATCGGTTCCCAGGGCGGCGGACCGATCGCATCGAGGTCGGCCGCGAGCAGCTCGGTCTCCTCCAGCCAACGCCAGGCCACGCGGGCCAGCGCCAGGTCGGTATCCGCCCCGGGCCCCGGCGCCGCCTCCAGCACGTCGAGCCGCTCGCAGACCCAGCCGCGCCAGGCCGCCCCGTACGCCGTCAACAGCCGCAGCTCATCCATCCGGGCCGCGGGCAGGGCATCGGGCACCCCGCCGTCGGAGAGGAAGACGGTGAGCGCGAGCGCGTCCCGCCCCGCGCGGTACTCCAGCGTGGACGGCTCCATCAGATCGCCGGTCCGCAGCAGCTCGTCGGCGATGTACTCGGCGTACATCCAGGCCATCGGGACCAGCAGCCCGCCCCCACTGGTTCCATCCTGACGTTCCGGGCACATCCCGTATCGCCTCTTTCTCTTCTCGGCTCCGGGCTTCACGGAGCATTGAACCGGGGGAGCGCGCCCCGCGTGGCCAGAAGGACAGGATCCGTCACGACCCGATCCGTCCACGACACGAGGATGCGATGACCGCCGATCCCGGGGAGGGCCCGCACGTGCGGCAGTTGCTCGGCGCCTATGTTCTCGATGCGCTCACGGCCGGCGAGACCCGCACGGTCTGTCGCCATCTGCAGTCCTGCGACCGCTGCGCCGCCGACTATGTGGAGGTCGCGGAGGCCGTGTCGCTGCTCGCCCTGCTCAGCGAGGAGGACCTGCTGGAGTAGCCCGGCAGGTTACGGGAGAGCTGACGCAGCGCGTAGTAGGACCGGGACTTGACCGTGCCCGCCGGAATACCGAGAGCCCGGGCCGTCTCGCCCACGCTCAGCCCGCGGAAATATATCTGGACGAGGACCGCACGGTGTTCCGGGCCGAGGGCGCGTACCGCATCGCGCACATCGAGGGCGGAGACCGTGGACTCGGCGGTGTCCTCCTCGCCCGCGGCGGCCTCCAGCACGACGTCACTGACCTCGGTCGGCCGGGCCTGCCTGGAGCGGCGCGCATCGATCGCGAGGCGCCGCGCGACTGTGAAGAGCCAGGGCCGCATCGAGTCGTACGGGGCGTCGAATGCCTCCGGATGCTGCCAGGCCCGCACCATCGTCTCCTGGAGCAGATCCTCGGCCCGCTGCCGGTCGCCGAAAGTCAGCCCGAGCAGGAAGTGGTACAGGGCGGGACCGTGCTCCCGCTGGAGGTCCGCCAGGGCCCGCTCATCGGTCGTCGTGGTGGTCATCGTGAACGCCCTTCCCCGCAGTGGCCCTGCCGCTTCGCTGCCGACTGCCGTATACGAACGCATCGGGGCGCCGAGGAACAGGCGAAGGGCGGCTCCGTGCGACGAGCGGTCGCACAGTGCGGCGAATGGTGCGGTGAACGGTCGGGCGGCGGTCGACGGGGTGTTCGTGGGCGGTGGGCGGCACGGTGTTCGTACGGGCGGCGGGCGGGCGGTGCGCTGCCCCTGGCCGCCTGGCCGCCTGGCCGCCCGGGCGCCCCGGGCGTCAGATCAACCCGTTCCCGTTCCCGCTCCCGTGTCCGGCGTCTTCGCCATCTCCGACTTCCGGTATGAGTATCCGAAATAGATCACCAGACCGATCAGGAACCACACCGCGAACCGCACCCACGTCTGCCACTGGAGGAAGGTGATCAGCCAGATCGAGAACACCACACCCAGGGCCGGCACGAACGGCATGCCGGGGGTGCGGAACGTACGCGGCAGATCGGGCTGCTTGTAACGCAGCACGATCACCGCGATGCACACCACCACGAACGCCAGCAGAATGCCGATGTTCGTCAGCTCGGCGGCCTGGCCGATCGGCAGGAATCCGGCGATCACGGCTGAGGCCGCGCCGACGATCCAGGTCACCCGGGTCGGTACGTGCCGGGTCGGGTGGGTCTTGGCGAACCACTTCGGCAGCAGCCCGTCGCGGCTCATCGAGAACCACACCCGGGTCACGCCGAGCATGAAGGTGAACATCACCGTGAGGATGCCGATGATCGCGCCCACCGCGATCACATCGGCGAGCCCGCTGAGCCCCACCGACTTGAAGGCCGTGGAGAATCCGGACTCCGGGTCGATGTCCTTGTAGCTCTGCATCCCCGTCAGCACCAGACACGCCGCCACATAGAGCACCATGGAGATCGCGAGGGAGTACAGGATCGCCTTCGGCATGTGCCGCTGGGCGTCCTTGGACTCCTCGGCGGCCGTCGACATGGCGTCGTACCCGAACACCGCGAAGAACACCGTGGCCGCACCGGTGAAGGCGCCGCTGACCCCGAACGGGAAGAAGGGGTTGTAGTTGGCGGTGTTGATGTGGAACACGCCGACGCCGATGACCAGCAGGACGACCAGGACCTTCAGGACGACCACGACGGTTTCGAAGCGGGCCGCGTTCTTGATGCCGAGGGTCAGAAGGTACGCCACGAGCAGACAGAGCAGCGCGGCGAACAGGTCCACCCGATGGCCCGACCCGGTGCCGGGCGCTCCCAGCATCCACTTCGGCAGTTCGACCCCCATCTCCCCGAGCAGAAAGCTGAAGTAGCCGGAGATGCCGATCGCGACCACGGCCACGATCGCCGTGTACTCCAGCAGCAGGTCCCAGCCGATGAACCAGCCCACCAGCTCGCCGAGTACCGCGTAACCGTAGGTGTAGGCGGAGCCGGCCTTCGGGATCAGGCCGGCGAACTCCGCGTAGCTGAACGCTGCCGCCGCGCTCGCCACACCCGCGATCAGGAAGGAGATCAGGACCGCGGGCCCGGCGGTGCCGTTCGCCACCGTGCCGGCGAGGGTGAAGATTCCCGCACCGATGATGCCGCCCACGCCGATCGCCGTGAGCTGCCACAACCCCAGCGTTCTGGTGAGCTGAGTGGTGGCGTCCCCCGCCGGCCCCTTCTCGTCGATCTGCTCGATCGGCTTGCGGCGCAGTACACCCTCGCCCACTCGGAGCCTTGCCATGAGTCACCTCTCCGCTGACGGCCGTCTCTGACGGGCGCTCATGATGGCCCAGGCGAGGCCGGTACGAAAGACGGCGTGCCGTCTCACGGAGGTGAGGGTTCCGCGACGGTTACGGGACTACCGTGACGGGCCAACGGCCTGCCTTCACCAGCCGGATCGCCACCGATCCGATGAATCGGTGCCCGGCCGACTCCGACGCTCCCACCACGACGGCATCGGCCTTCAGCTCGTCCGCCGCGGTCACGAGCCCGTTGTAGGGATCACCGCGGAAGGTGTGGAACTCCCAGCGCACATCCCATATGTCCTTCATCCGCTCCGTCGCCTCCCGGATCTCGCTCACCAGCCCCTCCGCGACCTCTCCGGTCGTATCGGCGACCGGTGCACCGAGCGCGGCCCCCGCGGGCAGCACGGGCTGGACATAGACGAGGGCGAGCATGGCCCCCTGACGACGGGCGAGCCCCGCCGCGTACGCCGCGGCATGCATGGAGGAATCGGACCCGTCGAGGCCTGCGACGATCACTCTCGGGCCGTCTGTGCCACGTTCGAACTGGTGAGGCTGTTGGTCTGTCACGGCAGTGAGGCTATCCGCTCCTGGCGCCGGCCCAGGCCCGGGCTGCGGCAAGGTCCCGGACGGAGCTGCCGGTTGCCTCGGAAGCGGTCCCTCCATCGGGTGCAAAACCCTCCGTAGCCGGTGTCGTCGACCGGAGAGGGGCTACCGGATCAGGGTGCCGCGGCGCCGATGAGTGTGCGGCTGCCATGGAGAGGCACCGGCCCCGCCGGATCCGGCTTCGCGGCGGCACCCGCCACAGGTACTCCGGGAGCTGCCCGATGGAGGTCGACCGAGGTTGCGGCGACCAGCCGGGGAGGGCCCAGGGAAAAGTCCGCGCCGCCTTGCGTCAGTGCCAGGCCGGTGAGCAGCACCAGGGCGAGGGCGCCCCACGGCGACTGCCTGGTCCGTTCGACGCGCCAGTTGTCCCGGCCCATGATTCTCCCTTCGTCGCGACGCTTGGAACGCTAAGCGCGGGACGGCCGGGCGGCGATCAGGGAGGGGCGAACGGGTGGCGCGGGCCCGTTACGCCCGTCGCCCCGAGTCCTGCAACAGGACTCGGGGCGACGGGCGTAACGGGCCGCACTGCCCTGCTCTCAGTGCGGGCGGCTCTCCTTGCGCTCACGTACGACATAGATGGTGCCGGTGGCCGTGACCACCGCCAGCGCCGTTCCGGCGGCGATCTCCGCGGCGTTCATCCTGTCGACGCTGCCGCCGAGTCCGCCCTCTGCACCGGCAGACGAGACCGGGGTACCCGTGGTCGGTGCGCCGGAGGCCGCGCCGACCGTGAGACCGGCCTTCGCCGTGGAGCCGGGTGATGTGTTGCAGATGAACGTCACCTCGTAGGCGGCGCCAGGTTTTGCGTCCCAGTCGACCGTGGCCGCGACGGCCCCGCCCCTGGGAATGGTGACCGTGTCGAACACTCCGGAGCCGGCCGTGGCGGTTGTAGAGCACCCCCGGGCGGCCAGGGTGACCTGGCTCCCCGGCGCGATCACCGACGGAGTGACGGTGTATCCGGTCGCGGAGGACGCGCCTCCCGACGTCTCGGCGTATGCGATTGCAGCCGGAGCGGTCAGGGCGAGAGCGGCGGCGCCGAGCAGGGCGACGGGTGCGACACCTATTGCGCGCATGGGTGAATCCTCCGGGTCCCCGAGGAGCAGTTGCGGAACGAATTTCCACATGGCGTCAGAAATGCACCTCGACGCGCCAAACGCTAGAAGTCGCGCATTTCGCTCGCGATCCGAGTGCGCCGCACGGGGCACCGGTTTCCCCCGAGCGGCGCACCGACCGCATTTCGGCGGACCGCTATCCGCCCGCCGCGCCGGGGAACAGATCGAGGAACGGCGCCGCGGTGGCCGAGATGCCCCGGCCGAAGGGGGAGTCGAAGTCCCAGATCAGGAAGAGCAGAAAGGCGATCAGGACGCTGAAGAGGCCGGCCAGGAGCAGTTCGCGGAAGGTTCTGCGGATCTGCAGCGTGAAGATCAGCCCGACGGTCACCAGCGCCCCGGTGATCAGGCCGAACCAGACCACGCCCGGCATGGTCGCACCGGCGCTCTGTCCGCGTGCACTGCGCGCGTCATCGGCTGCGGCGACCTGATCGACCAGTGGCTGATAGGCCTGCCCCTCGTGATCGTTCCTCGGCCGGTAGTCGGTGACGTCGGTGCGTACCTTGCCGAGGAGCCGGGCCCCCTCGTCGGTGAGTGAGCCGTGTTCGGTCATCGACCGCCACTCGTCGTGGACGACGTGGTGGACGTAGGCGTCGACATCGGCGCGGATGCGCGTACGTACGCCGGCCGGGTAGACGGAGGAGCGGACGTTCACCTCGTGCAGCGCCTGGGCCTCCTGGCGTACGTACTCCTGGGCCGCGCTGCGGCCCTCCCAGACGCCCGCGATGGCGAGGCCCAGCACGATCGCGTAGACCACGCCGATCATCATCGTCATGTACTCGATGACGTCAGGTGTCTCGGACGGGTCGTCATCGTCTCCGATCCGGCGATTGTTGAGTACGGCGATGGTCAGGACGACGGCGCTCGCCGCGACCATGGCGAGGGTGAGAACAAGCCATTCCGACATGGGTTCCTCCGGAGGTCATCGGGAGCGGGGACGCAGCACGGCGACGGCGAACACCGCGGGGGCTGTGATCAGCAGGGTGAGGGTGACCAGGGAGGAGCCGCGGCGCGGGACCTTGCGCGGCGGCTTGCGGTAGGCGGGGAGCGCCACGGGCCGGGGCGCGGGAGGTGCGGGGCGTACGGAGGGCGAGGGCGAGGGTGAAGGGGGCGGTGGCACAGGCTCCGGTTCCGGACGCGGCGGTGCGGGGGGCGGTGGTGGGGGTGGCGGTGGTGGGGGTGGAGGTGGTGGAGGTGGCGGGGCGGGCGGTGGCGGGGCGGGCGGTGGAGTCGGCTTGGGCGCCGGGCCGGCGTGACAGTGACCGTTGCCCGATGTGGCGACCGCCGAACTCCCGCCGTCCTCCCCGATGGAGGCGTACGCGCAGTTGTCCGCCACCGCGGGTGCCGGGGCGGTCAGCATCCAGAGAAGTACGACGGCTGCCGTGAGCCGCCCTATGAGTGATCCGTACACGACGGGGAGCATGTTCCGGCCGGTCGCGCGGCACGCCCTGGGCGGACCGGATTCCCCTGATGGTGGGGACATGGGCCGCCGGGGGTTTGCGGCTCAGGGAAATTCTGTGAACGCGTTGAACAAAGAGGGGTCCGCCGCCCGTACCTAGGGCCATGGACGGCGCGAGGGCGCGTCACAACTGGCTTCATATGAACGGGAGTTGACATGAACACCTGGCGGAACGCCTCGCTCGCAGTCACGGCGGCGGCCCTGTTGGCGCTGACGACGGCGTGCGGTCAGGACAAGGGGACCGAGACCCCCAACGGGCAGAACGTGGGCAACGCCAGCCCGGCCGGCCAGGAGGCGGGAAGCGGCTACGGATCGGACAGCGGCTACGGCTCCGGCAGCGGCTACGGCTCGGACGGCACGGACGGCACGGACCAGGGCGCCACGGGCAAGCAGGCCGGCCGGCTCGGGGTGTGGAACAGCAAGAAGCTCGGCAAAGTCCTTGTCGACAGCGAAGGATTCACGCTCTACCGTTTCGACAAGGACACCGCGAGTCCGCCCCAGTCGAATTGCGAAGGCGACTGCGCGAAGATCTGGCCGGTGGTGCCCGCGGGCAATGTCACGGCGGTGGCCGGTACCGATCCCGCTCTGATCGGCAAGGTCACCCGCTCCGACGGCACCCAGCAACTCACCATTGCGGGCTGGCCGATGTACCGCTATGCCAAGGACACCGCGCCGGGCGACGCCAATGGGCAGGGCGTGGGCGGCACCTGGTTCGCGTCCGCACCGGACGGCAAGAAGGCCGCGGTGAACGCCGACAGCCCGGCCGGCGCCGAACCGGCCGAACTCGCGGGGCTTTCGGTCCGCGAGGATCCGAAACTCGGAGAGATCGTCGTGGACAAGCGCGGCATGACGGTCTATCGGTTCAAGAAGGACGTCGCATGGCCGATGAAGTCGGCCTGCACAGGTGCCTGCCTCTCGAAGTGGCCGGTCGTTGCCCCATTGGCAAAGAATGACGTCAAAGGCGTCACCACCAAGGGCTTTGTCACCTTCAATCGGCCCGACGGAATCAAGCAACAAGCCATCGACTGCTGGCCGATCTACACCTTCTCCGGCGATGTGAAGCCCGGAGACACCAACGGCCAGGGCGTCGGGGGGACATGGTACGCGGTGTCACCCGACGCCAAACTGGTGGGCGCCCCCAAGTAGCCGGACAACACCTGTCCGGGGCCGGTCCGTCGTCGAATGTCACACGCAGCGACGGGCCGGTTGCACATGCCACTGGTGTGTGACCAATAACGGACGACTAATTTCCGTTTCCGCTCGCTCTCCTGGCGGTCGATCAGTAGCCTCTGGTCAACACTGACCATGAACATGGCCGGACCGCCGTGGCGACTTGTTGGAGACATCGATGGAGCGTCCCGCCTGGGCACCGCAAGGCATAGACATTTCGGTGCCGAGCGTGTCTCGCATGTACGACTTCTATCTGGGCGGATCGCACAATTTCGAGGTGGACCGGGAAGCGGCTCGCAAGGCCATGGAGTTCATGCCGGGACTCCCCAAGATCATGCAGGCGAATCGCGCCTTTATGCGCAGGGCCGTGCGTTATGCGGCGAGCGAGGGCATCACCCAGTTTCTGGACATCGGTTCCGGAATACCGACTTTCGGCAATGTGCACGAAGTCGCACAGGCGGCCGCCCCCGAGGCCCGGGTGGCGTATGTCGATCACGACCCCGTTGCTGTCGCGCACAGCCGGGCCGTACTCGAAGGAAACGACCGGGCGGTGATCGTCGCCGCGGATCTGCGCCGCCCGCAGGAGATCGTGAAAAGCCCGGCGATCTGCGAACTGCTCGACCTGGACCGACCGGTGGCCCTGCTGCTCGTCGCCGTACTCCACTTCATCGAGGACTCCGACGACCCGCACACCGCGGTCGCCGAGCTGCGCGAGGCACTCGCCCCCGGCAGCCTCATCGTCATCACCCACGCCTCGTACGAGGGGATTCCGCTGACCCAGGAGCAGGCGGGCGGCACCGTCGGCGTCTACAAGAACATCCGCAACCCCCTGGTCATGCGATCGCGCGACGAGGTCGCCCGCTTCTTCGAGGGGTACGAGATGGTCGAGCCCGGACTCGTGTCGATGCCGAACTGGCGCCCCGACACCCCTCTTCCGGTGGAGCACGAGGACCCATTTGCCTTCTCGGGCTTCGCAGGAGTGGGACGCAAGGCGTGAGCATTCCCGCCCAATCGTCCGGAGCGCCCGACACGGAGCCCGACGGCCCCGAGGACCGGCTCCGAAGATTCGCCACGATCTGGAGCCGGGCCATCTTCCCCTCGACGGCCACCTCCATGACGCGCTCCGAGTTCGAACAGCATCTGCTGCCGCTGGCCCGTGGGCTCAGCGACATCCTGCACGCCCGGCCCTTCGACTCGGCGCCCGCGAGCGAGGTGGGCGTCGCCCTCGTCACCGCGCACTGCACGGACCCGGACGCGCTCAGCAGCACGCTCGGCGTCATCGACTCGTACCTCGTGCTCTACTGCGGCAGCAACGGTGCGACGGCGCTGTCGACCGAGGACAGCAGGGCCCGCTGCGCCCGGATACAGCACGCCCTCGCGGGCGGCTTCACCCAGGCGCTGCGCGAGCGGACCCTCGCCGAACAGGAGGCCATCGCCCGCTCGGCGCTCACCGCCCGCTCGGACGCCGAGCAGGCTCTGCACGCCACCGAGGCACGCTTTCGCGCCGTCTTCAAGGACGCGGCCGTCGGCATCGGGATCGCCGACCTGGACGGCAATGTGCTGGAGGTCAACGACACGCTCACCCGGATGTTCGGCGGGCTCGAACACCATGTGCGCAGCCACAAGGTCAACGAGTGGGTCCACCCCGAGGACTCGCCGCAGGTCTGGAAGTACTACAACGAGCTGGTACGCGGCGAACGCGAGCACTACCGGGTCGAGAAGCCGTACTACCGCAACGACGGCACCGTGCTGTGGACCAATCTGACGGTGTCACTGTTGCGTGACTCCGAGGGCAGACCGGAGTATCAGCTGGCGCTGTTGGAGGACACCACGGAGCGCCGGCTGCTCAACCTGCGGCTGCGGTACGAGGCCACGCATGACGCGCTCACCGGGCTGCCCAACCGGACGCTGTTCTTCGAACGGCTGGAGAAGGCGCTCTCCGCCGACGACGGCAGCCGCTTCGGCCTGTGCTACCTGGACCTCGACGGCTTCAAGGCGATCAACGACAGCC
Organism: Streptomyces sp. NPDC048473; assembly: GCF_043200155.1. Classification (NCBI taxonomy): domain Bacteria; kingdom Bacillati; phylum Actinomycetota; class Actinomycetes; order Kitasatosporales; family Streptomycetaceae; genus Streptomyces; species Streptomyces sp. NPDC048473. The sequence continues at coordinate 70,616 of NZ_JBICXE010000023.1, forward strand.
TCGGCCACGCGTCGGGGGACCGGCTGCTGGTCGAGGTGGCCGACCGGCTGCAGAGCTGTGCGACCGCGCCCGGCGAGATGGTGGCGCGGCTCGGCGGCGACGAGTTCGTGGCCCTGACCACCGGCCCCGACACCCGGACGGAGGTCGACGAGCTGGCCTGCCGCATCCTCGGCGTGCTCGGAACCCCGATCCGGCTGGAGGGCCGTGAGCTGACCGTACGCGGATCCATCGGGATCGTCGAAGGGCCGGCCGGCGAACGCAGCGCCGCCGAGGTGCTGCGCAGCGCCGACATCACGATGTACCGGGCCAAGTCGGCGGGCGGCAACCGCTTCGAGCTCGCCGACGCCGAGGCGGATGCCCGTGCCATCACCCGGCACGGGCTGACCACCGCACTGCCGGCCGCGCTGGAGCGCGGTGAGTTCTTCATCGAGTACCAGCCCCTCGTGCACCTCGGCGACGGCACGGTGCACGGCGCGGAGGCACTGGTGCGCTGGTGCCACCCGCAGCACGGGGTGCTCGGTCCCGACCGGTTCATCCCGCTCGCCGAGCACACCGGGCTGATCGTGCCGCTCGGCCGCTGGGTGCTGGAGGAGTCCGTGCGCCAGGCCAACTTCTGGCAGGAGCGGCACACCGACGGCGGTCCGCTGCGGATCAATGTCAACCTCTCGCCGACCCAGCTGCACCATCCGCGGCTGGTCGCCGAGACGGTCGACGTGCTGGAGCGGTCGGGGCTCGAACCCGGGGCCCTGTGCCTGGAGGTCACCGAGTCCGCGCTCATCGGTGCGGACGACGATCTGCTCAAGCCGCTGCGGCAACTGGCTGACATGGGCGTCGACATAGCGCTCGACGACTTCGGCACCGGGTACTCGAACCTGGCGAACCTGCGCCGGCTTCCGGTGAGCGTGCTCAAGCTGGACCGTTCCTTCACGCAGGGCATGCAGCGGCATCCGGCGGACCCGGTCGATCTGAAGATCGTCGAGGGAATCGTCTCGCTGGCGCACAGCCTGGACCTCGCGGTCACGGTGGAGGGCGTGGAGACCGGGGCCCAGGCGGAGCAGCTGCGGGAGCTGGGGTGCGACACGGCCCAGGGGTGGTACTACGCCCGCCCCGGTGCGCCCGACCGGATCCACTCACTGCTGCTGGCTGACGCGGTGTGAGGGCCGGACGGGCGTGACCGGCCCGTCCGGCACCCGCAGGAGAAGGCCGGTCCGGGAAAATCAAGCCCGCCGAGGGGGTCTCCCATGCCCTTGAGGCCATGGGGGAGATCGAGGACAAAGCGCGGCCGGCGGCCGCGTGACCGGCGGCCCGGGCCGACTCAGCCCGTCCGGCTCGCGAGCAGCACCTTCTGCAGCTCGCGTGCCGCGCGCGGCGGAGCCACATCGCTGCGGTGCGCGAGCGCGATCGTGCGCCGCAGGCCCGGGCGGGCCAGCGGTGTGGTCCGCAGGTCGTGGCCGGCCCGGACGGCGACCATGCTGGGCACCACCGCGATCCCGAGCCCCGCCCGGACGAAGCCGAGCACCGCGTCCATCTCCCCGCCCTCCACCGTGAACGACGGCTCGAAGCCCTCCGCCCGGCAGGCGGCGACCGTCAGTTCGCGCAGGTCGTAGCCGTGCCGGAACATGACCAGGGATTCCCCCTGAAGGTCGGCGATCCGCACGCTCCCGCCCCGGCCGGGCCGCGGCGCCCGTGCCGACGACACCACGACCAGGTCCTCCTGGAGCAGCTCGACCGTGGTGAGCGCGGGGGACGCCGCGGGCAGCGGCAGCACGACGAGGGCCAGATCGAGTGAGCCCCGCGCCAGCTCCCGTACGAGGTCGAGCGAGCCGCCCTCCTCCAGCAGCAGCTGGATCCCCGGATGCCGGTCGTGGAAGGCGCGCAGTACGTCGGGGAGCAGGCCCGTGCAGAGGCTGGGCGTCGCGCCGAGCCGGACCCGGCCCCGGCGCAGCTGAGCCAGCTCCTGCACCTCGTGGCGTGCGGTGTCGGCGTCCGCGAGGATGCGCCGGGCGAGCGGCAGCAGGGCCTCGCCCGCATCGGTGAGGGTGATGTTGCCGCGGGCCCGGCTGAACAGCTCCGCCCCCAGCTCGTTCTCCAGCGCCCTGATCTGCTGGGAGAGCGAGGGCTGCGAGACATGCACCTCCTCAGCGGCACGGGTGAAGTGACGGGTCTCGGCCACGGCCACGAAGTACGTCAGCTGCTGGAATTGCATACACTCAGCTTAGCGGTCACGATAGCCCATGCCTATGAAGATGAGCAGCTCCATGTCTTGGACTGATGGGGCCTTTCGGCCCTAGCGTCGTGTTCATGGCACTGGCAACACGGACGGACCGACGGCCGTCCATGACACGTACGCTCTGGGACTCGTCCGTCGGCAAGAAGACGATCATGGCCGTGAGTGGCCTGATCATGCTCCTGTACTTGGTTGTCCATATGATCGGCAACCTGAAGATCTTCTTCGGATCCGGCGAGTTCAACCATTACGCGCACTGGCTGCGGACCATGGGCGAGCCCTTCCTGCACTACGAGTGGGCCCTGTGGATCGTCCGCGTCGTGCTCGTCGCCGCCGTGGTGCTGCACGCCACCTCCGCGTACCAGCTGAGCCGCCGCGACATCAGGGCACGCCCCGCCAAGTACGTTCACAAGAAGCCGCGCGCCACCTATGCCACCCGGACCATGCGCTGGGGCGGGATCATCCTCGCCCTGTTCATCGTCTGGCACATCCTCGACCTGACGACGGGCACCGTGCACTCCGGCGGATTCCAGTCCGGGCACCCGTACCAGAACGTCATCGACACCTTCTCCACCTGGTACGGCAACACCGTCTACATCGTCGCCATGCTCGCCCTCGGACTCCACGTCCAGCACGGCTTCTGGAGCGCCGCCCAGACCCTCGGCGCGGGCAGAGCGACCCGTGACCGTGCACTCAAGACCATCGCCAACGTCCTCGCACTGGTGCTGACGGTGGGCTTCATCTCCGTACCCGTCGCCGTCATGACCGGAGTCGTGAGCTGACATGACCGACTACTCGCATTACGGGACGGGCGCGCCCGTCGTCGACACCAAGGCCCCCGAGGGGCCCGTCGCCGGACGCTGGGACACCCGCCGCTTCGAGGCCAGGCTCGTCAACCCGGCCAACCGGCGCAAGCACACCGTCATCGTCGTCGGCACCGGCCTCGCCGGCGGTTCGGCCGGGGCGACGCTGGCCGAACAGGGCTACCACGTCGTCCAGTTCTGCTTCCAGGACTCGCCCCGCCGCGCCCATTCCGTCGCCGCGCAGGGTGGCATCAACGCCGCGAAGAACTACCGCAACGACGGCGACTCGATCCACCGGCTGTTCTACGACACGGTCAAGGGCGGCGACTTCCGCGCCCGCGAGTCCAATGTCCACCGGCTCGCCCAGATCTCCGTGGAGATCATCGACCAGTGCGTCGCCCAGGGCGTCCCCTTCGCCCGCGAGTACGGCGGCCTCCTCGACAACCGCTCCTTCGGCGGCGTCCAGGTCTCCCGTACCTTCTACGCCCGCGGCCAGACAGGCCAGCAGCTCCTCCTCGGCGCCTACCAGGCGCTGTCCCGGCAGATCGCCGCCGGCAACGTCGAACTGCACGCCCGCACCGAGATGCTCGACCTGATCATCGTCGACGGCAAGGCCCGCGGCATCGTCGCCCGCGACCTCGTCACCGGGAAGATCGACACCTACTTTGCCGACGCGGTCGTCCTGGCCAGCGGCGGCTACGGCAACGTCTTCTACCTGTCGACGAACGCCATGAACTCCAACGCCACCGCCATCTGGCGCGCCCATCGTCGCGGCGCCTATTTCGCCAACCCCTGCTTCACCCAGATCCACCCCACCTGCATCCCGCGCACCGGCGACCACCAGTCCAAGCTGACGCTGATGAGCGAGTCGCTGCGCAACGACGGCCGTATCTGGGTGCCGAAGGCCAAGGGTGACAACCGCCCCGCGAACGAGATCCCCGAGGACGAGCGCGACTACTACCTGGAGCGCATCTACCCCGCCTTCGGCAACCTCGTACCCCGGGACATCGCCTCCCGCGCCGCGAAGAACGTCTGCGACGAGGGCCACGGCGTCGGCCCCGGCGGACAGGGCGTCTACCTGGACTTCGCCGAAGCCATCCAGCGGATGGGCAGGGCCAAGGTCGAGGAGAAGTACGGCAATCTCTTCGACATGTACGCGCGGATCACCGCGGAGAACCCGTACGAGACCCCGATGCGGATCTACCCCGCCGTGCACTACACGATGGGCGGACTCTGGGTCGACTACGACCTCCAGACCACCATTCCCGGCCTCTTCGCCATCGGCGAGGCCAACTTCTCCGACCACGGCGCCAACCGGCTCGGCGCCTCCGCACTGATGCAGGGCCTCGCCGACGGCTACTTCGTCCTGCCGTCGACCATCAACGACTACCTGGCCCGCAACCCCCACCACGACGAGGTCGACGCCTCGCACCCCGCCGTGGAAGAGGTCGTCGCGGACACCGAGGACCGGCTGAACCTGCTGCTCTCCGTCGACGGCGACCGCACCCCCGACTCCTTCCACCGCGAGATCGGCGAACTCATGTGGGAGTACTGCGGCATGGCCCGCACCGAGGAAGGGCTGCGCAAGGCGCTCGACCGGATCCCGCAGATCCGCGAGGAGTTCTGGCGCCGCATCAAGGTCCCCGGCACCGGCGAGGAGTTCAACCAGTCGCTGGAGAAGGCCAACCGCATCGTCGACTATCTGGAGCTCGCCGAGCTCATGTGCCTCGACGCCCTGCACCGCGCCGAGTCCTGCGGAGGCCACTTCCGCGAGGAGTCACAGACCCCGGACGGCGAAGCCGCCCGCCGGGACGAGGAATTCTCCTACGCCGCCGCCTGGGAGTTCTCCGGCACCGGCGAGGCCCCCGTCCTGCACAAGGAAGACCTCGTCTTCGAGTACGTCCACCCCACTCAGCGGAGCTACGCATGAAGCTCACCCTGCGCGTCTGGCGCCAGAAGAACGCCGACGCCCCCGGCGCCATGTCCACCTACCAGGTGGACGGCATCTCGCAGGACATGTCGTTCCTGGAAATGCTCGACACCCTCAACGAGGAACTCATCCTCGCCGGCGACGACCCCGTCGCCTTCGACCACGACTGCCGCGAAGGCATCTGCGGCGCCTGCAGCCTCGTCATCAACGGCGACGCCCACGGCCCCGAGCGCACCACCACCTGTCAGCTCCACATGCGGTCCTTCGAGGACGGCGACACGATCGACATCGAACCGTGGCGCGCCTCTGCCTTCCCGGTCGTCAAGGACCTGGTCGTGGACCGCTCGGCCTTCGACCGGATCATCCAGGCGGGCGGCTACATCTCCGCCCCGACCGGCACCGCCCCCGAGGCGCACGCCACACCGGTGCCCAAGCCGGACGCCGACTTCGCCTTCGAACACGCCGAGTGCATCGGCTGCGGCGCCTGCGTAGCGGCCTGCCCCAACGGCTCGGCGATGCTCTTCACCTCGGCGAAGATCAACCACCTCAATGTCCTGCCGCAGGGCGCCCCCGAGCGCGAGACCCGGGTGCTCGACATGGTCGGGCAGATGGACAGCGAGGGCTTCGGCGGCTGCACGCTCACTGGGGAGTGCGCCACAGCCTGCCCGAAGGGCATTCCGCTGCCGTCGATCTCGGCCATGAACAAGGAGTGGCTGCGGGCGACCCGCAAGGTGCACCGCTGAGCAGGCGGACGGGTTCCCGGCCCCGGAGGCCGCCCGCCTCCGGGGCCAGGAAGTCTCAGATGCTCCGGCAGGTCAGGACGTCACCGAGATGTCGTCGCCGTAGACCGTGCCCTGCGCGTACCAGCCGTGCAGATAGACGGTCACCGTGCCGGTCGAGCCCGTGGTGAACGCCACCGACTGCTTGGCATAGCCGCTCGACGAACCCCAGGTGCTCGCCGAGGCGTCGCCCCGCACACCGAGGTAGCCGTAGTTGCCCTGCACCCAACCAATCAGTGTGTACTTGGTGTTGGGAGACAGGGTGAGCGTCTGTGTGCACTCGCCCGTCTGCGACGAGCCGGCTGCCGCAGCGAGCGCGTGCGAACCGCCGTGCACCGGGGTGGAGACGACTGCGCCACCGGACTCACAGGTCCAGGGACTCAGCGAACCCGTCTCGAAGTCGCCGTTGACCAGGGCGCCGGTGCCGCCACCCGGACCCGACACCGCCAGGGTGAAGGCCGCCGCGCGGCTGAGCGTGCCCGAGGTGCCGGTCACATTGATCCTGTACGTGCCGGGCGCCGCGGAAGCCGACGCGTTCACCGTCAGCTTCGACGTACCCCCTGCGGTGACCGAGGCCGGGCTGAGCGTCGCCGTCACCCCGGCGGGCGCCCCGCTCGTCGTCAGCGCGACGGTCTTCGCGTTGCCGGAGGTGACCGCGGTGTTCACGGTCGCCGTGGTGGAGCCACCGGGGGCGACCGTGGCCGAACCGGGCGCGACGGCCACCGAGTAGTCGTCCGTCACCGGACCGGCGCCGCTCGTGAAGGGCTCGAAGGTGTGGGAGAAGTACCACGTGTCCTGCGCGATGCCGGAGCAGCTGTCACTGCCCCCGGTGCCGGGGCAGCCTCCGTTGTCGCGCTGCAGCGCCCAGAACGACAGGGTGCTGACGCCCTTGGACACGGCCCAGTTGTAGACCGAGGTGGCGTCGGCCGTGGTGAACGTCTCGGCCGGGCCGTAGTCGTCGATGCCCGGCATCTCGATGATGCCGGTCATGCCCCACAGTTGGGCGTCGGTCTTCGCCGGGTACAGGCCGGCCAGCTGGCCCTTCAGGCCGGTGATCGCCGTCTGGGTGTCCTGTGCCATGGTGTGCGAGGCGCCGTCGTAGTAGTCGAACGTCATCAGGTTCACGACGTCGACCCCGGTGCCGTTGGACACGGCGTTCTCCAGCACCGCCAGACCGCTGTCGGCGAGGCCGCTCGTGGTGGTGGGCAGGGTGTAGGAGATCTGCACCGGGCGCCCGTTGGCGGCGGCCCAGTCCTGCACCTTCTTGATCGCCTTGTTGCGGCGGTCGATTCCTGCGCTGTTCTCCAGCGAGTTGTCCTCGATGTCCATGTCGAGGCGGGACACGTCGTAGGTCGTGATGACCTTCTCGTATGCCGCAGCGATGGAGTCGACGCTGGTGCAGCTGTCGGCGATCTCGGTGCCGCCGTTGTCGGCCGCGTAGCCGCCGAACGACGGGATCACATCGCCGCCGCGCGACCGGATGGTGGTGAAGTCGGCGCCGAATTCGGACTGGGCGATGGGCTGGCCCGAATCGCCGTTCCAGTACGGGGTGCAGGAACCGCGGGCCTCCGTCTGGACGAAGGCCATGGTCAGATACTTGGCACCGGACTGCTCCGAGAGAGCGGCCGGGCTGTCTGCGTTGTACGCCTCGAAGTACGGGGCGAAGACATGCGCGGGCAGGGGAGTGGCGGCGGTCGTGGCGGCCTGCGCGCCGGCGCCTGATCCGAGGACCAGGCCGGCGGACGCGACGGTCGTTGCCAGGACACTCAGGACTGCGCCGAGTGTTCTTGGACGTCTCATGGGGTGCTCCCAGCGGGGTGGGACAACGGGCGGATCGCACGGCTCAACCGCGCCGCCCGGTCGGGGGCGCGGCCCGTTCCTGTGAATCCCGGCCGGGGGTCACATGCCGCACGGCATGGAGCGGCCGTGAGGCATGCCCATAATTGGTCTGGACCAGCCTGCGGTCAATGTTCTTTGCCTTTTCATTTCCCATTGCTTGCCTGATGCGGCAACTCTCAGTGGAAATAGTGGAGTTGAACCCGATTGAGCCCTCAGGTGATACGGAGGGCCGCCCTGAGGTAGGCCGCCGTACGGCTGCCCTCCGTACGCGCGACCTCGGCGGGTGGTCCCGCCGCCACGATCCGGCCGCCCCGGTCGCCGCCACCGGGACCGAGGTCGATCACCCGGTCGGCACCCGCCACCACCGCCATGTCGTGCTCCACGACCACCACCGTGTTGCCTGCGTCGACCAGACCGTGCAACTGCCGCATCAGCACCTCGACATCGGCGGGGTGCAGCCCGGTCGTGGGCTCGTCGAGCAGATATACGGTGTGGCCTCGGCGGGTTCGCTGGAGTTCGGCGGCGAGCTTGATTCGCTGGGCCTCGCCGCCCGACAGCTCCGTGGCGGGCTGACCGAGCCGCAGATAGCCGAGCCCGACGTCGAGCAGTGTCCGCAGGCTGCGCTCGGCGGCGGGCGTACCGGCGAAGAACCCGGCCGCCGACTCCACCGTCAGATCCAGCACCTGCGCGATGTCGAGACCGCGCAGGGTGACCTCCAGGGTTTCCGGGTTGTACCGCGCACCGTGACAGTCCGGGCAGGGCGCGTACGTACTGGGCAGGAAGAGGAGTTCAACGGAGACGAACCCCTCGCCCTGGCAGGTCTCGCACCGCCCGCCCGCCACATTGAAGGAGAACCGTCCGGCCTTGTAGCCGCGCTCGCGCGCCGTGTCCGTCTCGGTGAACAGCTTCCGCACGACATCGAAGAGCCCGGTGTATGTGGCCAGATTGGACCGAGGGGTACGGCCGATCGGCTTCTGGTCGACCTGAACGAGACGGTCCACCGCCTCCAGCCCCTCCGCCGACGCACACCCGGCCGTGGGACGCTCCGCAGGCAGATCGGCGGTGGCGGAGGCCTGCCGGTCGGCGAGGACACCGGCCAGCACCTGACCGACCAGGGTCGACTTCCCCGACCCCGAGACGCCGGTGACGGCCGTGAAAACCCCGAGCGGGAACTCCGCGTCCACACCCCGCACATTGTGACGGTCGACCCCGTTCAGCTTCAGCCACCCCGACGGCGTACGCACCTCCCGCACCGGAGCGGGCCCGTCGTCGAAGAGGAAGCGCCGGGTCGCCGACTCCGTCACCTCCGCAAGTCCGGCCGGGGGACCGCTGTGCAGCACTCGGCCCCCGTGCTCACCGGCCAGCGGTCCCACATCGACCAGCCAGTCCGCCCGGCGCACCACATCCATCTGATGCTCCACGACGAAGACCGAGTTCCCGGCCTCCTTCAGCCGCCCGAGCACCCCCAGCAGCGACTCGGTGTCCGCCGGGTGCAGACCGGCCGACGGCTCGTCCAGCACATAGACGACACCGAAAAGACCGGAGCGCAACTGAGTGGCGAGCCGCAGCCGTTGCAACTCGCCGGAGGACAGTGTCGGAGCCGTACGGTCCAGGCTGAGGTAGCCGAGGCCGAGCTCGGTGACCGTCTCGATCCGGGCGAGCAGGTCCGCCGTCAGCACCCGCGCCGTGTCACTGCCGCCCGCCGTGCGCAGCACCTCGGCGAGAGAGGTGAGCGCAAGCGCGGCCAGTTCGGCGATCGAGTGGCCGGCGAACGTGACCGCCATCGCCTCGGGACGCAGCCGGCTGCCGCCGCAGACCGGGCAGGGGGCACTGGTCAGGAAGCGCTCGGCCTTCGCCCGCAGCGTGCGGCTCTTGGAGTCCGCGAAGGTGTGCATCACATAGCGGCGGGCACTCATGTACGTTCCCTGGTAAGGGCGTTGGATGCGCCCGGCATCACGCACCGGATGGACCGTCACCACCGGCTGCTCATCGGTGAACAGGATCCACTCCCGGTCCGCGGCGTCGAGCTCACGCCACGGACGGTCGATGTCGTAGCCCAGCGCGTCCAGCACATCGCGCAGGTTCTTGCCCTGCCAGGCCCCCGGCCAGGCGGCGATCGCACCGTCCCGGATCGGGAGCGAGGGATCGGGAACGAGCAGCTCCTCGGTGGTGCGGTGGATGCGGCCGAGACCGTGGCACTGCGGGCACGCCCCGGCGGCGGTGTTCGGCGAGAAGGAGTCGGAGTCCAGCCGTTCGGCACCGGCCGGGTACTCCCCGGCGCGGGAGAACAGCATGCGCAGGGAGTTGGAGAGCGTGGTGACCGTCCCGACGGACGAACGGGCACCGGGCGCCGAGCGGCGCTGCTCCAGCGAGACTGCGGGCGGCAGCCCGGTGACCTCACCGACCGCGGGCGCACCCACCTGATGGATCAGCCGGCGGGCGTACGGGGCGACGGACTCGAAATAGCGGCGCTGCGCCTCGGCGTAGATCGTCCCGAACGCGAGGGAGGACTTTCCGGAGCCCGAGACGCCGGTGAACACGGTGAGAGTGTCGCGCGGGATGTCGACCGAGACGTCCTGGAGATTGTGCTCACGGGCGCCGCGCACCCGGACGTACGGATCGTGGGGGGTGGACATGTGAGCGGGGACTCCGTACGGATCGGGGCGGGGCCGACGGCCTGGGGACAAACACTCCGATTCTAGGCGTCAGGAGTCGCTCAGGAGCGGCGAGGCCTGTAGGTGCGGGCCCCGAACGACCGGAGGCCGGCCCTGCCGGACCGGCCGCGGATCAGGTCGGGGCAGGCCCTAGCGCGACGGACGCAGGGCGCGCTTGATGGGCCTTCCCACGACACTGCGGGCCCGCTGGTACGTGGAGCGCTGGACGGGCAGCGCGGGGTTCTTCGCGAGCTTCCGCTTGAGCTGGGTGTTCTGGGTGGTGAGGTCCGTCAGCTGGGACTGGAGCCAGTTGAGTCGCGCACCCATCGTGGAGGCGTCGGCGCCGACCCAGGGGCGGACGCCCGGAGGGAAGGCCAGTTGGCTCATCCGTGTCTCGAAGGCCGCACCGCCGTCGCCGTGGGTGAAGGTGTTCTCCAGGCCGTTCTTGTCCAGGAAGTTCATGAACCGGTCGAACCGCTCCTGGTGACCGCGCATCAGCGGCCCGAAGTCCGCCTCGGCACGGAGGTCGGCGGGGTCGAGGTCGGAGGGGACCTCGGTGAGCATCCGGTGCGGGATGTCGAAGTAGCGGCACAGCTCCAGCGTCCGGGAGTCGCCGCAGAGCACGGTGGCGGGCGTTCCGGCCAGTAGCGCCGCGATGTTGCCGTGGATCCGGGAGCCGAAGGAGAAGTCGAAGCCCCGCAGGTCGTCCATCCAGGTGACCGGGTCGATGTACACCCGGACCTTGTCCTCCCCGTACATGGGGTGGTCGGGGTGGGTGGGGATGTCGGTCAGCGAGGCGTTCTGATGGGACAGGTCGCGCCAGTGCAGCTGACGCGCCTCGGAGAGGTTCTGACCGATGAACCGGAGGTGGGGGTAGCGTGCGTGGGTACGGTTGATGATCTGCCCGAGCTTGTGCTTCCGCACCGCGTCGTGCGATCCATTGACGGCGATCCGGGACTCGGGCCCGAGTGCCCGGCCGCTCTCCCGGATGTCGAGCCTGCTGCCGTTGAGGAACAATGAGGGACAGCCGATGACGTCCACGTCACGGAAACCCATGTCCCGCAGATACCGCTCGGTGAACTCCCCGCGCACGCCGATGGAGGCGCTGTGGTCGAGCACGGCCGAGACGAACGCGTGGACCGTCGGCTGCATGGCCCGCAGCCGGTCCGCGGAGTAATTGACCCCGGTCTGGGCGCCCACACCCGGGACGACGACCGGGATCTTCAGTTTCGAGATGAGCTGCGTCAGGCGCTCCAGCTGGCGCTCGAAGGACGGCCGGAAGGCGTTGGCGAGCGGGATGACGAAGACGTCGTACTCGCTGTTGATCCGGTCGGCGTCGGTGACCCTGGTGGTGATGCCGTTCGACACCACCTCCGAACGTGGCGTCTGAAGGATCTTGTGAGCGGCGTCGCTGAAGATCAGATTGCCCGAGTTGGTGGCGAACACGTCCTCATGGAGAGCGCGCTCGACAGGGACGACGTCGTAGGGGCTCTTCCCTGAACGCAGGAGTATTCGCTTCACATGATTAACGTTGGATGCCACAAACCTGAATATAGCTTTACAAACGCTTTTGATTCCATGTGCATCCGGTACAACCTTTTGCGATCTGCGCGGAACGTAAGTGCATGATCACACATCCGCGCGCGCGTGCGCGTCGTGTAACGGACGCCTCAAGGCGGTCCCCGTGAGGCCCTCGTGACGCCCTCTTGAGTGCCGGACGGTCCCGCCCGCACGCTGCGTCCTGCGCACGGGCGCGCCTACCGGGGAGGTGGAAGCGCCGTCATGGCCGACTCACTGTCCGAGGACGACATCCTCGAAGCGATCGCCCGGCACACCGGCCGGCCCGGACAGGGGCCGCAGCTGCGGCGGACCGGCGCCGACATCACTCAACTCCCGATGCTCGACCTGCGGATCGTCCGGTGCGTGGAGACCCGTACCATGCGGCCGGAGACCAGGCCCGGTACGTACGACACATCGGGACTGCCCATGTACGAAGGCGATCTGCGCGACCATCCGGTCGAACCGCCGAAGGACCCGACGGTTTCGCGGGCGATGGAGCTCGTGCTCCGCGGCTCGGTGAGAACGGTGCCCTGCGGCTGCGACGACGGACGGCAGCCGTGCTCGCGGTGCCGGGCCAAGGGGAAGCTGCGCTGCGACACCGGCCCGATGTGCCCGGCCTGCAAAGGCGTCGAACCGTGCACCTGGTGCGACGGCACGGGTGAACGCCGCAAGGGCCGCGCGACGGCCGAGTCGGCGCGGGGGAAGTCCGCTGCCGGCCGGACCACCTGCTTGAAGTGTCACAAACCCCGCACCGCTTGTCCGGAATGTCGCGGATGGGGCACCAAGAAGTGTCCGCAGTGCGACGACACGGGCTTCAGGCCCTGCCCGGTCTGCGAGGGCGAGAGGTCGACGGAACATACCCCGTGCGACGGCACGGGCCTGGTCACCCTGTGGACCGGGGGGTCGGTCGGACACGCACCCGAACGGACCCCGTTGAAACTGCCGGAGCCGGCGCCGCCGCTGCGCGTCCGGCAGCAGACCGGACGCGCCGGTGCGTGGGAACGGGTCACTCTGACCTCGGCCGGCGATCCGCTCCCCGACGGTCTGGACCCCGCCCACATCGAGGCCATCGAATCGGCCCTCGTGCCGCGCCAGGGTGAAGTGGCCAGACGTGTGGACATCGGCCGGCTGCAACTGGCCGCGGTCGCGATCCCCGACGATCCCGACCATGTCTTCTATGTATTCCCCGGACGCGATGGTCCCGAGGTCCTCCCGATCTGGTCGCGGCGCCGGTCCCTGCGGGTCGCCGCAGTGGTGGCCGGGGTGGTCGTGCTGGTGCTCCTGGTGGTTGCGCTGGTCTGATTTGCTGGGGGGTGTGAGAAGCGACCACCGGCCCCTGGCCGTATTCGACTTGGACGGCACGCTCGCGGACACCGGCCACCGGCAGCACTACCTGGAGGGGCGGCGGCGCGACTGGAGCAGCTTCTTCTCCGCCGCCGTCGATGATCCGCCGCTTCCCGAAGGGGTACGGCTGGCGCTGAGCAGCGCCGAGGAGTGCGAGGTCAGGTATCTCACCGGGCGGCCCGAGCGGTGCCGCCGGGACACCGTGGCATGGCTGGCGGAACAGGGGCTGCCCGAGGGACGGTTGTACATGCGCCGCAACGACGACCGCAGGCCGGCCCGGCACACCAAGCTGGAGATCCTGAAGCGGCTTGGCCGGGACCACGAGGTGCGGATGCTGGTCGATGATGACGAACTCGTCTGCGATGCGGCGGAGCAAGCAGGCTTCGCCGTGGTGCGGGCCCGCTGGGCGAAGGTGTCTCCCGCGCTCAAGGACGCGCAGGAGCGTGAGGGCCGTACGTGAGGGCGACGTGGCGAAGCCGGCCGGTAGCGACCCTGATCCGGTCGCGCCGGATCAGCTCGTCTCGTCGAGCCGGAAGCCCAGTTTCAGGCCCACCTGGTAGTGCTCGATTCGGCCATCCGTGATCTCGCCGCGGACCTGCGTGATCTCGAACCAATCGAGATTGTGCAACGTTTCCGAAGCTCTTGCGATGCCTCTGCGGATGGCGTCGTCGACGCCTTCATGGGAGGTTCCCACGATTTCCGTGACCCGATAGGTGTGATTTGACATCTTATGTCTCCTCTCGTCCCTACCAAGGTGCCCTACCCGGCGCGGGTGCGCGAGAGATCGGTGTGCAGAACGTGTGGTGAACGGGACTTGACCAGAGCAATGGTCCATACCAAAATCCAGCCACGCCCGTGCGAGCGCCGCCCGCAGTCCCCCACACCGGGTTCTGGATTTCGTCGTGCCGTTTCGCAGAAGGTGAACCTGGTGAAGAACCGCATACTCGTCGGAGCCGTTGCGCTCGTTTCCACCTTTGCACTGGGCGGATGCGGCTTTGTTTCGGGCTCGGGTGCGTCCAGCAGCAAGAAGGTCACGATCTGGCTGATGAAGGACAGCGTCTCCGCCGATTTCCTGAAGCGCTTCACGAAGGCGTACGAGGACGAACACCCCTCCATCGAGCTGGAGTTCAAGATCCAGAGCTGGAGCGGCATCGGCCCGAAGGTCACCGACGCGCTCAAGGGCAAGGACACCCCGGACGTCATCGAGGTCGGAAACACCCAGGTCCCCCAGTACGCGGAGAGCGGCGGGCTGCGCGACCTCACCCTGGAGTCCATGCGCGACCTCGGCAGCGAGGACTGGCTGCCCGGTCTCGCCGACCCGGGCAGCATCGACGGCGTTCAGTACGGCATCCCCTGGTACGCGGCCAATCGAGTGGTGATCTACAACAAGGACCTCTTCGAGCAGGCCGGTATCAAGACCCCGCCGAAGACCCGGGGCGAGTGGATCGCGGACAGCGAACAGCTGAACCGGAACGGCAATCAGGGCATCTATCTCGCGGGCCAGAACTGGTATGTCCTCGCCGGATTCATCTGGGACGAGGGTGGCGAACTGGCCGAGGAGAGGGGCGGCGAATGGGAAGGCGCCCTGGAAAGCCCCGACGCAATCAGGGGTATGGGCTTCTACAAGGAACTCCAGGCGCTCGGTGACGGCCCCAAGAACGCGGACGAGGAAAGGCCCCCGCAGGCCAAGGTCTTCGCCAAGGGCGACGTCGCGCAGATCATTTCGGTGCCCGGCGCCGCCGCGCAGATCGAGCAACTGAACCCCGAACTCAACGGAAGGCTGGGCTACTTCCCGATCCCGGGCAAGACCGCGAAGGCCCCCGGTTCCGTATTCACCGGCGGTTCCGATCTGATCGTTCCGGAGAAGGCGGGTCAGGGCACCGCGGGTATCGATGTGATCAAGGCACTGGCGGGCCGGAAGTGGCAGGAAGAACTCGCCAGGACCATGAGCTACGTGCCCAACAAGCCCAGCCTCGCGCGTGTCATCGTGGGGCAGGAGGGCACCGCGGCGATGGCCGAGGGCGCCACGAGGGGGCGTGCGACGCCCAACTCGCCGCAGTGGGCGAATGTCGAGGCCGTCAACCCGATCAAGCCGTACATGACGGCCGTTCTTGAGGGCGGCGACCCGCAGCAGGAGGCGAAGGCCGCCTCGGAGAAGATCACCGGACAGCTCACGGTCGGCTGACCGATACGGCACCGGTCCGTAGCCGAGGCTCCGGTCCCCGCTCGGACACACCCGGGATTCAGCCTTCGCACATCCCGGCTCTCCCATGCGGTCATATCGAATCCAGCCGGTCACGGAAGAAGTAAGGGGCCGGGCCTTCGCAGCAGTGCGACGGCCCGGCGGCCGCCCTTGCCGATCCGTCCCCGGAGACCGTCATGAACGCGCTGCCCGTCACTTCTCTCCCCGCCGCCCCCGTTGTTCCCACGCAGTCCGTCCCGCCCGCCCCGTCGCGCTACCGGGTGTCCCTCGCCGTCGACCAGGAAGAGGTGCGTGCGGCCCAGCGCCTGCGCCATCTGGTCTTCGCCGGCGAGCTCGGCGCCAGGCTGGAAGGATCCGAACCCGGTCTGGACAGCGACGCGTTCGATGCATACTGCGACCATCTGCTGGTACGGGAGGAGACCACCGGCGATGTCGTCGCCACCTACCGTCTGCTGCCGCCCGACCGGGCACGGATCGCCGGGCGCCTCTACGCGGAGAGCGAGTTCGACCTCGGCCGGCTCGGCCCGATCCGTGACGACCTCGTCGAGGTCGGCCGGTCCTGTGTCCACCCGGCCCACCGGGACGGCGCCGTCATCGCGCTGATCTGGGCCGGACTCGCCCGCTACATGGAACGCACCGGGCACAACTGGCTGGCCGGCTGCTGCTCGATACCCCTCGCCGACGGTGGCGTCGCCGCGGCCGGGGCATGGGAAACCGTACGGACGAAGCACCTGGCACCCGAGGACCACTGGGTCAGCCCCCACCGCCTCTGGCAGCCCACCGCCACAGCCGCAGGACGGGGAGACGTGCCCACCGGACTCTCCACGCTCCCGCCCCTTCTCCGCGGCTATCTGCGACTGGGTGCCTGGGTCTGCGGGGCGCCCGCGTACGACCCCGACTTCAACGTCGCCGACCTGTACGTACTGCTGTCGCTGCGCCGCACCGACCCCCGCTACCTGCGCCACTTCCTCGCGCTCGCCCCACTGCGATGAACCCCTGGCTGCCCACCGCACCCTGCACCCCGCTCACCTGCGCCGGTCACGACGGCCGCGCGCGGGGCCGCGTGGCGGCCGTGGCCCTGCTGCTCGCCGGGTGCACGCTCATCCTGGCCGGGGTGCTGGGTGTCCCGTTCGTGGTGCTGCTCGGCGCGGCACGGCGGGAGCGGCTGATCCGGCGCTGGGCGTACGGGGTCGTGCGGGCCTTCGGGGTACGTGTGCGGGTCATCGGTGCACCCGGGGCAGGCGCACCGGGCGCGCTCGTCGTCGCGAACCACATCTCATGGCTGGACATCCCGCTCGTCGCGGCCGTGCTCCCCGGCCGGATGCTGGCCAAGAGCGAGATACGGAACTGGCCGCTGCTCGGCCGGCTCGCCGCCGCCGGCGGCACGCTCTTCGTCGAACGCGACCGGCTGCGCTCACTGCCCACGGCCGTGAGCGACATCGCGGCGGCGCTGCGCGGCGGTTCTCGGGTGGTCGCCTTCCCGGAGGGCACCACCTGGTGCGGTCGCGGCGGCGGCCGGTTCGGGCCCGCCGTGTTCCAGGCCGCGATCGACGCGAACGCCACCGTTCATCCAGTACGCATCACCTACCGCACCGCGCCGCCGCGCAGCACTGCTGCCGCACAGGCGGCCGGTGCGGGCAGTCGGTCGCCCGGCCACGAGGGCTCCGCACCGGCGGAGCACACAGCCCCGGCCGGTGCGGCCGCGTTCGTCGGCGACGATCCGCTCATCGCCTCACTGTGGCGGGTGGTGACGGCGGCCGGGCTGACCGCCGAGATCCGCGTCCTGCCGCAGATCCCGGCGGGCCACTGCCCGGACCGCCGCACCCTGGCCCGCCTCGCTCAGACCGCCGTCGCCAACGACAGCGCGAACCGGTCCCCGGAATCCGTCCACCACTGATCCATCCTCAGACCGGCCGCGGCGAGCTCGGCCCGGACGCCCTCCTTGCGGAATTTGGTCGACACCTCCGTGCGCAACTCCTCGCCGGCCTCGAAGGCCACCACCAGATCCAGATCCGGGACCTTCACCGTGAGCGCCTCGCGGGCCCGCAGCCGCATCTCGATCCATTCCCGCTCCGGATCCCAGAGAGCCACATGATCGAAGTCGGCCGGGTCGAAGTCCGCGCCCAGCTCCCGGTCCACGACCCTCAGGACGTTCTTGTTGAACTCCGCCGTCACCCCGGCCGCATCGTCGTAAGCGGCAACCAGCACCTTCTCGTCCTTCACCAGATCCGTGCCGAGCAGCAGTGCGTCGCCGGGGGAGAGCAACGACCGTACCGACTTCAGGAACACCGACCGCTCGTCGGGCAGCAGATTGCCGATCGTGCCGCCCAGGAACGCGATCAGCCGCGGCCCCGGGGTGCCCGGCAGTGCGAGACCGCCCGTGAAGTCGGCGATCAGGGCGTGCACGGAGAGGTCGGGCCGCTGCGCGAGCAGGGCCTCGGCAGCGCCGCGCAGCGCGCTCTCGCTCACATCGACCGGTACGTAACTGTGCAGCGCGGGCAGCGCGTCCAGCAGATGCCGGGTCTTCTCCGACGACCCCGACCCCAGCTCGATCAGGGTCTGCGCCCCGGACGCCCCGGCGATCTCCTCGGCGCGGTCGATCAGGATCTCGCGCTCGGCGCGGGTCGGGTAATACTCGGGGAGCCGGGTGATCTCCTCGAACAGTTCACTGCCGTGCGCGTCGTAGAACCACTTGGGCGGCAGTGTCTTCGGATGCCGGGTCAGGCCGTGCAGCACATCGGCGCGCAGCGCCGCGTCCGTCGCGTCCATCGGCAGGGTGCGGGTCAGCAGAAAGGGACTCACTCAGTGGGCTCCTTGAGCGGGGTCAGCAGAACTTCGGCGCGGGTCGCCGTCAGCAACGTCCGGTCGGGGACCGTGCGCCAGTGCGGATCGTCGTCGTACGGCTCCGAGGCCACGACCGTGCGCAGGCCGGGCTCGGCGAGATACCACAGGGTGTCGCCCCAGGCCGTTGCCACGATCGTGGTGCCATCGATGAGCAGCAGATTCAGCCGCGATTCCGGCGCCGCGGCCGCCACGTCGAGCACGGTGTCGGCCACGGCCTGCGGCAGTTCGTCGCCGTCGGCGAGGCGGTGTCGTACGAGAGCCCAGACCAGGGCCGAGTCGCAGCGGGCGGCGAGGGTCAGCAGTTCGGCCGGGGGCAGCGCGGCGGCCAGCGGTGCCAGGGACTGAGGCCAGCCCTTCACCGCGCCGTTGTGGCTGAACAGCAGCGGTCCGGCGGCGAACGGCGCGGCCGCCGCCTCGCCGTCCGCGTCCGCCTCGGTGGCGTCACGCACCGCCGCGAGCAGCGCCGGACTGCGCACCACTCGGGCCAGATCGGCGAACGTCCGGTCGCCCCAGACCGGGCCCTGGCGCCGGTAGCGGCCGGGCACCGGATCGCCGTCCGCGTACCAGCCGACGCCGAAACCGTCGGCGTTGACGGTCCCATGCCGCTGGTGTCTCGGCGCCCAGGACTGGCGCACAAGGCCGTGGGGCGGCCCGGTCAGCAGCTCGCCGAGAGCCACCGGCGGTCCCAGATACGCGATATGGCGGCACATCAGAGATCCCTCGCGGTACGGAACCCGGAGAAGATCTGACGCCGCACCGGCAGGTCCCAGTTGCGGAACGTCCCCCGGCACGCCACCGGTCCCACGGCGAACGAACCGCCGCGCAGCACCTTGTGCGCCGGTCCGAAGAACACCTCGGAGTACTCGCGGTACGGGAACGCCGAGAAACCGGGATAGGGCAGGAAGTCGCTCGACGTCCACTCCCATACGTCACCCATCAACTGCCGTACACCGAGCGGCGACCGGCCTGCGGCGTACGCCCCCGCAGGTGCCGGTCGCAGATGGCGCTGACCCAGGTTGGCCCGCTCGGGGGTCGGGTCCTCGTCGCCCCACGGATAGCGCCGCGAACGCCCCGACGCCGGGTCGTGGCGCGCTGCCTTCTCCCATTCCGCTTCCGACGGCAGCCGGCGCCCGGCCCAGCGGGCGTACGCATCCGCCTCGTACCAGCTGACATGGAGCACCGGTTCGTTCTCGGGCACCGTCTCGGTCACTCCGAAGCGGCGGCGCAGCCACTGACCGGCGTCCCGGTGCCAGAACAGGGGAGCGGCCAGTTCGTGCTCGCGGACCATCGCCCAGCCCTCGGGGGCCCACCATCGCTGCTCGGTGTAGCCGCCGTCCTCGATGAACCTCCGGTACGCACCGCAGGTGATGGGGGTCGTGTCGATGAAGAAGTCCGGTACGTCGCGCACATGGGCGGGGCGTTCGTTGTCGAGGGCCCACGGCTCGGTGGACGTGCCCATGGTGAACGGGCCGCCCGGGACCAGGACTTCATCGGGCAGGCCCGCCGCGTCGGCGGGTGCGGGCGGCACGGGCGCGGTCAGGACGGCAGGACCCGATCTGAGCTGATGGGTGATCAGCATCGTTTCGTCGTGCTGCTGTTCATGCTGGGCAATCATGCCGAAGGCGAAACCGGCCCGCACCAGCGGACGGTCACCGTGCAGTGCCGTGCCGTCGAGTACGTCCAGCGCGCGACCACGTACCTCCGCCGCGTAGATACGAGCCTCGGCGGGCGCCAGCAGCGGCAGCGAGGGACGGGACGCCCGGGGATGCTCGAAGGCGTCGTACAGCCCGTCGATCTCCGGGCGCATCGCCTCCCGCCCGGCCACCCCGCGCAGCAGCCACAGCTCCTCCTGATTACCGATGTGCGCGAGGTCCCAGACCAGGGGGGACATCAACGGTGAGTGCTGGGCGGCCAGTTCATGGTCGTCCACGCTGTCGGTGAGAAGCGTGGTGCGTTCACGGGCGGTGAGCAGCGCGGCGAGGGCGCGCTGCCGGAGCGCCTCGGTGTCCGCCTCGCCCGGTCCGGCCGGAATGTGCGGACCGGATGCGGCGGGCGTGGGGGATTCGGTCATGAGCGGGGCCCCTCGAAGTGGTGGCCCGAATCACCCGCTGAACCCGGCGCGAGCAGTTCGGGAAGATCGTCGGCCGGACATCGGCCCCGGGCGACGAAGCGGTCGTTGAAGTCCGCCACCGCCTCCTGCACGGCCGTGGTCGCTCCTATCCGGGGCAGCGCCTCCAGCGCGAGTTCGAAGCAGGTGGTGGCCGCCGACCGCAGTTCGGGATCGGTCAGGCCGTCGCGGGCGGCGCCCACCCAGAGGGGATTGCGCGGCGCGGGCTGCGGCCCGGCCGTCTCGGCCAGTGGTTTGACGGTGCGGTACACGGTCTCGGCGGCCTCCGGGTCGTCGAACAGGGCGGTGGTGACGGCGAGCGGCACCAGCCACCCGTCCGCGCCGTGCTGCGCGTCGATCATGCGCAGCTCAAGATGTCCGCGCGGGCGCACGGGCGGAAAGAGGGTGCTGATGTGGTAATCGAGGTCGGCGCGCACCGGTGGTCTCGGCGCGCCGGTACGGATCCAGTCGCGGAAGGTCAGCCCGTCCGGTACTGCCCACGGCCCGTCGTCGTCCCGGATGCACATCACCGGGGTGTCCAGGACATGCGTGGCCCAGGCGTCGCGCGGTGGCAGATGGCCGGGCGGTGCCAGGGACCGCCAGGGATCGAGGTCGGCCCAGAGCGACTGCCGGGTGGACCGCCACGGTGTCGGGCGGCCGAACTGGAACGGCGAGTTGGCGAAGACCGCCACCAGCACCGCGCCCAGCAGATGGCACAGCTGCCAGCGCCGCCCGTAGCCGAGCGGACCCGGTTCCTCCTCTCCTGCGTCCAGGCATACCTGAACGGATGCGGTGGTGCACATCATGGCGCGGCCGGCCGGTCCCGACCGGTCGAGCGAGGTCTCCATGGCGTCGTAGCGGGGCTCGTGCAGCAGACGGCGCGGTGGATGCCACGGATCGACCCCGAGACCCACCGGTACGAGATCCACCCGGTCCAGGGCGTCACGTACCGTGGCGAGATCGGCGGTGGTGGCGTCGATGCACGCCATCAGGGAGTCGGCGGGGCGCGAGCTGAGCTCCAGCTGGCCGCCGGGTTCGAAGGTGAGCGCCGCACTCAGGGGCAGGGCCCGGAGGATGTCGGCGGCCGCGTCGAGACGGTGGTGGGGGACAGGGACGCGGGGCTGATCCCGGTGGTGAATGAGCCATTCGAGTTCTACACCCACCGTGCGGGGCGGTCCGGTCTTGAAGCAGATGCAGCGCAGTAAATCCTCCGCCTCGCCCTCGCCGAGGGGCGGGGCCTGGCCGGGCGGACCGTGGTCTCCGGGTGTGTCGGATGACATGCCGGGGCCTCCTTCTGCTCGGTTCGTCCCTACCACCCAAACCCCTGCGGGGGGATCGCACAAGAGTGCCCCTGTGCGTCGGAAATTCGGTTGCATCCATGCCGCTGGAGCGCCGAGCATGCCCCGTATGCACCACACGGGGGAGTACCGATGAGCGCACGCCTGCGCGGCATCGCGCGAGAGACCGAGGCCATCGTCGAGGCCGGCCGCTACCGCACGCGGGAAGGGCGTGAGGTGAGCATCGAGCGTGCGCTGACCACCGCGTTCTCGGGTACCAGGCTGTACGGACCCGAGCCGGTACCGGTCGCGGCACTCGACTCCGACCGCGCGCCGGTCGTCGAGGTCACCGACGAGAGCAGTCTGCAGGCGGCGCGCCGGATGACCGGCGAGGGGCCCGGCAAGGTCGCCGTCCTGAGCTACGCATCCGCCCGCAATCCCGGAGGCGGCTATCTCAACGGCGCGCAGGCCCAGGAGGAAGCCCTGTGCCGGGGATCGGCCCTGTACGCCACGCTGCTGCGCGCCCCCGACTACTACGCCCACCACCGCGCCGAACGCAGCGCCTTCTACACCGACCGGGTGATTCACTCACCCGGCGTGCCGGTGTTCCGCGACGACCGGGGGCGGCTGCTCGACACCCCGTACACCGCGGGCTTCCTCACCTCCCCGGCACCCAACGCCGGAGTCATCCGCAGCCGCACCCCCGAGGACGCGCACCGCATCCCCGCCGCGCTCGCGTCCCGGGCCGAGCGGGTGCTGGAGGTCGCGGCGGTGCGCGGGTACCGCAGGCTGGTGCTGGGCGCCTGGGGCTGCGGCGTGTTCCGCAACGAACCGGCGCAGGTGGCCGGTGCGTTCCGGACACTGCTTCTGGACGGCGGCAGGTTCGCCGGGCACTTCGAGCAGATCGTCTTCGGCATCCTCGACCGCAGCCCCGAATCCGCCACCAGGGCCGCCTTCGCCCGGACGTTCAGCGGTCAGTTCCAGCCGTAGCGCTCCCGCAGCCGGCCGGCGACCAGATCGAACCGGTCCGGGTCCAGAGCACACGCCTCACGCCGCATCCCGTCCTCGTGCACTCGCAGTACCCGGTCCAGATCGACCCAGGACGGGCGGCCCGAGCTGTCCCACGGTCCGGCCCCGAGCGCCACCCACTCGCGGTCCCGGTCGTGCTGCTTGCTGGAGAGCTGCACGGCGAGCAGCGTGCCCGCCGCCTCACGGGCCACCACCAGAACCGGACGGTCCTTGCCGCGCCCGTCGTTCTCCTCGAACGGCACCCAGGTCCAGACGATCTCGCCGGGGTCGGGGTCGCCGTCCCGGTCGGGGGCGTACGAGGTGCGGACCGGGCCCACGTCGAGCGGGTCGGCCTCGGATGTCGCGGTAGGTCCGGTGCGGCCGGGGAAGACGGCCGGGCTGTCGGTGCTGTCGTCACGTTGCTGGATGGCCATCCCCACACCGTAGGACCTGTACGGCCCATTCCGTGGAGCGGGTCTCGACTTCGAGGACCCGGAGCCGTGGCCGGTGCTCGCCCGAGGCCGAGGGGCGTGCACCGGCCACAGCCGGCCGGGCCGGTCAGGAAGGCGTGTCGCCCTCCTGACCACCCGTCACCGGAATCCGCTGCTTGCGCGGCGAGGACTGGGCGGCCGGTGCGGCCCCGTTGACCTCGGGCGCCGGTTCCGCCGGGCTGTCCTGACTCATCGTCGCCAGCAGCTGCCGGGCCAGTCCCAGACCCGTGCCGCCCATCGTCAGCGCCTTCGCGAACATGTCCGACATGCCGTCGGCCCCGTTCAGCAGCACCATGTGGTCCACGCTGCTGAAGGCGCCCGCGCCCGCCTCGACGATCTCCGGCCACTTCTCGGCCAGCTGCTGTGCGACGACCGCCTCCTGATTCTCCGCCAGGGCCGCGGCCCTGGCCTTGATCGTCTCCGCCTCGGCGAGGCCCTTGGCGCGGGTCGACTCGGCCAGTGCCAGCCCCTTGGCCTGGGCCGCGGCGGCCTCTGCCTCACCCGTCGCCCTGGTCGCCGTCGCGGCGGCGGCACCGCGCGCCTTCGTCGCCTCGGCCTCCGCCAGCGCCGCCGTCTTGACCCGGTTGGCCTCCGCGACCGCCGCGAGCTCCGTCTCCCGCGCCTTCGCCTCGGCTGCCGAGATCCGGGCGTCGCGCTCGCCCTCCGCCAGGGTGCGCTTCTCGTACGCCTGGGCGTCCGCGGGCTTGCGCACATCGGCCTGCAGCTGCTGCTCACGCCGCTGGGCCTCCAGTTCGGCGACCCTGGTCTCCTGGACCACGACCTCCTGCCGGGCCGCCGCGTCGGCCAGCGGACCCGCCTGCCGGGAGCTGGCCGCCGCCTTGTCGCGCTCGGCCTGATACCCGGCCTGCAGGATCTCGCTGTCGCGAGTCGCCTCCGACATCCGGGCGGCGGCCTGCTGCTCCGCCTCGGTGGCCCGCCGGTTGGCCTCGGCCTGCGCTATCCGGGCATCCCGCTGCACCGCCGCCGCATGCGGCATCGCCAGGTTCTTGATGTAACCCGTCGGGTCCTCGATCTCATGGATCTGGAGCGAGTCGACGATCAGTCCGAGCTTCTCCATCTCGGTCCCGCACGCCGCCCGGGTCTGCCCGGTGAGTTTCTCCCGGTCCCGGATCATGTCCTCGACCGTCAACCCGCCCACGATGGACCGCAGATGACCGGCGAACACGTTGTGCACCCGCTCCGACATCATCTTCTGCTGGTCGAGGAAGCGGCGGGCCGCATTGGCGATCGACACGAAGTCGTCGCCCACCTTGAAGATGACAACGCCCCGCACCCGCAGCGGAATCCCCTGATGCGTGACGCAATCGACGGACAGCTCGGTCTCGTTGAGGTCCAGGGACATCTTCCGCACCGCCTGGACCCCGGGCAGGACGAGCGTGCCGTGACCGGTGACGATCCGGAACCCCATGCCCTGCCCGAGACCCTCGGTCTTGTGCTTGGAGCCGGAGATGACCAGTGCTTCGTTCGGCTCGGCCACTCGCCACATCAGCTTGAACAGGCCGATCAACACAATGATGGCGGCGAGTACGAGACCCGCCGTGACGCCGATGACCATCGGCATGCGCCCCCTTATCGCAGTGCCCCGTCGGCACCGCTGAACAGGAGGAGTCTTCTCCTGCTCGCGCCGGTGGAGAAGACGCGTGCGGATCCTTGCCGCATTCTTGACGACGAAAGGTGTCAAGACCCTCCCGCGGAAGCCTCAACTGCCGTATGCGGGAGCCACATACACCGTGCGCGGCGGCAGATACTCGATCACCGTCACCACCGTGCCGACCTCGATGCGTTCCTTCGCCGACGCCGGATGCGCGAGGAAGTGCTCGGCGCCGCCCCGGATCCGTACGATCACCTCGCCGACCAGCCCCGGCCCCACCGTTCCGGTCACGCGGCCGATCAGTCCCACCATCGAGGAGTCATCCATGCCCCGGAGCGTACCCACGCCGCACGGGTCTGGAAGACTGCCCGACGCCATGAGCCAGTTACCGAACCAGCCCACCGAAGGCCCCGTCCCGACCAGTGCCGATGTGGCACGGCTCGCCGGAGTCTCCCGGGCCACCGTGTCGTACGTACTGAACAACAACGCGGCCGTGCGGATCAGCGAACCCACCCGCCGCCGGGTCAGGGAAGCAGCCACCGAACTGGGCTACGTACCGCACGCGGCGGCCCGCAGCCTGCGTGCCGGACACACCCGCATGGTGCTGCTGCCCACCGTGAACTTCCCGGCCGGCCCGCTCCACCACCGCTTCTTCCACCAATTGGAATCCGGGCTGCGCCGCCTCGACTACACCGTGGTCCAGTACGGCAGCACCGGCTTGGACGCCGACGATGCGCCCCGTGCCTGGGCCGAACTCCGTCCCGTAGCCGTCATCGCACCCGGCACGATCGCCCTCACCCCGCAGGGCATATCCGTACTCAGGCGATCCGGAGCCAAGGCCGTGATCACCCTCGGCCCCCGGCCGGTGGCCGGTGCCCATGCGCTGGTCATGGACCAGCGGGAGGTCGGCAGCTGTGCGATCGGACATCTGCTGGAGCGCGGCCGGCGCCGCATCGGCGTCGTCATGCCCGAGGAAAGCGGCCTCGGCCTGTTCGCCGAACCCCGGCTGGCCGGGGCCCGGCAGGCCGCACAGAGCCACGGGGCCCGTATCGAACCGCTGCCGCTGCGGTACGAGGAGGAGTCGGCCGCCCGGCTGGCCACCCGCTGGCGCACCTTGGGCCTCGATGCCGTGTTCGCGTACAACGACGAATACGCGATGCTCCTGATGCGGGCCCTTCAGGACGCGGGCATCGAGGTGCCCCGCGAGACGGCCGTGGTCGGCGCCGACGACCTGATGCTCGGCAGACTGCTGCGGCCCCGGCTCAGCACCGTGCGGATGGAGCTGGCCACGCCACAGCCGCTGGCGGACCTTGTCGACCGGCTGGTGCAGCACCCCGGCGGCGCCCCCGAGCACCACGACCTGCTGCGGGCCGGGGTGGTCCACCGCGAGTCCAGCTGAGCCACCGGCTCCGCACGGTGCAGCAGCGCGGCAACGTGCGCACCGCGCGCCGCTTGCTTAGCGTCATGACCATGAGCCATCCGCAGAGTTACGAGATCCTGCTGGTCCCCGGATTCACCGAGGACACCAACGATGCCGCCGAGCCCGGCGGGGCCATCCGTTCGGCGGTCGTGGTGGCGACCGGCGAGACGGGGGCATCCGGCTACCCCCGGTATTCGGGCGAAGGCATCGTGGCGGACATCGACCCGGCGACGCACACGGTCGAGGCCCTGCTGGTCGACGGCGCCGAGCTGGACTACGGCCTCTCGGTCCGGATCAAGGAGAAGGACGCCGAAGGCAAGGCCGACAGTGACGCCGACAGCTGAGGCCGGGCCGCCCGTTTCCGGCCGCGGAAGGCGATGGAAGGCCACGGAAAGGGGCCCGACCGGTCCGGTCGGGCCCCTCACCCTGCTCATGCGCGCGCGGAGCCTACTTCTGTTCCTTCTGCTGGTCCTCGATGGACTTGCGGACCTCGTCCATGTCCAGCTTCCTGGCCTGTCCGATGATGTCCTCCAGCGTCGCCTCCGGCAGCGCTCCGGGCTGGGCGAACACCGCCACATTTTCCCGGACGATCATCAGCGTGGGAATGGAACGGATCTCGAAGGCCGCCGCCAGCTCCTGCTGCGCCTCCGTGTCGACCTTGGCGAAGACCAGGTCGCCGTGGCGCTCCGAAGCCGCGTCGTAGACCGGCGCGAACTGCCGGCACGGGCCACACCAGGAAGCCCAGAAGTCGATCAGGACGAACTCGTTGTCACTGACGACCTGATCGAAGTTTTCCTTGGTGAGCTCAACGGTGCTCATGCTCTGCTACCTCTTCCTGTGCCCGTTCGGACCTGTCCGACACAACCGTGCTTGTACTTGCGCTATTCCGCCTGCCCATGTGGCCGCCGCGCACACGCACGACCAGACTGTCCCCATGACAGATGCTTCCCTGAACACCGAGTACGACGTCGTGGTGATCGGAGCAGGTCCGGTAGGTGAGAACGTCGCCGACCGGGCCCGTGCCGCCGGGCTGAGCACAGCGGTCGTCGAGGCGGAACTCATCGGCGGCGAGTGCTCCTACTGGGCCTGCATGCCCAGCAAGGCCCTGCTGCGCCCGGTCGTCGCCCGCGCCGACGCCCGCTGCGTCCCGGGCCTCAGCGACGCCGTGCAGGGACCGCTGGACACGGCAGCGGTCCTCGCCCACCGTGACGAATACGCCTCGCACTGGAAGGACGACGGACAGGCCGCCTGGCTGGAGGGCGTCGGAGCGGATATCTACCGGGGCCAAGGCCGGCTCACCGGTAAGAAGACGGTCTCCGTCACCGCCCCCGACGGCACGGAACACCGGCTCACCGCCCGGCAGGCCGTCGCCGTCTGCACCGGCAGCCGCGCCGTCGTCCCGGCCCTGCCCGGCATCGGCGGGGTCCGCCCCTGGACCAGCCGGGAGGCGACGAGCGCCAAGAAGGTGCCCGGCCGCCTCGTGATCGTCGGGGGCGGCGTGGTCGGGGTGGAGATGGCCACCGTCTGGCAGGCCCTCGGCGCCCGGGTGACGATGCTGATCCGCGGCAAGGGGCTCCTGCCGAAGATGGAACCCTTCGCGGGCGAGCTGGTCGCCCGGGCGCTGACGGAGGCGGGCGCCGACATCCGTACCGGAGTCTCCGCGACCTCCGTACGGCGTGCGGTGCCGGACGGCCCGGTCGCCGTGGAGCTGGCCAACGGCGAGCGCGTCGAGGCCGACGAGATCCTCTTCGCCACCGGCCGCGCCCCGCGCACCGACGACCTCGGCCTGGAAACGGTGGGTCTGAAGCCCGGCTCCTGGCTCACCGTCGACGACAGCTGCCGCGTCGACGGCACCACCTGGCTCTACGCGGTCGGCGACGTCAACCACCGGGCGCTCCTCACCCACCAGGGCAAGTACCAGGCACGCATCGCGGGCGCCGCGATCGTTGCCCGCGCCTCCGGTGTCCCGCTGCTGGAGACCGACCGCTGGGGCGCCCACGCGGCCACCGCCGACCACGCGGCCGTCCCCCAGGTCGTCTTCACCGACCCGGAGGCCGCATCGGTCGGCCTCACCCTCGCCGAGGCCGAGCAGGCCGGCCACCGCGTACGCGCAGTCGATTACGACCTTGCCGCGGTGGCGGGCTCCGGTCTGTACGCGGACGGCTACCGCGGCCGCGCCCGCATGATCGTGGACCTCGACCGGGAGATCCTGCTCGGTGTCACCTTCGTCGGACCGGGCATCGGCGAACTGCTGCACTCGGCGACGATCGCGGTCGCGGGCGAGGTCCCCATCGACCGGCTGTGGCACGCCGTCCCCGCGTATCCGACGATCAGTGAGGTCTGGCTGCGCCTGCTGGAGGCGTACCGGGACGCGTAGGGCCCGGCCCGCCCGTCTCCAGCAGCTCCCCGGGCGGGGCGGCATCTGTACCGACCGTGACGACGGCCACGAGCAGCGACTTCGAGTACGGATGCCGCGGCGCGTCGAACACATCCTCGGCCGGCCCGTCCTCCACCTCCGCGTCCTGCATCACCAGTACCCGGTCACTGATCCGCCGCACCACCGACAGATCGAGTGAGACGAACAACAGGGCTGTTTCCAGGCGATGTCGGAGATCTTCCCGGTGGCCGGGGGCGGCGTGCTCGGAGAGCCGGATGTCACCCGCGTCGGGGCCGCGCAGCACCGTGGTGTCGGTCATGGCCCGCACGGCCTCGGCCTCGGTCCGCAGCGTGATGCGGACCGAGGCGGGCGGTGGCGGCCCGCCCGATCCCGCCCTCCGGCAGATGCAGCCTCACCTCCTCGCACGGCACCCGCCAGGGCGCGACCCAGCCGGGTCCGTGGTGCAACGACACCGCTCCACGGAAACGCAGTACGGGATCGTCCCCGGCCACGACACGTTTCGCCGACATTCCGCCACCTCCCGAGTCGGTCGACGTCCTCGGTGGGTGCGGGGCACCGCAACCAGTCGTTGCGGATGCTGGGACCAGGACTCACCGGCACGGCCGAGGGCCCCGGCGCGGCGGGGCGGGGCGGTCAGGCCGGCGGCTGAAGGTTGCTGGTGGTGACCCGCACATGGTCGACGACGAGTTGCTGCGGGAAGGAGGTGCTGCCGTCGGGGTCGCCCGGCCAGTAGCCGCCGACCGCGAGGTTGAGGATCAGGAAGAAGGGCTTGTTGAACACCCACGTGTTGCCGCCGAGATCGGCGGGTGTGCGGCGCTGATAGACGTTGCCGTCCACCGACCAGGTCACCGAGTCGGGGGCCCAGTCGACGGCGAAGGTGTGGAAGTCATCGGCGAACGTCTGCCCGCCCGGCAGGGTGTACGCGGCACCGATCCCCCCGGAGCCGGAGTAACCGGGGCCGTGCAACGTGCCGTGGACCGTGGACGGTTCGAAGCCGACGTTCTCCATGACGTCGATCTCGCCCGAATTGGGCCAGCCGACCTGACCGATGTCGTCGCCCAGCATCCAGAAGGCGGGCCACATGCCCTGACCGCGCGGCACCTTCATCCGGGCCTCGACGTGTCCGTATGTCTGGGTGAACTTTCCGGATGTGTTCATCCGTGCTGAGGTGTACTCGCAAGTTCCGTACCAGCACTGGTAGTTGTTCGGATTCTCCCTGCGTGCGGTGATGACGAGGTGGCCCTGGCCGTCGAGTGCGGCGTTGTTGTTCCCTGCCGTGTAGTACTGCCGTTCGTGGTTGTTGACGTTGTCGCCGGTCTCGATCTGCCACTTGCCGCCGTCGACGCCGGAGCCCGCGGGGCCGTCGAAATCGTCGGTGAACGTCGCTGCCGCCGCTGTGGCCCGCGGTTCGGGCAGAGGCACCCCGGCCGCGAGACCGGAGGAGGCCGAGACGAGGGCGAGCGCGGAGAGTGCGGACACCAGGAGGCGTCGCGTGAGGTGGGGGGAGGTCATGGGGGGTCCTTCCCGTGCGGGATGGCATGTGTCGTCATGTATATGACAAGCACTCGCCGTGGGGGAGCGGGGAGAGGGTTTGGTTCTGTATGCGATTTAAGAAGTGAACCAACACCGTGTCAAGACTCTGGTACGGACCATACTTCTTGCATCCACCCGGCGATTGGGCGGCCGGGACGGGCGCCCGCGCGGACACCCGTCCCGGCCGCGGCGCGATCAGTGCGCGGTTGTCGTACCGGGCAGAGCTGCCCGCACCTCGGCGGCCGCCGAGACCAGGTTCTCCAGCGAGGTGCGGACTTCCGGCCAGCCCCGGGTCTTCAGACCGCAGTCGGGATTGACCCACAGCCGTTCGGCGGGAATCGCTTCGAGCCCCTTACGCAGCAGAGCCGCCGCCTCGTCGGCGCTCGGTACCCGTGGGGAGTGGATGTCGTACACGCCGGGACCGACCTCCCGCGGGTAGCCCGCCGAGGCCAGCTCGTCGGCCACCTGCATATGGGAGCGCGCCGCCTCCAGGCTGATCACATCGGCATCCAGGTCGTCGATGGCCCTGAGGATGTCCCCGAACTCCGCGTAGCACATATGCGTATGAATCTGGGTCCGGGGGCGTACGCCACTGGTGGCCAGCCGGAACGACTCGGTGGCCCAGGCCAGATACCCGGCGCGATCGACGGCCCGCAGTGGCAGCGTCTCGCGCAGCGCGGGTTCGTCCACCTGGATGACCGAACTGCCCGCCGTCTCAAGGTCGTTCACCTCGTCCCGCAGTGCGAGGGCGACCTGGCGCGCGGTCTCGCCGAGCGGCTGGTCGTCTCGGACGAAGGACCAGGCGAGCATGGTGACAGGACCGGTCAGCATGCCCTTGACCGGACGGGCGGTGAGCGACTGCGCGTACGCCGTCCAGCGCACCGTCATCGGCTCCGGGCGGGAGATGTCCCCGGCCAGGATCGGCGGCCGGACATACCGGGTGCCGTACGACTGGACCCAGCCGTGCCGGGTGGCGAGGTAGCCGGTGAGCTGTTCGGCGAAGTACTGCACCATGTCGTTGCGTTCGGGTTCGCCGTGCACCAGCACATCGAGGCCCGCCGTCTCCTGGAACGCGAGCACCTCCTGGATCTCTGCCTCGATGCGCTTGTCGTACGTGACGGTGTCGATGCGTCCGGCCCGCAGATCTGCGCGTGCGGTGCGCAGCTGGGTCGTCTGCGGGAACGAACCGATCGTGGTCGTGGGCAGCAACGGAAGCCGCAGACGCTCGCGTTGGGCCACTGCCCGCTGGGGATACGACGCTTCGCGGCGCCCGTCGGACTCCGTGACGGCCGCGGCCCGTGCCCGGACCGCCGGGTCATGGGTGATCGCCGAACCGGCCCGCGAGGCCAGATCGGCACGGTTCGCGGCGAGTTCGGCGGCGATCGCGTCCGTACCCTGTGCGAGGCCCCGAGCCAGGGTGGCGATCTCGACGGACTTCTGCCGGGCGAAGGACAGCCAGCGCGCCACCTGCGGGTCGATGTCACGCTCGGCGGTCGCGTCGAGGGGGACGTGCAGCAGGGAGCAGGAGGCCGCCACATCGACGCGGCCGGCGAGGCCGAGCAGGGTGCCGAGCGTGGTGAGAGACTGCTGGTAGTCGTTGATCCATACGTTGCGCCCGTCGACGACCCCGGCGACCAGCCGCCTGCCCGGCAGACCGCCGACCGCGGCGAGATCCCGCAGATTGGCGGCTGCCGGACCGGTGAAGTCGAGCGCGAGCCCGTCGACCGGCGCCTTCGCCAGCACGGCGAGGGCCTCACCGAGCCGGTCGAAGTAGGAGGCGACGAGGAGCTTGGGCCGGTCGGCGAGCGCACCCAGGTCGCGGTAGGCGCGCGCGGCGGCGTTCAGCTCCGCCGGAGTGCGGTCCTGCACCAGGGCGGGCTCGTCGAGCTGCACCCACCGGGCACCGGCCGCATGCAGATCGGCCAGCACCTCGGCGTACACCGGCAGCAGCCGGTCGAGCAGCGTCAGCGGCTCGAAGTCGGCGGCGACGCCCGGAGCGGGCTTGGCCAGCAGCAGATAGGTCACCGGACCGACGAGCACCGGCCGAGGGCTGAGCCCGAGCGCCAGCGCTTCCTCGAACTCCGCGACCTGCTTGGTGGAATCGGCGGCGAAAACGGTGTCGGGGCCGAGCTCCGGCACCAGGTAGTGGTAGTTCGTGTCGAACCACTTGGTCATTTCGAGCGGCGCCACGTCCTGCGTACCGCGCGCCATCGCGAAATAGCCGTCCAGCCCGTCGGTTTCGACGGCTTCGCGATGCCTGACCGGTACGGCACCGACCATCACGCTGGTGTCCAGCACATGGTCGTAGTACGAGAAGTCGCCGGTCGGGACCTCGTGGATGCCGTCGTCGGCGAGCCGGCGCCAGTTGGCGCGGCGGAGGTCTGCGGCGGTCTCCCGGAGTGCGGCTGCGGTGACGCGGCCCTTCCAGTACCCCTCGACGGCCTTCTTCAGCTCCCGGTCGCCCCCTTGGCGGGGATAGCCGTACACGGTGGCCCGGGTTGCCGCGGCTGCGGACTTGCTGGTCACGGAACTCTCCTTCGCGAGCGTGTGTCCTGATACGACCCCGGGACGTATCGAAGGCGCGAAGGGATGACGGACCGGGCGGAACCGCAACGCCGTACCGGCGCGCATGCCCTGCCCGATATGTACGCCGACCCGCCCACGAGGTCACCGAGATCACCGTGTGCGTCCGACGCGCACGGGCAGTGGCAGGTCTTCGGACTCGCGGGCACATCTCGTGTACGAGACACCTACTGGCCGTCGCTTCCCGAACCCGTATCGGGTCCAGTGCTTGATGACGGCGGTCGTTCCCACTCACCGCTGCGGGGCAGTCCCGGATTCCCACCGGGTTCCCTCTTGCGACGCGCCTGTCTGGCGGACAGGGCGAACCAGCTGCACCACCACAGTAGGCGCTGACCGGCGGCGGCGGCACCTCAGTTGTTCATGCAGTGTGGGCCACGGGAGTACGTCAGTCCCCCGGAGCGGGGGACAGCGGCTGCCCACAGCGCAGGTTCCACCGCCCGGACCGGCCGCTGAGCCCGGTCAGTGTCAGCGGGGCGACGTCCAGCCGCCAGAATGCCTCCGTCGGCAGAGCGAGCGCCCGTACGATCACCGCCCGCACCACCGCAGGCTCGACGACCCCCAGCACACGGCCGCCCTCCTCGCCGTACAGGGACTCCACGGACTCCAGCCAGCGGCCGGCCCGGGCGCAGAACTCCAGCAACGATTCGCCGCCGTGCGGAGCCGCCGAAGGATCGGTCATCCAGGCCGAAACCGCCTCCGGCTCACTCCCGCTCACCTCCGCCAGCCGCTGCCCGCTCCACCGGCCCATGTCCCAGCCACGGAGCGTGAGTTCGGGCTCTGCACGCAACCCCAACACGTCGGCGGTCCCCGCGCACCGCTCGGACGGCCCGCACATATACCGGTCCGCCGCGGGCACCGCCGCCGCAGCGGCCCGGGCCCACCGAGCCCCGACCGCGTCGAGCGGCGCATCGCCGTCGAAGCGGGCCTCGCGCAGCGCGGCGTTGAGCGCTGGTGAGATCAACATCACCTGTACCGTCATGACCGGGTCAACTCCCTGAACTATGGCCCCTCCAGTGCGCCCACCATGGCATCCGGGCGTTCCGGCCCCGCCGACGGCACCATGGCCGCGCCCGCTCCCAGGCGGTATGGTCGCGACGAACATGACGAAGGTGTGACGGAAGTCCGGTGAGAATCCGGCACGGTCGCGCCACTGTGAACCCGTACCCGTACGGGAAGTCAGACCCGGCACCTTCGTCTCAGGCACCACGATCGGGACGCGTGTTCCCTCAGGAGGTTCTGTCATGGCACAGATTGCTGCCCCCGCCACCGCCGTACCGGCGATCACCCCCATCTCCCTGAAGGCCATTGCCCCTTGGGCGGTCTTCTTCGGCATCCTCATGCTCGTACTGCTGTACTTCGTCGGTGCCGAGCAGGGCGCCACCGCGGTCATCTCCGGCGAAGGTGTCCACGAGTGGGTCCACGACGGCCGCCACCTCCTCGGTTTCCCCTGCCACTGACGTACCGTCCGATCCAGGGGAAATCCTCATGAACTCCATATCTGTCAGAGCTCTGCTCGTCCGCGGCATGCTGGCCGGCCTCGCCGCGGGCGCGCTCGCTCTGGTCGTCGCCTACTTCCTCGGCGAGTCCCGGGTGGACGCGGCCATCGCTCTCGAAGAGGCGCACAGCCATGACCACGGCGGCGGCGAGGAACTCGTCAGCCGTACCATGCAGTCCACCGCCGGCCTTGCCACCGGTGTGCTCGTCTTCGGCGTGGCGATCGGCGGCATCGCCGCGCTCGTCTTCTGTTACGCCCTCGGCCGGATCGGCAGATTCGGCCCGCGGGCCACGGCCGCCCTGATCGCGGGCGCGGCCCTGCTGACGGTGTACATCGTGCCGTTCCTGAAGTACCCGGCCAACCCGCCGGCCGTCGGCAACCCCGACACCATCGGCCAACGCACCGCCCTGTTCTTCCTGATGGTCGCCCTCAGCGTGCTGTTGGCCGTCGCCGCCGTCATCCTCGGCAAGCGGCTGGCTCCCCGCCTGGGCACCTGGAACGCGACGATCGCCGCATCCGCCGCCTACGTCCTCGTGATCGGGCTCGCGTACGCGTTCCTGCCCTCGTTCAACGAGGTCGGAAAGGACTTCCCGGCCGGCCTGCTGTGGGAGTTCCGCCTGGCCACGCTCGCCGTGCAGGCCACTCTCTGGATCACCTTCGGCCTCGTCTTCGGCTGGCTGACGGAACGGCTTCTCGTGCCGAGGGCCGACTCCGTCAGGACCGGAAACGGCGCGGCGAACCGGGCAGCCACCGCGGCCGGCTGACCGACGCACCGCTGCCCAACAGAAGACATCGGAACCCGCCGGGAGCTTCCCGGCGGGTTCCGTCGTCCTGCCCTGCGCAGTCCCGCCCGGAGGGATGAGCGGCTGCGGGCTCTCTACTCCTCGGCCTGCCGGCTCCAGTCGATCCGGTAGTGCTTCAGCAGCGCGTCCTCCTTCACCAGGCGCATGCCGACGGCTGTCATGACGTGCTGGGAGGCGAGGTTGTCCAGGTCGGTGTCGCCGTGCACGCAGCTCACACCCTGGTCGCGGGCGAACAGGAGCAGTGCGCGCAGCGCCTCGGTGGCGTAACCCATTCCCTGCGCCGAGGGCACGAGGCCGTAGCCGATCGTGACGTGCCCGTTCTCGTCCGGAGCGCCATGGAATCCCAGGCCGCCGATCACCTCTCCGTCCTCGCGGCGGCGTATTTCGTACGAACCGAAGGGGCTGGGATCACCTGTCGTCGCGCATGTGCCGAGGAAGCGCTCGGCCGCGGCCATCTCGCCGGGGGACGGGTATCCGGGCGCCCAGTGGGCACCGTCTCCCGGCTTGCCCGCCATCACCTGCAAGGCATCGGAGGCGCGCATCAGGCGGAGGAGGAGGCGGGGAGTCTCAAGGTCGGTCATGACCGACCGAAGTATCACGCGGGGCGGGTGGAAGGCATCCGGATTGTCCGACGGGAGCGTCCGAAGCGGGGCGGGGACTCTGGTGGGGCCCTGCTGAGGCCTTGCAGGGCCCGGGGTAGCGCTGAACGTAGCGCTGTTACGCGAGAAAGGTAGCATCGATACTGCGTTGGTGTTAGCGTTGCTCTCGTCCGGTTACGGAATCCACCGGCCCACCTGAAACAGGGAGCACCGTCATGAGCGAGCAGAAAACCACCACGTGCCGGGTGGCGATCGTCACCGGAGGATCCCGGGGCATCGGCCGCGAGAGCGCCGAGCGACTGGCGTCCGAGGGATTCGCCGTCGTCATCAATTACGCGGGCAACCAGGCCGAGGCCGAGTCGGCGGTTGCGGCGATCACCGCGGCGGGCGGGCAGGCCATCGCCTTCCGCGCCGACGTGGCCGACGAGGTCGCGGTCTCGGCACTCTTCGACACGGCCGAGGAGACCTTCGGCGGAGTCGACGTGGTCGTGCACGCGGCCGGCGTCATGACGCTGGCGCCGCTGGTCGACACCGATCTGGACGCGTTGGACCGGATGCACCGCACCAACATCCGCGGGACGTTCGTCGTCGACCAGCAGGCGGCCCGCCGCCTGCGCAAGGGCGGGGCGATCATCAACTTCTCCAGCTCCGTGCTGTCGCTGGCCATGCCCGGCTACAGCGCCTACGCCGCCACCAAGGGCGCCGTCGAGGCCATGACCCTGATCCTGGCCCGTGAGCTGCGCGGGCGGGACATCACGGTCAACGCCGTGGCCCCCGGACCGACCGCCACCGCCCTGTTCCTGGACGGCAAGGACGAGCAGACCATCGCGAAGCTGGCCGGTCAGGCACCGCTGGAACGGCTGGGCACCCCGCAGGACATCGCCGAGGTGATCTCCTTCCTCGCCGGTCCGGCCCGCTGGGTCAACGGCCAGGTGCTGCGCGCCAACGGCGGCATCGTCTGAGCCGCCGCCACGACACGGCCCCGCCCACCCCACTTTCCGCACACCCCAGGAGGACAGCCATGAGCAGGACCATCGTGATCACAGGGGCGGGCTCCGGCTTCGGAGCGCTGGCCGCACGCGCACTGGCCGCTGCCGGACACACCGTCTACGCGGCCATGCGCAACACCACCACGCGCAATGCCGACCGGGTCGCCGAAGCGGCGCGGTACGCCGCCGAGCACGGCGTGGACCTGCGTACCGTCGAACTCGACGTGCTCTCCCAGGAGTCCGCCGACGCCGCCATCGCCACGATCCTGTCCGAAGCCGGCCGCCTCGATGTGATCATCCACAACGCCGGGCACATGGTCACCGGCCCCACGGAGGCATTCACCCCCGAGGAGCTGGCAGCGGTCTACGACACCAACGTGCTCGGCACCCAACGCGTCAACCGCGCGGCCCTGCCGCACCTGCGGGCCCAGGAGAACGGCCTGGTCCTGTGGATCGGCTCCACCTCCACCAAGGGCGGCACCCCGCCCTACCTGGCCCCCTACTTCGCCGCCAAGGCCGCCATGGATGCTCTCGCCGTCTCGTACGCGGCCGAGCTCGCCCGCTTCAACATCGAGACCAGCATCGTCGTGCCCGGCTCCTTCACCTCGGGGACCAATCATTTCGTCACCGGCGGGCACCCCGCCGACCAAACGGTCGTCCCGGACTACGAGGAGCGCTACGAGGGTCTGATGGACCAGGTCTCCCAGCGCCTGGCCGCGCTGGCGCCGGCCGATGCGGATGTGTCCCAGGTCGCGGACGCGATCGTGGCCGTCGTCGAAACCGAGCACGGCAAGCGCCCTTTCCGCGTCCATGTGGACCCGGCGGACGACGGCAGTGAGGCCGTGAGCGCCGTCGCCGACCGGATCCGCGCCGAGTTCCTCACCCGGATCGGCCTCGACGATCTCCTGACCCCTCACGCTTGATAGCGTCCGTGCGATGAGCACACGAGCACGAATCCTGGAAGTGGCGGCGCGCCTGGTCGCGGAGTCCCCGAACGGGGACATCTCCACCCGGGCCGTGTGCGAGGCCGCGCAGGTGGGGGCTCCGGCGCTCTACCGCCACTTCGGTGACAAGGAAGGCCTGCTGTCCGCGGTGGTGGACCATGGCTTCGACAAGTACCTTGCGACGAAGCGGCAGCGCGGCGAGAGCGTGGACCCCGTCGAGGATCTGCGCAACGGCTGGGACAGCCACGTCGAGTTCGCCCTGCAGAACCCCAATCTGTACCGGCTGATGAATTCGCCGGCCATGCGTACCCCGCCGGCCGCGGCTCTGGAGTCCCACCGGATTCTCACCAGGGACCTGGAACGGGCCGCGGCTGTGGGCAAGCTGCGCCTGGCGCCCGAACTGGCCGCGCAGATGGTGATGTCGGCCAATGTGGGCGTGGCGCTGATGCTCGTCGCCCGCCCCGCGACCTTCAGCGACGCGGGCATGTCACGGCGGGTACGCGACGCCGTGCACGCGGCGGTCTTCACCCCGGACGTGACCGCCGCCTCGGCCGACGCGGGCGGCACGAGGGCCGGCGTGTCCGAGGCCCACGTGCCGTCCACCGCGGCCCGGCTGAACGCGCTGCTGCGGCAGTCGCCGGATCCGGCACTCAGTGCGGCCGAGGGCACCCTCCTGACGGAATGGCTGGACCGCCTGTCGAACGCCCCGGGCGGGCGTTAAAGCCCTGCCCGGTCCGCATCGGAGCCGAAGTCCCCGGAGAACGCCGCAGCCATTCGCAGATGGCCGGTCGCCTCCGCGCTCCGCCCCTGGCGCTCAAGCGTGCGGCCGAGCATCAGCCGCGCGTAGTGCTCCACCGGATCGCGCTCCAGAACCGCCCGCAGCTCCGTCTCGGCCCTGCCGAGCCGAGCCGAGTGGTAGTAGGCCCGGGCCAGCAGCAGACGCGGGGAGACCTGCTCCGGCGCCTCCTCGACCAGGCCTTCCAGAATCCGGGCCGCAGTCATGTACTCCTTCGCTTCGAAGAACATCTGCGCACGGTCCCAGCGGTCGGCGGCCGTACCGAACTCGAAATAGGTGTCGCTCACTTGACCTCCTCGTCCACGGACCGTCCCCGGACCCGCCCTACGCTGACCGGCTCACGCTCAGCCATCCGTCAGCCATCCTTCAGTCACCCGAACATGGCACACTGGTTGAATATTCCACTAAATTATCGGCGTGGGTACCGGCACCCCGGGCCCGCACGGGAATAGGTTGAGCGCCATGAGCAATCTCGATCGCCAGGCCACACTCTCCGTCTGCGGAGGACGGGGCTTCGTCGTCGCCGAGCCCGTACGTGAACTCCTCACCCCTCGCCATGTCCGGCTGGGCGAGTCCACCGAGGTCCGCAGACTGCTGCCCAATCTGGGCCGCCGGATGGTCGGTGCATGGGCCTTTGTCGATCATTACGGACCCGACGACATCGCCGGCGAGCCCGGGATGCAAGTACCGCCTCACCCTCACATGGGCCTGCAGACGGTCAGCTGGCTGCACGACGGCGAGGTCCTGCACCGGGACAGCCTTGGCAGTCTCCGCACGATCCGCCCACGCGAGCTGGGACTGATGACCTCCGGCCGGGCCATCAGCCACTCCGAGGAGAGTCCGAAGTCGCATGCGAGGTTTCTGCACGGCGCCCAGCTCTGGGTCGCCCTGCCGGACGCCCACCGTCACGTCGAGCCGCACTTCCAGCACCACACCGAACTGCCGGCCGTCACCGCCCCCGGCTTCACCGCCACCCTGATCCTCGGCGAACTCGACGGCGTCACCTCGCCCGGCACCACGTACACCCCGATCGTCGGCGCGGACCTGGCCCTGACCAGCGGCGCCGAGGCCCGCCTGCCGCTCGACCCGGACTTCGAGTACGCGGTGCTCTCGATGTCCGGCCAGGCCGAGGTCGACGGCGTGCCCGTGCTGCCCGGTTCCATGCTCTACCTCGGCTGCGGCCGCACCGAACTCCCCTTGCGCGCAGACACCGACGCGGGCCTCATGCTCCTCGGTGGCGAGCCCTTCGAGGAGGAGATCGTCATGTGGTGGAACTTCATCGGGCGGTCCCACGAGGATATCGCACAGGCGCGTGCGGACTGGGCGGACGGTGCCCGGTTCGGGGAAGTGTATGGCTACGACGGAGGCCGACTCCCCGCTCCTGAACTGCCGCCTGTGGCGCTGAAACCGCGGGGAAGGGTGCGCTGAGCTGCACTGATGTGGCCGGGTTCGGGCGCGCTCCTGGTCGCGGCAGCTCGGTCCCATGCTCAGAAGCGGAATCGGTCCAGCGCTTCTCCGGAAGCTTCCGCCGCACGTGCCCGGGATTCCAAAGTGTGGTCGTGTGTGAGTAGCTTTAGTAGACCTAATGCTGACCCAATGCTGACTTTACTGACGAGGTGTCAGGCGCTGTCGGGTCATGACCTGGCTGGTCTGCTGTCTGTGATGAGCAGGCTGGGCCCTTGGGGCTGGGGCCCAGCCTGACTCCTGGCGGTGGAGCGAGCGCGCGGGTGCTTGTGCACGGCCTACCGGGGGCGGGGGTTTCGCCTAGAGGAAGCAGGGCGTTGTGGTGATCCCACAATGCTGACCCGTCTGCTACCCCGGGGTCATAGGTGATGACGGGGCGGTCGTGAAGTCACTACCCATGCCGCCCAACGCGTCGTTGGTGATGTCGGAGTGAAGTGGATTCTTACGAGTTGCCGCACGATAACGATGCGATCTTGATCGTGTGGGAGCCCGCGACTTGTGTGCTGGTATTTGGCGATGCTGGCCTGACAGGATCGGCTCGTGATCAAAACCTCGGTGACTATGCGCGAGCTCGTTGTCAGTGACCGCCACGCTGTACATGCCTTCGCCAGCCTGCCGGAGGCTTGCCGCTACCAGGCATGGGGGCCGAACACCGAGGAACAGACGCGGGACTTCGTCCAAGGCGCGGTGGATGCCCGGTTGCAGTCCCCGCAGACAAGATTCGTGTATGCGGCCCGCCTCGACGGTGAACTCGTCGGTATCGGCGAGCTGAAGGTCCGTAACCTGGCCCACCGCCAGGGCGAGATCTCCTATCTCGTGCATCCTCGGGTGTGGGGGCGAGGCATGGGCACAGCCATCGGCAGGGAACTTCTCGGCAGAGGGTTTGGGCTGATAGGACTGCACCGGATCTATGCGACCTGCGATCCACGCAACGTGGCATCGGCCCGGGTACTGGGCAAGCTCGGCATGACCCACGAGGGCCGACACCGGCACACCACGCTGATCCGGGACGGCTGGCGTGACTCCGAAGTCTTCAGCATCCTCGACCAGGAATGGGCGCACCGGCCCAGGCCTGAATGATCGGGGTATCGGTGGTCAGGCTCCGGCAGCCACCCTCGTGCCAAACGGCAGAGAGCCGCGCGGAATCATCTGGAGTGTGAAGTCAAGTTGGGCCCGCGCGGCCTGCTCCGATTCTGCCCTGTGCGGGATCTCGAAGGCACACCTGGGTGCGCTGATCACCGAGTTGGCCGGGCCGTGGACCGCAGCCCGAGACTCTGCGCCGGCCCAACGGCGTGGCCATGGCCGACTGCGGGCGGCCGGGGCTGGGCCGGATCACCGGTTGGTCTTCGTGGACCGGGTGCTGGTGACCTTGGTGGTGTTGCGCTGGGCGCTGTCGCACAGGGTGCTCGCGGCGCTGTTCGGAGTCTCGCCCTCCACAATCGACCGGGCGGTCGGCGAGGTGCGCCCGTTGCTGGCCGCTCGCGGCTTCGCGGTACCGGATCGGCCCGGGATCAGGCTCAGGACCCTTGCTGACGTGTTCGCCTATGCCCAGGCCGAGGGGATCACGTTGCGGATCGACGGTACCGAGGTGCAGGTAAGCCGCCCGAAGGCGGGGCGGCCGGGCCGTAAGGCGTTCGTGTCGGGGAAGAGGAAGCAGAACACCGGGAAGGCCACGATGATCAGCGACGAACAGGGGCGGGAGCTGTGGCTCGGGGCGATTCGCCCGGGCCGGATGCACGATGCCACCGCAGTGCGCACCGAGGGCATCGAGGAGCAGTTGCGGCTGCACCCGAACGTGAAAGCCGAAGTCGATTCCGGCTATGCCGGCCTGGCCCGCGACTTCCCCGGCCAGGTCAGCGCCCCGCCCAAGAAGCCAGCGGCGGACGCCGGGCCGTCCGAGCGCAACTTCTACGACCATACGCGCCGCCGCCAATCCCAACGGCGGATCATGGCCGAGCACGCCAACGCAGAGGTCAAACAGTGGCGGTCGCTGCAACGCTGGACCGGCGAACGCGACGACCTGCCCGAGGTCATCACAGCAATCGGCGCCCTAGTTTCCGACCGCAGCGCCAAACGCCCGACCCGGAGCAGGCCGAGCGTGGAACCCGACCTCGTCCGCGAGACGGCCTGCTGATCTACCCCCGAGTCGAACCGCCAGGCCAGTACGTCCCAAGCCCTATCGTGCGGCTACTCGTTAGTCTGCCGGTGGCTCA
The DNA here is from genome assembly GCF_043200155.1 of Streptomyces sp. NPDC048473. Lineage (NCBI taxonomy): Bacteria > Bacillati > Actinomycetota > Actinomycetes > Kitasatosporales > Streptomycetaceae > Streptomyces > Streptomyces sp. NPDC048473. The sequence goes on from NZ_JBICXE010000023.1 coordinate 112,531, forward strand.
GGTTCGTACCTACACTGACCAAACGGCTGTCGCGCCGACCAGTTCGTTGACTCTGGACCGTGAGTGTTCCGGATCTTTCTGTTCGGTCTGCACGGATTCGTCCAGGCCGACCTCCTTGAACCGGTGGATCACGTCATGAAGTTGTTTACCTGGTGGCGCTGACCTGCGGCGTTGTGATTCTACAAACCTCTGACCTGCGCGGATGCGTCTTTCAGTGTCCTTCAGATTCGTGCTGAGTTATGCAGCCGATTCTCCCCACGCGCTCCCCAGGGCCGTCGCTACTCCCCAAATTCTCCCCAGAGGTGCCACTGGCGCAGGCACGGTGACGGGGGAGAGTTGGTTTGCCTGCGGCTCCAGGGTCAGCACACTGGGTGACTGCCGCGTCCGCTGGCCAGTGGACGCGGCAGTCAGCGGGACCGATGAGCCGCTCCCACCGGGGATACCGGAGCCCTGCCGTCGGCGGAGACAAGCGTGACGGGCATGCCGTCTCGGGAACTGCACTGGAGGCTCGTGTCCGGGATGCGGCCGCCTCAGCGCAGGCCGCATCCCGTCGACGGCTGACCAACGTGGCCAGGAAGAGGCTCAGGTCGGCGCGGGCCGGTCCCACATGGCACATGTCGTAGAAGCCGTCTTCTGGCGTCTACGTGGTCCAAGTCGGGAGCGTTTGTCCTGTTCAGGGCCTTGTGGTTCAGGAGTGTCGACGCTGTTGGTGACACGCGCGTGACAGGTGTGACCCCCCGTCGGCTTGATCCGGCGGGGGGCTCCGCGTACGGGGACGGGCCCGATTGAGCGGTGGTCGACGGGGTTTGCTCCGCTCCGGTTAGCTGTTCTGGGCTGCGAACAAGGGCGGGCTTGTCCCGTAAGTGATCTTCGAACGGGCGGGGACACGGCCGTCGGGGCGCGCATCTATCCAGCGAGGGTGAGGTTGTGCAGGCGGGCAACGCCGAGGATGGCGTGGTGGACTCCTTCTCTTTTGAGCCGGCAGTCGCGGAGGATCTTCCAGGTCTTCATGCGGGCGAAGGTGCGCTCGACTCGGGCGCGAACCTGCTTGTGGGAGCGGTTGTGTTCCTCCTCCCAGGTCGGGAGTTCTTCGCCCTTGCGGCGACGGTGTGGAACGACCAGACCGGTGCCCTGATAGCCACCGTCGGCAATCGTCATCGTGTTGCCGACGGCGGCTTTGGCGCCGGACTCCTCCCACCCTCGGGAATCGGGGTCTTCGATCTTGAGCGGTGCGCCTGCTCAGGGCCTCTGACGTTTCGTTACGCTCAGCGACGGCAGTTGGTGGCTGCTGCCGGGGCCGCAGGCGCGCCGGGAGCCCAGGGCACCACGCGGCGGGCCCTCTCCGTGACTACGGGTGCAGCTTCTCGCCCTTCGCCAGCATCGCTACGTACTTTTCGATCCGGCGCGCCCGGGTCTCGGCCTTCTTGGCGTCTTGGATCCGGTACAGGATCGCGTAGCGGTTCTGCCGGTCCAGTGTCTCGAAGAACTCCGCCGCGGCCGGGTCGGCGGTCAGGGCCGCCGTGAGGTCGTCCGGCACCGTGGCGGTCTTCGCGCCGTCGTAGGCCGCTTCCCAGCGGCCGTCTGCCTTGGCGCGGTCGACCTCGGCCTGCCCCGGGGGATGCATCCGGCCTTGCTCGATCAGGGCGGCCACCTTGTCCCGGTTGGCCTTGGACCACTTGCTGCGCGGCTTGCGCGGGGTGAACCGCTGGAGCCACCACTGGTCGTCGAGCTTGGCCTTCTGGCCGTCGATCCAGCCGTAGCAGAGTGCCGCGTCGAGCGCCTGGGTGTAGTCCAGCGCGGCGATTCCGGGGCCCTTCTTGCGAAGCTTGAGCCAGATGCCGGGCGAGACGGCGTGGTTCTCGCCGAGCCATGTCTGGAATGCCTCGGCGGATTCGAATGCGACGATCTCCAAGTCCTGAGTCACCCCAGCAGCGAACCACACCCGGCCGATTGTCATGAGGCATTCGGCACGGCCCCGGATGCGGGATGCCCGTGGGCCTGCGTGATCATCTCTGTTCTCGACGCAGAACGATCATGCAGGAGCCACGGGCCTGGTCAACGATACGACGTTGCTGCTCGACCTCGACGGGGTGTCTGTCGCGCGGGTTGAGCGGCTGGCCGACGGAAGGCGCCGAGTTCACCTGGTCACGGCCGACGAGGCAGCCAGGGCCTGCCCGGCCTGCGGGGTGTTCGCCACCCAGGTGAAGGGCTCGGCGGTGACCCGGCCGCGCGATCTCCCTTACGGCGAGAGCGGATTGGAGTTCCGCTGGCACAAGCGCCGCTGGTGGTGCCGCGAGGCCGGCTGCCTTCGCCGGTCCTTCACCGAGCAGATCCCGCAGATCCCGGCTGGTGCCAGGCTGACCGCCCGGCTGCGGGGTGCGGCCGGGCGCCGCATACGGGATGCCGGCTCCACGGTCATCCAGGCCGCCCGGGATCTGCATCTGTCCTGGCCGACCGTGATGGAAGCCTTCCGCACGCAGGCCCGCGACGGCCGATACGGATCGCGGCGTGGTAGGTGGCCGACATGTCGTTCCGCCAGATGCCCGATCACATGCCAGGCCCTGCTGCCGGCGACATGCGACGAGGGAGCCCAACATCGGTGTCTGAAGACAGAGGTGGGTTTCCGCCGACGTCCTGGCCTGGCTCGCCACTACCAGCCTGGACTGGAGAAAGGGCATCGGCCACATCGCCATCCGCGCGGCTGATCACTTCGCTCGCCCGTTCGCGCCGGCCGCGGGTCTCGGCGGTGGTGCGGCGCCTGACTACGGACAGCATTTTGTTGGCGAGCTGGACCTCTGCGGTAGCGTCGCCTCAGGGGCGACGCCGTACGAAGCCCAGGTAGGCGAAGCCTTCGCCCTCGCGCGGCGCCCGGGTCCAGGAACGGGTGGTGAACATGGGGAGGCTGCCCTGGGACAGGGCGAAACAGGGAAGCGAGATGCCCAGTTCGGCGTGCAGGGTCTCCAACAGGCGTACCTCTCGGTCAAGATGGGTGTCCGGTGAGCCGACAAATTGCGCGGGATCCAGGGTGTTGGGTATCGCACCCGAGCGCCGGATGTCGTTGCCCCGCACCGTGAACGCATAGAGTTCCACGCCGCGTTCGGCCACCGAGACATGGAATGCGGCCGGGTGATCAGCCAAGTGCCGCTGCGGCTCACGCCACACCACCACGGCGCGACCCGACGCGGAGGCGGCCGCGGCGGGGGACTGGAACAGGTGGTTGATGCCCTGTCGGGACTGGCCGTCGTAGGCGAAGGCCCACCCCTCGCTGCAGCGGCCGGCCATGACCGCGGCCCGGTCCTCCCAGAGCTCGACGCCCTCCCGCTCGTGGTTCTGCTTCAACGGCCGGTACGCCCTGGCTGCGTGCACGGGCGCACTCAGTTCGGCACCCTCGTCGCCTATCAGAGCGGGTAGGCCGGCGGGGTCGGCGCCCTCGACCCAGACGCAGCGGTACGCGTCGAACGGCCGCCCATGTATCCCGGTCGTCGTCAGCCAGGTGAGACCCGGCGGGTCGAGATCGGGCGCCGGCTCGGGAGCGGGCCCGGACTCGCCTGCGCGCGGAGTCGCGAGGATCTCTCGCCCGCGCTGCGGGGTGATCAGCGACCCCAGAACCGGATCGGCGAGCAGGCCAAGGGGCGCGAGCAGCAAAGGCCCAGGTGGTATCCACTGCGTAAGCGCGACACGCAGCATTCGCCACGCGGCATCGGTCGCTCCCCATCGGGCCGACTCCCGGGCCTCGTTGACGGCCCGGCCCCACGCACCCGGCGGCGCATAGCGATGGGTGCCGTGGCGCAGCGCGCTCAACAGGTCCTCGGCGATTTCCCGGTCGACCCCACGGGCGGCCATCATCCCCAGCCAGTGGTCGTCTCCGCCCAGTCGCCATTCGCCGGAAGCCGGTTCGATGGCCGACACCGTAAGGAGCTCGGGCAGATAGCGGGGGTCAGCCACAAGGGAGCCGTAGTCCCGCTGAGCGAGGGGAGCCGCCAGATGCTGCAACTGGTTCAGCAGAATGGCGCTGTTCGGTCGTCCGAAGGACCGCGCCTCCTCGAGCAAGGGCAGGGCCTCCTCATGCCGTCCGCGCAGGGCGAGGAGGCGGGCCTCCTCGACCCGGGCGTCCTGGGCGCGTGTGGTGGCGTTCTCGAAGTCCGGCCGCTCCACCCGGTCGCCGTGGAAGCTCCGGTACATGGCCTCCATGTAGGCACGAAACGACGGGTAGCGGTCCGGGCATTCACCGCTCCAGCCCTTGTAGATGTAGAGCGGCCACTCGCCGTGCTCGTCGCGGTCGCCCGGGTCAAGCAGAGCCAGCGTCATATCGGAGTCCGTCTCCAGGCGCAGCGATCGCTGCCACATGCCGGCGAGCAGGACTTCCTGCTCGCGCGGGTCGTCGCCCAGATTCTCTTCGTACACCTCGGTCAACCCGTACGGATCCCGGGACCAGCCGATGTCCGCGATCCCACCGAGTTGATAGACCCCGGCCGTCTGCTCCACACGCCATCCGTCGCTCGCGGCCAGGAACTGGCGGTAGGAGGGCGGCAGTCGCTTCCCCAGCCGCCTCTCGACCGTGGTGATCGCGGCCTCGTCCGCCCCTGGCCTGCCCAGCCTGACGGGACCCGGACCGCCGTCCCCGTCCTCCTCGTGCTCGGCGCGGGGAACCCACTCCTCCTGCCAACGTCCGAGGAAGTCGTGCCAGTTGAAAGACTCGTCGCTCATGACCGAGATCGTGCCAGCCACCACTGACAACGAGTCACTCAGAAGGCATACGTCGTCCGTTCTTGACGGCGGTTGGTCGGGGACGGTGCGTTGTCGGTGCCGGGCCGGCGGGGCGTGTCCCGATAGGGGCCTGCCGATTTTTGTGGCGTCCTCACGATTCTGACCGCCCGGTTGGCCCGGTACCGGCAACGCGACGCGGCCCGGAAAGACTTCTACCTGGTCAGATAGCCACAGCCAGGACCCCGCTCATAGGGGCTGTGACACGTGATGGGTCACTGAGGCCCCTGCCGGGCAGATGATGGCGGGGGCTTCAGCCTTCCTGAGCAGCGAGCGTCTGCTCCTCGATCCTGCTGCGGCGTCTGCGAACGCCTCCTTGAGGGCCCACAACGGGAGCCGCCGCGCGGCCACCCACTCGACCCGAACGCCAGCTCGTTGGTGCCCTGTCCTACAGCCGTCGAGAGGCGCCGCACTGGTGGTGAAGCAACCTGAACCAAGATGTCGGTCTCTGTGCCGCGGAATGATCGGCCGGTGTCAGATCCAGGGTGCTCCGGGAGCTGGAACTGAGCATGCTCTGTGTTTCTGGGGGGAGGGGCTGTGACGGGCGGGAGAATGGGTGGGTGCTGTCCCGGGTCCGGGCCTGACTCCTGACATCTCTGACCATTGTGTCCCGGTCTCACAGTGTCGGCCGTTGGCCGGGGACGGTGCGTTGTCGGTGCCGGGCCGGCGGAGCGTGTCCCGATAGGGGCCTGCCGTTCGTTGAGGCGTCCTCACGATTCTGACCGCCCGACGCGGCCCGGTACCGGCAACGCGACGCGCGGTCGGACCGGAAGGGGGAACGGGCATGTCCAGTACAGCGGCCATGTCCTCCAGCACGTCGCCTGCTCCGCAGCACCCTCGTCGTCGCCCTGCAGGGGGGGTGGTTTTGGGAGTGGACACGCACCGCGACGCTCATGTGGCTGCGGTGCTCTCCGTGACGGGGACGGTGCTGGCCACCGGCGAGTTCCCGGCCACTGCGGCGGGATACTGCGATCTGCTGAAGTGGGCCAGGAAATGGGGAGCCGTGCGGCGGGCCGGGGTGGAAGGGACCGGCTCCTACGGGGCGTCCCTGTCCCGCTCTCTGCTGGCCCAGGGCATAGGCGTGTTTGACGTGAACCGCATGGACCGGGCAGATCGGCGTCGGCGCGGTAAATCAGATCCGCTCGATGCCCAGAACGCGGCCCGGGCGGTGCTGAGCGGGCGGGCCCGCGCCCGGGCCAAAGCGGGCGACGGGCCGGTGCAGATCGCGAGAATGTACAGACTCACGAAGGTGTCGGCTGTCAAAGCCCGCACCCAGGCCATCAATCAGCTCAAGTCCGTCCTCGTTACTGCAGATCCCGTTTTGCGGGAAGAGCTGGCCCAACTGGGCAATGCCGATCTCTTGAGGAGCTGCGCGCGGTTCGCCGATGTGAGCGGTCACGAGGAGGTCGGTGACGAGGCGGTGCTGCAGGCCACTCGGATCACGCTGGGGCTGCTGGCTTGCCGGATCGGCCAGCTCTCCGAGCAGATCCGGGATGTGGACGCTCGTCTGGCCCGCCTCGTGAAATGTCATGCCCCGCAGCTGCTCGAGGTGGTGGGGATCGGTCCGGACACGGCCGTCGCCTTGCTGATCACGGTGGGGGACAACCCGGAGCGCCTGGATAGTGAGGCGTCCTTCGCTGCGCTGTGCGGGGTCAGTCCTGTCGAGCGTTCCTCGGGACGCCGGCAGTACCGTCGCCTCAACCGTGGTGGCGACCGTCAGGCCAATGCCGCGCTCCATCGCATCGTGTTCACCCGTCTGCGGGTCGACCTGCGCACCCAGGACTATTACGAGCGCCGGATCAAAGAGGGGAAGACCCGTCGCGAAATCGTTCGTTGTCTCAAGCGCTATGCGGACCGGGAGGTCTTCCACCTGGTCAGATATCTACAGTCAGGTCCCCGCTCATAGGGGCTGTGCGAGACGACGAAGCCCCGCAGGCACGGCCGGCGAGGCTTCTGAGCGCGTGGGCTACGACGGAGTGCAGCGTCCGACGTGGGCGAAGACTGCGGCAACGGGGTCTCCTGGCGCTTGGTTTGGTTCGCACCCCCGAGCTACCAAGAGGCCCTGCTGCCATGCGCCAGTTCTCCCGCGATCATCCGATCAGGAACCCTGTTCGACCAGACCAGCCCCGTGATCGATAAGCGGATGGCGTCTCACATCAGTCGACTTCATTGGGCCGGGCCAAGTACCTCGTCGGCGCTGCGCGGCTCTGTGCGTGGCTGCTGGTTGAGCTGGTGGCGCTCGATGGAGGATTGTCGGTAGACCTCCTTGCGGGCCCGCATGATGTTGCCCAGGGGCGCGTGCTCGGCGGTGACCCGCCAGGGCGTGAAGGACAGTGCGTCCATCTTCTCCAGATTCTCGGGGCTGGAGATGTCCTGCTGTGGCAGCCGCAGCTTGGCCACGGTGAAGGACGGCGAGGGCTGTTCGGGCCACTCGACGGTGGTGTCCTCCACCGGCATGCGTTCCAGGTCGGTGCAGAGCTGGACCTGGATGTCGAAGGCGTAGGGCCGCTCCTGCAACTCGGCTTCCAGGGCCGGTCGGAAGACCTCCGCGGCCGAGGTCGGGTCGAGGGTGTGCCGGACCACCGAGGCGGCGGAGTCCGGGTCGGGGGTGATGCGCACCTTGGCGATGTAGTCCCCGTGCCTGACCGCGCCCATCGTCCAGTAGCTCGACAGCAGCACGTTCGCCGGCGGGGTCTTCGCCACGCGCAGGAAGGCCAGGAACTCGTCCCACGCCCAGTTGTCCTGGTCCAGCGTTCCCTTTCCGGTCACGAACTCGGTGTAGAAACGATGTGCGCCGGGGCGGCCCTGGGAGAAGTAGGCCGGTGCGTTCAGGAACAGGTCCTGGATGAACAGGTAGTGCTCGATGGTGTTGCAGAAGAAGATCGGTGCGTTGATGTTGGCGTAGTCGAAGGTGCCGGTGTCCGGTTCGTCTTCCAGCAGGGTCGGGCCGGGGATGTCGAACATCTTCAGCGCCAGTCCGGTGGCGGCGCCCAGTCGCGCGTCGGCTCCGGCGTGGGGCGAGCCGTTGGAGAAGCGGATGAGGGCGTCGTGGGTTCCCGGGGTCGCGTAGATGCCCTGGGCGTACTCGGGGGGAAGCCCGGCCAGGATCTCCACTTCCCCCCGGACCAGCCCGTAGCCCTTGGCATGGGCGTCGCGCAGGGCCCGTCCGGTGCCACCGGCCTCGACCGACTCGGCGATGTAGATCCCGGTCTTCTCGATCACCGTCTGCACGTTGCGGTCGAAGCTCGGGTCATCGTCTTCGACGTCCGGCGTGTAGCGGACGAACTGTGCTGCCATGACTTCGACCTCTCCTCGGGGAGCGTGATCGGACCTCAGGGGCTGGGTCATGGGGTGGGAATCGCCCTCAGTCCTCCAGTTCGGCGAGCCAGTGCAAAGCGCGCAGACCCGGTACGAAGCAGTACTCGCCGCCGCGGGTGACCACGAAGCTGGGCAGGTTCTGCAGGCGGCGCCGGACCGGCTTCTCGGGGATGGTGATGCTGCCGGTTCCGTCGTGATGCCCGGCTACCGGGTCCTTCTCGCCGGGGTAGCCGATGAAGTTGCCGTTGTTGACCCATTCGGCCTTGATGAATTCGAACTGTCGTTCAAGGTGTGCTCCGAGGAAGACTCCGACGAGGCCCCGGTCGGCGCCGTCGTCTTCCAGCACGCCCTCGGGCAGCGGCGGGCCGTAGGTGGTGCCGCGGCGGATGAGGCGGTGCATCCGTGCGTCGCCGATGATGGTGGAATCGCGCGGGTTGGTGCGCCGGATGTGCGCACCGGCGGGGCACCGGAAGCCGCGATCGTCGTTCTCCCGGTACAGGAAGTTGTTGACGCGGTGCGGATCGGCCGCCAGCTCCGGATCGTCGTGTTCCGGGCTCAGCGTCAGCGGCGCCCCGCTGGGCCAGCGCCCGATCATCTTCGCCGCCAGGAGTGCCTCCTCCTCGGCGGCCGAGCTGTTCGCGCGCAGGAACCGGCGCCAGGCTGCCACGTTGGTATGGACCTTGCGAACGGCGGCGTAGGTCCCGTTGCGCCCCAGTACCTCGGGGCTGGGCATGGGCGGCAGATGGCCGGTTTCGTCGGGGTAGCCGAGGATGAACTCGCCTGCCTTGATCGGGGCTTCCTGCGGGTTCGAGCCGGGCAGTCCGACGCCCTCGATGTTCGGATGGCTGATGCCGTCACGGAAGCCGAAGGTGGTGCGCCCGGTCGGGAGCTGGTGGACGTCCTGCTGCCAGATCACCTGGACACCGGGCGTGTCCTCGTAGGCGGCACGGGCCCGCTCCAGCTCTTTGTCCAGCTGTCCCGTATCGGAGGAGAGGGCGCTCAACGCGATGTGGATGTCGCCCGTTCCGAACGGTGCCTCCCAGTGGGCCGGGGCGCTCTCGCCGACGTCGCCGATCAGCTCCGCGCGCGCGGCCATGCCCTCCCGGAATGCCTGCGGAAAGCTGTCCAGCGACTCCTGGGGCACCCCCAGCGCTTTCAGCCCCTGGTAGGTGAGCGCCATGGCGACCCAGGCATCCTGCTGTCGGTCCGCGCCCGGCAGACCACCCGAGACCACCGGGAGCAGCCGCCGCAGCAGGGCCCGCCCGGCATGGGGGTCATCGACGCGCAGGAGGATGTACTTCCCCTGGTAGGGCACGGGCCGTGGCCGCAGTGCCCCGCTCTGGACGTCGTCGATCTCGATGCTCACGCTGGCTCCGCTCGTGTTTACCGGCGCGTTCATGATCGCTTGTGCCTCCACATCGATCTTTACCTGGACAACTGCGGCGGCCGGCTCGCGCCCGCCAGCGTGATCCATGACGTGCCGGGGTTCACCGCCGCGGCATCGTGCACGTTGGCGCCTGCCCGCCTCATCCCGATGCGGCGTCGGGTCGCTTGGGGGTTGGTCGTGTCCGGGTTCTAGGCCGAGGCTTCTTCCAGCAGCTTCTGGAAGGCTGGCGTCTCCCGCAACTCGGCGTTCGCCGGGTTGTCCAGCATCGCCCGGAACTCGGGGGTGTCCAGCACCTCCTGGAATGCTTCGTCCACGCGTTGGTCCTTGTAGATCTGCTGAACGGTCAGATCGGGATAGGCGCTGACGAAGATCCCCGCGGGCTCCTGGTGGGCGATGAACCAGTCCTTCACCCCCGGATCGGTGACGCCAGGGAAGCCTTCGGTGTGCGAGAAGGCTTCATCGAAGAGCTTCCCGACTACCGTCTTGGCGAAGTCGTCGATGTAGTTGTCCCAGGTGCCGTCGAAGACGCTGGCGAACATGTACCGGGTGTCGTTGTCGAATATCACATGGCGTGCGTCGTGCAGGATGCCGAGCTGGCGCACCGCCTCAATGTTTCCCGCCGTGTCACCCGACCCGCTGGTGGTCTTGGCGAGAAGCTCACGCAGAGCATCCGCATGGCCCGGCTTGATCTTGGCAAAGACGGTGAACTCTGTGCATACCCCAGCCTTCCTGCCCTTGCGCTCGGTCTGAGCCGACGGGGTTGCATCTGGCGTTGCGGCCATCGTGATCCCTCCTGCCGTGGATCCGTCCGAGGGTCGCCAAGCGTACGGAGATGAGGCGCTATCGCCCTCAAAATCCTGACCCCACACGCGCTGCCTCGCACCACCGGCCATGGCACGGTCCGTGCCCGATAGACCGTAGGGGTGTACCTCGTCCGTCAGGGTGCCGCGAGAAGGCAGCCTCGGGTGCCGGCTTGCTGTCCAGTTCCGGGAAGGCAGCAATGAGAGTGGCCGGCAGGTCAAGGCCAGGGTCCTCGCGTCCTGAGAAGCTCCCGAGGACAGATCCGGAAAGGCGCAGGAAGATGGAACCGGGACGTGCCGAGTACGTCGACGTCACGTTCTCGGGCAGCCGCTTCAGCGTGGCCGTGAAGACAGCCGCGCAGCCGATCGCACAACAGCCCGTTGCGCCGCCCAGGGGGTTGTGGCACCTGCTCGCCCCAAGCCCTGCTCAACTGGATCGCCACCTTGACCCCACACGGAGGCAACCATGGGCAAAGTTCTCGGTGACATCCTGGGTTTCGCCGCCGGCGTCGCGATCAGCCCGCTTCCGATCATCGCCATCATCCTCATACTTGCGACGCCGAGGGGACGTCTCAACGGCCCCCTCTTCACCGTCGGCTGGATCCTGGGGCTCTCGGCACTGGGTGCGGTGATGCTGGCAATCGCTTCCCCCGCAAACGCCTCCGCCCATAATCACCCGGCCACCTGGGTGGGAGCCCTCAAACTCGCCCTCGGCCTGTTCCTCGTCCTCTTCGGCGCCCGGCAATGGCACCGGCGCCCAAAGGATCCCTCACAAGCCAAGCTGCCGAAGTGGATGAGCGCGATCGACCGCCTCACACCGGTCAAGATCTTCGGACTCGGGCTGGCCCTGGCCGCGCTCAACGCCAAGAACGCCCCGCTGACCATCGCCGCGGCCGCCTCCATCGGCTCAGCCGGACTGCCGGTCGGGCAGCAGATCGCATCGCTGGCGATCTTCGTCGTGATCGCCACCCTCGGCCTTCTGGCCCCACTGGGAGTTTTCCTGCTCGGGGGAGAGCGAGCCAAGACCACGCTCGGCAACTGGAAAGACTGGGCAGCTCAGCACAACGTCGCCGTGATGGCTGTCCTGTTCTTCGTTCTCGGGCTGAAACTGCTCGGAGACGGCATCTCCATCCTCACCTCCTGACCGGCTCACCCACGTGCGACGGTGTATCCGATCACAGATGTGCAATAGAGAAGGTCGGCGGAGTCTTAATGGGCGTGTCAAGCGCCGCGGGGTGCACTCAGTAGCCGAAGAAGTGAAGGGCCGGGTCTTTGACCTGCTGGTGATCACGTGAGTGCCGTTCCTGACTCGTGCAGTCGATCGAACTTTCACCTGGTGGTTGTGCTCGGCGTGCCCGATGACCTCACCGCGGATGCGGGCCCCGAGAACGGGCAGTCCCAACCCCTCGGGCATGGCAATGATCTCGGCCAGCGACACGGCGTTCGGAACTCCGTCGACCCGGATGAAGACGCCGAAGGGCTGGCGTCCGACCACCTCTCCTGCGATGGAGGCCCCCAGGGGAGAGCTGCAAGGGTCGCCGTCCGGACTTCCTCTGGCGACTGCCCCGGCACGTTGGGGCAGCGCGTTGGCCAGGTGTACTCGTCCATGGGTAGATCATGACCTGCTCAGAAGCCCGCGCCCGCTACGTTGTAAGCCTGGCAGCGCCACCTCAGCCGTCACTGCAGCTCATCCTGCCTGTGCGCTGCGACGGTGGTCACGAACGTGTGGACGCCGCTGTGCTCCTCAACTGACCGTGGCTGACCGTTCGATCTGGCACGTATCTGGCACGCGCAACGGATCCACCGGAGGCAGGGTTCGCGGTGGAGACGCCCTCAGAGCGAGCAGGTGTGTGCAACCGGGGGGCGGAGGTGTGTCAGTAGCCGGTGCCGCGCTTGACCTGGGCCCGCTCGGTCCCATGGGTCGCACCCTTGTCGTCCAAAGTGCGACACGCGTCGGCAATGTCCTGGCTCAGGCGATCGATCTGCTCGCGGCTCAGGGTCTCCTTGACCAGGGCACGCATGATCTTCACCCGCTCCGCGTTGGGCGGGAGCGTGTACGCCGGCACCATCCAGCCGCGCTCGGCCGAGAGCTGCCAGACGACGTCGGACTCGTCGTAGGCGTGCTTGCCGGCGAGACGGAAAGCGACCAGCGGCAGCTGCTCGAGGTCGCTCCCGATCACTTCGAAGCGGCCGCTGCTACGCAGGTTGTCCGCCAACACGTGAGCGTTTTCCTGCAACATCTTCATGACGTAGGTGTAGCCCTGGCGACCGAGCCGGACGAAGTTGTAGTACTGCGCGAGCACCATCGACGCGCCGGTAGAGAAGTTCAGCGTGAACGTCGCGTCGGTTTTGCCCAAGTAGTTCTCGTGGAACACGAGGTCCTTGGGCAGGTCGGACTCCTCGCGGAAGACCAGCCAGCCGATGCCGGGGTAGACCAGGCCGTACTTGTGTCCCGAGACGTTGATCGAACGGACCTGCTCGAGCCGGAAGTCCCATTTCGAGTCCGGGTAGAGGAAGGGCCACACGAATGCGCCGCTGGCTCCGTCGACGTGGATCGGGATGTCGAGGTCCCGCTCCTTGCGGACGTCCCGCAGGAGCTTGTCGATCCCGACGACGTCGTCCTTGTGGCCGGTGAACGTGGTGCCGAGGACGGCGACGACGCCGGTCGTGTTCTCGTCGAGGTGAGGCTCCACGTCCTCCGGGCCGATCGTGTATTTGCCCTCGGCCAGCGGCACGATCCGCGGCTCGACGTCGAAGTAGCGGCAGAACTTCTCCCACACGACGTGGACGTCCCCGCCGAAGATCAAGTTAGGTCGGTCGACCGACAGATTGGCCGCCTGGCGACGCTCCCGCCACTTCCACTTCAGCGACAGCGCACCGAGCATGATCGCCTCGGACGAGCCCTGGGTCCGACATCCGGTTGTCTTGCCCGGCGCGTTGAAGAGGTCGGCGAGCATGCGCACGCAACGCTGCTCGATCTCGGCGGAAATCGGGTACTCCGCATGGTCGATGAAATTGCGGTGGAGATTCTCGGCGATGATCCGTTGCGCCTCCGGCTACACGAAGCGGATGACATCACGCTCCGGCAGGGTGCTGAATGCGGCGGAAACTGTAGACGTGCGTGCCTGCCTGCGAACTCACAGGGAAGGAAATTCGCCAGTTCGTGTCCGGTGGCAGCAGACCCGGACCGTTTGCCACCGACGTTGGATCAGCGACTGCTGTTCGAGCAGTCCGGAGCCCATGCCAACGGCCTCCCGCTCCTTGGATTTCCCGGCGGAATCGTCCGGTGCCTCAAACGCTACGCTGCCCGCGAGGTGTTCCACCTGGTCAGGGCCATACAGCCGTGGCCCAGTCATAGGGGCTGTGTGAGAGAAGTGAACCCCCGTCGGCTGCTTGCGTTCTAGTGGTCGTCGCAACACCCCAGTTCAGGGGATGCGATGGACTTCGAGATCCGGAAGGTCCGCAAAGCTCAGGGGCCTATGAAGTTGCGGCGGGAGCGGGAGGAATACTTCCGGCTCGTGCGACAGGGCTGCAGCAACAATGAGGCGTCCCGGCTGGTGGGCGTCAACGAACGGACCGGCCGCGAGTGGCGCAACGGCCGGACGGACCCGAACAGGTTCCGGGCGACGGTCGACTAGGGAGAGAGCCTGAGCTACCTGCATTTCGGTGAGGGTGGCGCTGTCGCGGAGGCAGTAGTCCAGAAGATCCCGATCGTGCCTTTTTCCCTCCTCGTCCTTGCGCGCCCACTCGACGACGAGGAATTCCCAGGCTACGTAAGCAGAGGTATGTCGATCTTCGGTGCAATCTTCTGGGTCGCCGGGACACCAGCCTGCTTCCAAGGCGCTAATCGTCGCGCGCAGTACCGCGCGATCGAGCGCGCAGCGTTCCAAGAAGCGGCATTGCGAGAGAAGACGCTCTGCGGCTGCAAGGACATCAGGAGGGGGGAGGAGCTCCAGTGAGGCGTAGCGGGTTTCTACCGGGATGGCGTGCTTGGCTACGAGCGCCTGGCGTTCATACCCACCGTGAGATCATTCGTTGCCTCAAGCGATATGCCGCCCGCGTGGTCTTCAACCTGATCCGGACGGTATCCGGCGTCCCCCCGTTGTAGGGGGTGCCCGTCATGTCCGGTGCCGCGTTCGCTGCCCCTTGCGGACAGGTGTCTGCGACGTAGGCGTTGAAGGGACCTCCCCGGAGAAGAGGCTTGCTCCCTCTCGCAGTCCATGGATAAATCCGGCGACCGCTGCTCGCTCGCGGGCAGGCATCGCCTCGACCGAAGAGAGGATCCATGCGACGTCGGGCGAGATGGCCTCAGTGTTGGTTCTCACTGTCGGCTCGGGCGGAACGGGTCGAGCCACGGGTTCCGGGCATGCGAACGTGACTATCAACTCGGGGGCCTTGTTCGACTCGTCCCCGTCCAAAACCTTTGCCCGCAGTTCGATGGTGATCGCTGCGAGGCGCATGTCGATGGGGTCGCGCAGGCCGATCTCGTGCCTGTAGTTAACCGTCCAAGGGTCGCCCAGCAAGCGCCTCAGGATCTGGCAGATCGCCTCGGCGAGGGCGAATAGCTCCAGCGAGGGCTCATAGAAGTCCTCGTTCGGAGTCCAGGCGCTACTGGCGGCGCTACGGGCTTGGTGATGGTCGAGCTCAGCCTGAGGACTCGCCCCCAACTCACGCCACCATCGAGGGGCCGGCAGGTCGTCGGCCCAGATATCGATCCCGATCATCCCCTGCATCGCCCACCAGAGCTGAAGCAGAGCATCCTCGTCGAGCTCCAGGGCGGCGGCGTAGCCACGGACCATCGCCTCGGTTTTGGGCGGACGGTTGCCGCTCTCGGCCATCGAGACAGCGGCCACGGAGAGCTTGGGATCGAAGAAGCCGGCGACGTCAGCTTGGGTCTTCGACCAGCGTTTGCGCGCTGCCTGCAACACGCGACCGAAGGCCACCGCTGAACTGGATCCTGCTTTCACTTCACTGACTCCTCGTGGACCGTGTAGCCTGTTGTTTCACAACACTAGTAACTCGTGAAATCTACCACGACACGTCCTCTCGATCCGCGAGTCCGACGCAGTCACGCCCGCAGGAGAAGGAAGTTGCGCATGAACCGCCAGTTCACGATCGGCCCCGTCACGGACGCCCGAGTCATCGCCGACAATGTTGAACAGATGGCCCAAGAGCTCCGTCGAACGGTGGCCGCGGTCGAGAGGATCGTCGACGACCTAAAGGGCTTCTACGAGGTCGTGTCTCCACTCGTCAAGTGGCTCAGGTCGACGCTGGCCGACCCTCCTGCCAAAGCCCAGGTGCTGGTCTCGACGGAGGAGTGAGGTTCCCGCGCGCCACGTACTACTCCTGGCTGGCCAGCCGGTCCGCCGTCACAGAGCGGCAGCGCGCTGAGGCGAACTCGCCGAGGAAATACGGGAGATACGCGGGAAGTCTCGTGGTGTCTACGACGTCCCGGGCGTGCATGCACACGCTGCGGAGCAAGGGCCATGTAATTAACCAGAAGAAGGTCGAGCGGAGGTCGAGCGGATCATGCCGGAGCGCGACATCCGGGGCGTGGCCCGCCGCAAGCACCAGTACCTGACGAAGCAGGAAACTAACGAGCTGGTGGGTGATAGCGCTTGACGTGTCCTTAGCGGTGGGTGGCGTGATCCACCTGTGGCGATCATGGTCTCAACGCTCAGGCCGGTGGTGATCTTGGGGATGTCGGTACGTACGGACGTGACCCGGTCGGGTGTTGGCTGCACCGATGTCAGCCGCCCTCGCGCCGCGACGCACCGATGCTGCAGGCCATCTGCATCAGCCAGCGCTTGGGTCTGATGAGCCTTCCATGGTGGAGGTTCGATGCCGTGCTCGATGCCGTGCAGGACTCGCCAGCCCGCTGGTGGGCTGGTCGGTGTCAGGCGCGTCCCCGATACTCGGACAATTAGCAGGGGAGAGGGAGTCGGCGTGAAGGAGTTGCAGGACGGCATAACCCGCCTACTGCCTGACGCGGTCAAAGCGAAGA
This sequence comes from Streptomyces sp. NPDC048473, assembly GCF_043200155.1. Taxonomy (NCBI): domain Bacteria; kingdom Bacillati; phylum Actinomycetota; class Actinomycetes; order Kitasatosporales; family Streptomycetaceae; genus Streptomyces; species Streptomyces sp. NPDC048473. The sequence continues at coordinate 128,804 of NZ_JBICXE010000023.1, forward strand.
TCGAACCAGAGAGCTGTCCGACCTGGTTGCGGCATCCAGGGCAGACCGAGTGTGCCGGCATGTGGGAGACGATCGCGGCGATCTACGGCGCGCTCACCGGGCTGGCCCTTCCGGAGCAGGCCCCTTCTCGTGAATGGCGGAGTCTGGACGTCCTGCTGACCTACGAGAACGGGCAGCAGCAGATCCTGGAGGTTGACGAGAAGCAGCACTTCACCGCGGCCCGTGCCCTGACGCTGGAGTGCTACCCGGCAGGCGTGAAGCTCGGCTTCGACGCTTCTCGATGGTTGGCCCGCTCGCAGGCTCTAGCCGGGCGTGAACCCGGCGGCGGATTCGGCAAGCCAAAGCCGCCGTTGTTCCCTGGCGAGGGCGGGCGCCATCGGCAACGTGCTTTCAGGGACACGCTGGCGGATCTGCTCCCGCCCGCGCACGACTGGCTTCCGACCATCCGGATCAGCGATACGGAGATCACCGCCATCACCGCCGCACGGGATCCGGTCTCGTCGCTGAGGACGCTGCTTGGTGAACGTGGCGTACCAATTGCGTGTCTCGCCTCTGAGTGAGACGGCGCGGCGGCCACCCGGTCCAATGGCAGGAGTGGAGCGCCCGGCCAGCTCATCTGTTGGCCGGGCGCACTGCTGCCGCCGGGGAGACGACGAAGCCGCCGGAATGCTCCGACGGGGCGCCTGCGCCCGGAGGTCTACGACGGCGTGCCGTGTCTGGCGAGCGCACCGTTGTACTCCGGCTCTCCGCTTTCCAGGACGCGGAGCAGAGATGCGGTGACGACACGTGTCGTACGGCCGATGCGTAGCACGCGGCATGGGAACTCCCCGCGGCGCACCAGGTCGTAGCCCTTCGCCCGAGAGAACCCCAACGCCCTGGAGGCGTCTTGCACGCTCCCCGTGCCGTTCCAGGTGGCACGGATGTGCGTCGGGTTGCAAGGGGTGCCTCGCACCGCGTTGGTCTGTCCGTGCAATTCGGGTTCTCCAGTTACTTTGGTAGTTCGGCTTGCGCGCAGCCGTTGGGATTGAAGCTGCCGAAAACGTGTCGCGCTAATATGTTCTGCGGGATTGCCGGTTTGGCTAACCGGCGATCCCGCGCTAAGTTGCTCTGCGTCCAAGCTGTCTGGGCCGATATGCCACCGCTCGCGTGGGGCCGGCTGCCTCAGGCGCCTGCTGTCTCCTCCAGCAGGAAACGCCTGCCCAGCTCGGCGCCGTAATTGCCCCGGTCTTTCACTGCTTGGGCGGCAACGACACCGACACTCACGTCAGAGCACTCGAAGTCACCTCACGTCTCAAAACGGTCGCAGCACAGGTGTACGTGTTGGTGGCGATTTCCGCCCGGGAGCAGTCACCGGCGGTGGCCACCCAGCTGGTCCGCGACGTGGTCGACAACCCGCGCGATGAGGTCGTCGGCATCGGAATGGACGCGAACCATAGCTCGAGCCGACCCGGCCCATGCTCCTGCGGATCCCGAAACCGTCGCAGACCTGCGCGAACGCGGCCGACGTGTATTGCGAGCCCCTGTCCGCGTGGAAGATCACTCCGGCGACGGTGCCGCCGCGGGCCGCGACCGCCATCTTCAGGGCGTCGATGACCAGTTCGGCGCGCATGTGCGAGGCCATTGAGTAGCCGAGTACCCGGCGCGAGTAGATGTCCAGGACGCAGGCGAGATACAGCCACGTGCCGCCGACCTGCACGTATGTGATGTCGCCGCACCACTTCTCGTCCAGCCGGGCGGCGGTGAACTGGCGCTGGATGAGGTCCGGGGCGGGCGGCGCGAGCAGGTCCGGGACGGTGGTGTGCTTGCGGCGCCGCGGGTGACGGCCCTCGATGCCGTTGAGGCGCATCAGCCGCTCGATGCGCTTGCGGTTGACGGTGTGTCCCAATCCCCGCAGCTCAGCATGGACGCGGCGGACTCCGTACATCCCCTTGTGCGTGGTGTGGACCTCGCGGATCTCCTCGACCAGGGCGGCGTCGGCGGCCTGCCGGACCCCGCGGGCCTTCGCACCGGCGAGCCACCGGTAGAAGCCCGAGCGGGAGACCTGAAGGGCCCGGCATATCCGCTGGACGCCGAACTCGGCGCGATACGTGGAGACGAAGTCCCAGCGGCGGGTCATGCCTTCATCTCCGTGGCGAAATAGGCGGCTGCCCGGCGCAAGATCTCGCGCTCGAGCTGCCACTCCTTCTCCGCTTTTCGTAGCCGGCTGATCTCGGCCCGCAGCCGTGCCAGTTCCTCATTCCGGTTCTTTCCGGGCACCTCACTACGGCTGCGGCCTGCCAACTCGTCAGCCTGGCGCACCCAGCTCCGCAGCGTCTCGCCGGTCACCCCGACATCCGCCGCGACCGCCGCATACGTGCGCTTCCCGCCCGCCGCGCGGTACAGCGCGACGGCATCGTTCCTGAACTCCGCCGGATACGGAGACTTCCGTCCCACCAGGACACCCTTCCTCGGATCTGCAAGATCCAATTGTCAGAGTGTCCACACCGCCGGGGTCACCTCATCTTTCGGGCCGCCCCCCTGGCGGACCTTCTCCCAGTGGTGGGCCATCTGCCGCACAGCGTGGGAGACCGGGGAATTCAAGGGCTGCCTGAAGTAACCGCCCTCGCTGCCGCGGGCAGGCTCCGCGTCCGGTTCCGGCCGCGCAGCCTGCTCATTGTGTCGGACGTTCGTCAGCAGGTGACCGGAACGTCCAGGGTCACCGGGCTGGAGGGATAGCCGAGGGCGGATGAGGTGAACTCGGCGTGGACGGTCGAGCCGCAGGGGACGGTGCCGCCGACGCCACGGACCTGGGTGGTCGCGGCTTGGAAACGGACCGGCTGCACCAGGTGGCCGAGGGAGGTGCCGCCGACGGCGTTGCCGGTGAGGGTCGTGGTCAGGTCCTTGACCGGGAGCGTGGAGCCCGGGCTGGGCGGGCCCGACAGGCTTATCTGGCCGTACAGCTGCACGCTGTTGCCGGTGACTTCGGCGCACACCTTGGTCGACAAGCCCACCCGGAGGGCGGACGGACCGCACGTCACGGTGGTGGCAGTGGTGGTGGGGGCGTGTGCGGCGGTGGCCGGGGCCGCGCCGAATAAGGCCAGGCCCACGGCCGCGGTGGCGAGCAGAGCGATACGAGACATGAGGGTAGTTCTCCCTGTTCAGAGGCGTCGTTCATAGGCATCACTGATGCACTCAGGATGCAGTTGCAATGTGACATTGCACTGAACTTCAGTATGTGTGGAGGCGGCGTGAAGGTCAATTCCCATACCTCCATGGGATCTTCGCGCCCTCGCCTTCCCCTTGCCCCGCCGAGTTACGGGTACGGCTACACCGAGCACGCCGCTCCCGCGACGGGCATCCCGGAGATCGGGGCCACGCAGATGGGCGTTCCCGGGAATGTCGTGCCGCCGTCGGCGACCGCTTGTATGTGATCGCCACGTGAGAACTAGTTGTAGGAGGTCGAGACGTTGCTGACACCGTGGCGTAGGCGTGAGGCTGGCGGTTCTCCATCGGCGGCGCTGTGGGGCCGGTGATAGTTGTAGTGGATGTTCCAGAAGACCAACGCCTGGCGGCGTTGGTCTTCTGAGGTCCAGGTGCGGGCGTAGAGGAACTCCTCAGAGATGATCCGGTTGTAGCGCTTGGCTTTGTTGGTGAGTTTCAAGAACGTCTGATGCTCAGCGGCAGGAACGCCCAGTTCCACGGGAGAGTGATGTCGCTGAGTTTCGAGAACACCTCGGTGCTTGCTTCGGGACCATGGTTGTGCTCTGCACGACGAGGGGGCCCGGGTGTTGCCGAAGTCCAAGGTCGATCTGTACGCGGCGATCCGTCGTGACGCCAAGGGCGGCATGTCGTTGCGGGCGGTCATGCGGAAGTACGGCGTCGGCTTCGAGAGCGTGCAGAAGGCCCTGATCTCGGCGTTGCCGGAGCCGCGGAAGAAGATGGAGCCGCGGGAGACACGGCTGGACCCCTACAAGCCGGTGATCGACGGCATCCTCACGGCCGATCTGACCGCGCCGAGGAAGCAGCGGCATACCGTCAAACGGATCTACGACCGACTGCTGGACGAGCATGGCGCCGACGTCTCCTACCAGATGGTCCGTGGCTACGTCGCTGCCCGCCGCGAGGAGATCCGGCTGGAGGCCGGCAAGGGTGTGGTCGACGCGTTCGTCCCGCAGACTCACAGGCCAGGTGCCGAGGCCGAGGTCGACTTCGGGGGCGTCACGGTCAAGCTGGCCGGCGAGCTGGTGACCTGCTACCTGTTCGCGTTCCGGATGTCGTACTCGGGCAAGGCCGTCCATCGACCCGTTGACCGCACTATCGGCGTGTCCTACGTGTTGGCTTGGTGAGGGCGAGAAGTCTCCGTTCGGGATGTTCCCGATGAGACGGAGACGCGATGGATCACGGTGCGGTGATAGCCGAACGCGAGGTGTCTGGGCTGGTGGTGGCCCGGGTGGGTAGGGTGGAGGCGACCACTGCCGCCACACTGCCCTGGGTGGTTCTCGACGGCGCGGGGCGGGCGATCACGCCAGCAAGCGGGTTCCTGCGGGAGCTGCTGGCCTGCGGCAACACTCCAGCTTCCTGTCGTTCCTATGCCTTTGACCTGCTGCGCTGGTTCCGGTTCCTTGCCACGGTGGATGTCGAATGGAGCCGTGCGAAGCGTGTGGATGTACGCGACTTCGTCCTCTGGCTGCGGACGTGCCACAACCCGGCGCGGGACCGGCACCGCCCGGACGCACCCGCGCCGGGGTCGCTGAACGCGCGCACCGGCAAGCCGTACCTGAGGTCGGGCTATGCCCCAGCAACCATCAACCACGCGGTGTCGGTGCTGGCGGCGTTCTACGACCACCATCTGCAAACCGGGAAGGGGCCGCTGGTCTCCCCAGTTCCACCGCAGTCCCGTGACGGGCGCCGGCTGGAGGCGCACCATAACCCGCTGGAGCCGTTCCGGCTGCACCGCCGTGGCGCCTACCGTCAGAAGCAGGTCGACCGCGAGCCCCGCGCTGTCCCCGACGATGTCGTCGAAGACCTGTTCAACTCGCTGGGCTGCCACCGCGATCGGGCGTTGTTCTCCATGTTCTTGTCCAGCGGTGCACGGGCCGCCGAGATGCTGGGCATGACGATCGGCGACGTCCACCCGGGCGAGGGCCGGGTCTACGTGCAGACCAAGGGCCTGGGCGGGGCGAAGGAAGCATGCCCGGCCTCCCCAGAAGCCTTCGCCTGGCTGGCCCTCTACCTCGGCGACCTGGCCCAGGACGGCCACCGGCCCGCCCCGGACGAGCCGGTGTGGTGGACCCTGCGCGGACCGACGCGCCCGCTGACCTACACCGCCCTGCGAGCGGTGCTGAACCGGATCAACGCCCGGATCGGGGCGAACATCACGCTGCACGACCTGCGGCACACCCTGTGTCTGCGCCTGATCGAAGACCCGAGCAGGTGATGCGCCACCGGCGCATCACCACGACCAGCACCTACCTGCGGCCCAGGATCGATGAGGTCATCACCAAGGTCCACGAGCACTACACGCGCCCCAAGCCGCGGCGCTGACCGGCTGGACGTATGACCCGGATGACCTCGCCGACGTGTTCGGGAACCGCTGATGACCCGGCACGGGCGCGTGGCCCGCACGCCGGTCAGCCCACGCGACCCCGCCCTCCTCACCGCCGTGCTGCCCGAACCGAGGAGCACAGCCCGTGGCAGCGGACGGGAGACGTCGCATCGCGACGAACTGGCACGCCTGGCCGAGGGCCTGCTGAGCGAGCCGACCGTCCGCAACCTGTGGCGCCAGCAGCTCTCACTGACGCGCATGTTCGACTGGCTGGAGGGATTCCCTGCCGACACCTGGCAGGACCGATGGCTGCTGAGTGGTTCCGACGACCTGGGCTCCGGCTGGGGACCGCAGGGGCTCAGCGCGGGCACCCGGTCGGCGCCTGATGGTGGGGGCGGCCGTCCAGGTCATGATGGTTGTCGCTAGGCAGATCACGTACGGAGCGTGACCAGAGAGAGTGATGCGATATGGATGAGTTTCTGGTGGACTTTTGCCGAAGAGGGACGTTCGGTCCACTTGTCTTAGGTATGTCCCCGCCGGATGTGGTGCAACGGATCGGGGAGCCCAGGGGAATCAAGAACGGGCAAGGCGACGATTGTTTCCAGTGGTATCGCTACTGTCCGGCTGTACTCAGTAGGAACCGGTACTCTCCGGTTGAACTGGGAATGCGGTGCTTCAGTAGGGAATCCAGGACCCGGCGTGGGGCCGGACTGGACCTTGTACTCGCCCGCATCACCCTCACATTCCACCGCGATGAACCGCTGGCCCTGCCTGAGGCGATCACCCGGAGACCCATTGCATCTGCCGCGTCGCTGCAGCTGACGGAAGCACACCGGCTCCTCACTGGCCACGGCGTCGAAATGACCCGCGACGACGAACAAGTGCTGAGGCGGCCCCTCAACGACGCACTCGTGATGGTGCTCAGCGATGACGACGGGTTCGTGTCGCAGATGACACTCGGCTGGTGGCCCAGGCCCGGCGGCTGGTTCTACTCCGAAGAGAACGAGGCGGGAGGCTGGGTAACTGGTCCCCCCGAGCCGTAGCCCCAGCGTGGGGAACTGGCCCCAGGGACCTCAGCCTTTCGTCTCATGATCCGCGGCAAGTGGTGAGGTTGAGCACTCGCGAACGGTTATGACTGCAAGACAGGCACGAGCCTGAGTGATCGTGGAGTTCTTTAGAGGTTGTTGTCTTTCCGGGCTTGAGGACTGCGTTCTCGCTGGTCAGGCATAGGGTCGGCGGTCTCGTGGCAGTGGTGACGTGTCGTGTCGTTGCTTTGGTGGAGGTCGAGGATGCCGTCGGTCGTGGGACCGCTGGAACAGCGTGAGCTCACCGCTCGCCGTCGTGTCGACGATCTGCGGGAGGAGGCCGACCGCCTCCAGGCGGAGCTGGCCGTGGCTGAGCGGGAGTGGAACGAGTGGGTCATTGCCCGCTCACGCGTTGGCGAGGTACTGGCCCCGGGCAACGACGCCGTCGTCGGCCCCGCCGCCTCCGAGGGTCTGCCGGCTCCCGGTGTGCAGCCGGCGCGGCCCGAACCGGCGGAGGCGGCGAAGCCGAAAACAGTGGTGCCGGTGTGGCGCGCGGGGCTGGCCTGGTCGGCGCTGTCGGTGGACTACCAGCGCATCCTGCAGGCCCTCAGCGACCGTAACCGACTCGGTCAAGGAGCTTTGACGTGCCAGGAGATGGCCGCCTGCTTCGGCCTGGACCCCGTACCGGGAAAGGTGGAGGCACTGCGATCGAAGGCCAAGTGGCTGACGGCGCGCGGCTGGCTGATCGAGCCGGCACCTGGCCGATTCACGCTCGCGAAGGACGTGGCCGGGCAACGCGGCGGGTCATGAGCATCGTCATCGACCAGTAGACCATCGCCTCCGCGCTGGCGATGGAACGCTCGAAGTCGCGCACGAGACGGCGACTTCGCATCAGGTGGGCGAAGAACCGCTCGACGATCCAACGCTTGGGCAGCACGACGAAGCCGCGCATGTCGTCGCTGCGTTTGACGATGGCGAGGACCAGGGCGAGGGCCGCGAGGCAGTACTCGACGAGGCTGCCGGTGTATCCGCCGTCGGCCCAGACCAGGGCCAGCAGGTGGTGCGCGGCAGTGACCTGGGTGAGCAGGACCTGGGCCGCGGCGCGGTCGCCCACATCCGCTGCGGTGACCATCACCGCGAGCAGCAGGCCAAGGGTGTCGACCACGACGTGCCGCTTGCGCCCGTTGATCAGCTTGCCGCCGTCGAAGCCGCGGCTGTCAGAGCCGACGACCGCGTCCGCTTTGACCGACTGCGAGTCGATCACGCCCGCGCCCGGCTCCGAGTCCCGCCCGGCCCGCTCGCGGACCAGGCGGCGGAGCCGGTCGTGGAACTCGCGGACCAGATCGTGGTTGCGCCAGCGCCGGAAGAACGCGTAGACCCGGTCCCACGGTGGGAAGTCGGCAGGCATGGCCCGCCACTTCGTGCCGTTGTCGACCAGGTATCGGATCGCGTCCAGCATCGCGCGGTGGCAATAAGCCTCCGGTTGCCCGCCCCGGCCCCGCAGCCAGCCCGGCACCGGCAGCAGTGGCCGGACCACCGCCCACTCGGCGTCCGACATGTCGGTGGGATACCGACGCTCGCGCGCCCCGTGGTCTCTGGCGTTCCCGAACCTGTGAGCCAGACAGTCACACGCGAGAGTGGCTGAAGTGGACCCCACTCCCGCGTTGCCGTAGAAATGCGACAACAGGGCCTCCTGGACCGCACGTTGGATTCGACATCCTTCGAGCTACCAAGAGGCCCTGCTCTCATGCACGGCAGCCGCCGCAGTCACCCGATCGACTGACTTCTCGACGAGATCGGGACGACGGCAGTCGCGTCGCTTCTCGTGATCGCTGGGACGGACAAATTCGCACTGCCATCCAGGTAGACGGTCGGCTTGGTGACGCCCCGAGGCCGCCTCGCGGGTTTGAGCCCGGTGCCGCGACTGACGAACCTGGCGAAGAGTCGTGTCCTACCGGCTCGAGGCGCGGCCAACCGCCCCCGCTACGTCCTACTTCTCCTCCGGCTCCCAGGCGCGGAGCAGGTCGAGCAGCCCTGCGTCTCCGTCAACGTGCAAGGAGTCGGCCTGGATCCGGTCGTACAGGTAGAGGACCAGCTCACTGGCCGTGCCGTGGACGGAGGCGCCGGCTGCGTCCGAGTCTTCGCCGGTCGCGGCGGTGGGCGCGGGGATGCGGGTGATGCGTGCGCCGTCGCCGTCGACGGTGAGGCGCCAGGAGCGGCCCTCGGCGGCGTGGAAGTCGAAGGCCGTGGGCTTGTGCGGCCAGGCACTCGGCGTTGCGCAGACGGTGTACAGGAACTCCTCCACACCGTCGAGTGCCAGCTCGACCGGCAGCGGCTGCAGGGAGCCCCCGGCGAGCTGGGCGTCGTAGGTGTGCACCGCGGTCTCCTGGACCCGGTGCCGGGCGGTGCCGCCGGCGGTCTGCGGTGACTGCGACGCGGGCCACCACGTCCAGCAACCGCTCTCCGGTCCCGCCGCGCGCAGGGCGCCCAGCAGAAGCTGCGTCGACGCGTCCAGCCAGGCCAGCAGGGCCTCACGCTCCTGCGGCACTTCCAGCGCGGCGCGCGCGGCGACGGCCTCGGCCGGGGGAGCGTCGGCAGACCCCGCGCCGACGATGGCGGCCCAGAAACGGTCTCCCCCACCCAGGTGCTTCACCAGATCGAACAGCGTCCACCCGGGGCAGGTCGGCACCTGCGCGTCGAGACCGGGCGCGGCGGCGACCACGGCGCGGAAGGCGGTCGACCGTTCATCGATCAGTCGCAACAGGTCAGGGAACTCAAGATTCTTTTCCACGCCGGATGTCTATCACCGTGCTCCGGTGATCGGACAGCGATTTTCACAGTCGCCGCCGGTTGGCCATTGCGGACGTCCTCGCCTCCCACCGCTCGGGTGACAAGCTGCGCACTGCTGCGAGGACGCTGGTGGTGGCGGTACGCCAGGCGTCGTGCCTGTGGGTGCTCTGGCCTCGCCGTGCGGCCGGGCACCTCGGCGACGTGACGTCCACCCGGTGCGCGCGGTCATGCTGCCGCTCGATGTGATGGACGCGGAGGTCACGATGGCGGGGGAGGACCGGTCGGGTCGGGAGTTCAAGTGACTCCCGTTCGACCAGCACTCCTCAAGTTCGGAACAACAACAGCCACTTACGCTCAGCATTCACTCGGAGGGCTCGTGCCTGCGGTCCCATCTTGCCTGCTGGAGCCTCTGTGGGCCCAATTTGCTGCGCTGCTGCCTGAGCGGGAAGGGTATGTGGAGGGCCATCCGCTGGGGTGCCACCGTCGACGGGTCCCGGACCGCGTAGTGTTTGAGCACGTTGTGCTGGCACTGGTTCACGGCTGCGGATACGAGCGGATCGCCAGCCCAGGCTGCTCGGACCGCACCATCCGGCGCCGCATCAAACAATGGGCTGAGCTGGGGATATCTGAGCTGGCTCACGCTCTGACGCTTGAGGCGTACGACCGTGTGATCGGCCTCGAGCTGACCGAGATCTCGGTCGATGGGTGCATCACCAAGGCTCTCTCGGGTGGAGAGAAAGCCGGTCGCTCGCCCGTCAGGGCTAATGCGTTCTCAGGCGGTGAGATCGAGGAGGGCAGTCGCGTGCTCGGGGCGTGACCGGTAGTGGTCGGTTGCGGCGGCGATGTTGGTCCAGCCGGCCTGGCGCATGAGGCCGATGGCCAGGTTCCGCATCGTGGCCATGGCTCGTGGCGCGGTGCCGGTGCGCACGCGCGAGGCGTCCTCGCCGTAGGTCACGTCTCTGACATGGTGCAGGGCCTCAACTGACCATTGGTTCTGCATCAGTTCGGCGAGCTGGGACGGGTTGGCCTGGCCCGGGGACAGGCTGGTGACGGCGTAGACCGTCTTCGTCTGGACCTTCCCGGTCCTGCGATTGACCCGGCGACGCTTGATTTCGATGGCCTGGACGGCGTGCGGGAACAACAGGCCGGGCTGGACGGCGCAGACCTTCAGCCGGCGGATCTCGCGGCGGCCGTGGCCGGTGGTGGTAGTGCGGTCCTGCAGCGGGATCTGGCGCCAGGGCAGCTTCTTGAGCTGCTTGCGGAGCTTCTTCTGGTTCCCTTTGACGACCAGAAGGCAGTGACCTTGAGCCGCGATGACGTGCTCGGCGTGGGCGCGCTGGGTGTGCATGGCGTCGGCGGTGATCACAGTGCCGCGCAGGTCGATGCGGTCCAGCAGTGGGGCGAAGGCGGGGATCTCGTTGCTCTTCGCGGGGATCTGGTGCTGGGCGATGACGGTCTGCGAGGTGTGCAGTGCGGCGGCGAGCAGGTAGACGGCCTTGTCGTTGTCGGTGCGTGAGCCGCGCACGGCTTTGCCGTCGACGGCGAGGCCGACCAGGGTGCCGCCGGGTTCGTCCACCCCGGGTCGGTGGCGTAGCGGGCGATCCAGGCACCCACAGCGTCGTCCAGGGCGTCGCCGTCCAGGCGGGCCAGCAACCGGCCCAGGGTGGTGGTGTTTGGCGTGGCGCAGGTGAGACCGAGGCGTGTCCGCAGGTCAGAGTCGCCGTCGGCGGCGAAGCGGGCGATGGCGGCCACAGATTTGGTGCCGCTGAGGACGGCGACCAGGCACAGGGCGAGCAGGGAACCGATCCGGTAGCGGCGGCCTCGGACCCGGCGCGGATCGGGCACCTGGTCCAGCACGTCGGCCAGGGTACACAGGCCGGGCAGTTCGATGAGCGGGCATGGGAGGTCAACGTCCTCGTGGTGGCGCGCGAGGGCGTCGATCAGAAAAGATGGCACGCGAACGCGACCCCTGTTCATGATCTTCGGCTTCGAGAACCTTGATCATCGGGAGTCGCGTTCGTCATTTCCAGTCGGGCACATCGGCCACCACACCGGTGCGAACCCCTCATCTCGACATCTGAGAACGCATCAGCCCTGGCTCGCCCGTCGACCGAGGCAAACAGGGATTGAAGCGCTCAGTTGCCTCCGACGCCTGCGGCGTCCCGCTCGGGATCGTCTCCGACGGAGCCAACCGCCACGATTCGCCCCTGCTCGGACCCACCTTGGATGCGGTGAAAGAACAGGTCGGCGCATTGCCGGAGACCGTCAACGTCAACCTCGACCGCGGCTATGACAACAGCAAGTCCCGTGCCCTGATAGCCGAGTTGGGCTTCACCGCCGAAGTAGCGGGCAAGGGCGTGCCGGCCCCAATCCAGGCCGGCAGACGCTGGGTGGTCGAGCGAACGCACTCTTGGATGAACGACTACGGCAAGCTGCGGCGCTGCACCGAGAGGAACGGATGGATCGTGGACTTCTACCTCTACCTCGCCGCCGCCCTCGTCACGCTCCGCATGCTGATCCGTCGAGCGAAAAGCCGCTATCGCTGGGATGGCCGCCCCACCACCAGGCGCCTCAAGTGATCCATTTGCCGGTCGGTCTAACTTGGCTGTAGGTTCCGGCACTTCGCGCGCACTGGGTCCTGCGGAAATACGGGAATCCGGGCTCAGTGAGCAGTGATGCTGCAGGTGAGTGGTGCGCAAATCGGCTGTTCTTCCCTGGGCGGTTGGTGACGTTGGGTCATCAATGGTCTTGGTGAGGCCCTCGTTGCCCCCTCGGGTGATCCCCCGAGGGGGTGACGGCTAGGGGCGTGCGTGCGTGAGGAGTGGTCGCTGGAAGACGTGGTGGCGTGTTGGACGCTGGTGGATGCCGACTGCTTGGTGGCCAACAGGACCGGTCCGACCCGGCTCTACTGCGCGGGCCCGCAACGGCCGGTTCAGACCTGGTCACCGGGCGGTGGCGTCTTTACCGTCGATGCAGCATGGCGACCGTGAACCGTACCCCCGCATCTGCTGGAGGAATAATGCCCCAAGCATCCTTACCGGCTCGGCATCGTGCTGTCTCGCCGCAATGGATGACGCTCTGCTACGACGAACCCCTGGAGATCGTGGGAGGAGAGGGCCGCCGGGCCATCGATGCCCAGGGGCGCCGCTACCTGGACTTCTTCGCGGGCAGCCGGACGAACTGCCTCGGCTACAACATCCCTGAACTCGCCGACGCGATCCGCCGACAGCTGGCCAAGGCGGAACTGCTCACCGCCACCTCTTACCTCATTCGCAGTGAGATCGAACTGGCGGAGCGGATCGCCTGCCTGTCCGACATCCCCGACGCCAAGGTGTGCTTCGTCCAGTCCGGTACCGAGGCCAACGAACTCGCCCTGATGCTGGCCTGCCAGCACCGGCACAGCAACCAGGTCCTGGCCCTGCGCAACTCCTTCCACGGCCGGGGCTTCGCCACAGCGTCGGCCACCGGCATCCGCGGCTGGTCAACCACGTCCCTCAGCCCGCTCCACGTGACCCACGTCCATGGTGCCTACCGCTACCGCGGGCCCTTCCGCCACCTCGACGACGCCGACTACATCCGCGCCTGCACCGAAGACCTCCGCGACTTGCTGGCCAACTCCGCCATCGGCGATGTCGCGTGCCTGATCGCCGAACCGGTACAGGGCGTCGGCGGCTACGCGCCGGTACCGCGGGGGCTGTTCACCTCCTACCGCGAGGTGCTCGATGAACACGGCATCCTCCTCATCTCCGACGAGCCGCACTCCGGCTGGGGCCGCGGCGGAGAGCACTTCTGGGGAATCACCGCGCACGACGTAACCCCAGACGCCATCACCTTCATGAAAGGGCTCGGCCACGGTCTGTCCATCGGCGCGGTCATCGCCCGACCGGAACTGATGGACGCCCTCGGCTCCGCAGTCGCCACCACCGGCTGCAACCCCCTGGCCACAGCCGCAGCGAACGCGGCCCTGGACTACCTCGAAACCCATGATCTTCAGGCCAACGCCGGTAAACAGGGCACCCGCCTCCTAACAGGGCTCCAGACCCTCGCCGAGACCAGCCCCGTCGTCGGAGATGTACGCGGACTCGGCCTCATGATCGGAATCGAACTCGTCGAACCGGGCAGCGATGCCCCCAACCCCAAGGCGGCCACCCTCCTCCAGGAGCAGGCCCGCTCCCGCGGCCTCCTGATCGGCAAGGGCGGCCTGCACGACAACGTCCTCCGCCTCGAACCGCCCATGACCCTCACCGACCTGGAATCCGACGAAGCCCTGAACATCCTCGCCGAGGCCCTGAACAGCATGAACCAGCGCTCTTAGGGATCTGCTCCAGGCGGCTTTCACAGACCACGTGCCCACCCACCGTCGCGGACGCGTACTTGCCCAAGAGTGAGTCATCCCGCGAACCGACCGGACATCCCGCCACGGCTTTGACCCGCGAAGTCCGCCAACCACAGCTGCCAGACCGGCACTTCACGTACCGACGCTGTAGGGACCTTGCGCGTACGGCGTGCTTCGCCCGTACTCCGGACCGTCATACGCTGGACGGTGCGGAGAACGGGCAAGGCCCATCCCTCAAAGACCGCAAGAGATCTCAAACTACGGCTACGGACCGTAGCGAATGCGCACCGAGCCTCGGATTTGCGCATTCACTGCGCATCCTCAGCCAGCATTGCATCGACTCGCGGATCCTAGATTGGCTGTCAAAGGACAGCAGTTCGCCGGGGGCAGACAGGAAAGACTCCCGAAAGACTGGCCAACGGGTGCGAGACCATGTCAACGTAGACGACCTTGCAGGAAACCTCAGGTCAGAGAGGTGATTGCCTGTGGCCGTGGCTTCCGTCGGACCCGGATTCTCCACCACCGTCGAAGCCCTGAGGCTGCGTGACTGGCAGCTCGGCCCGGGCCAGCCCGCGCTCGTCCTGGACCAGTTCTCCGCCGAGGAATTCGACCTGGTCGTGGACGACCGGGCGGATGTGCACGTCAGCAGCAAGGACGGCCGCTTCTACCTCGGCTGGTTCCCGCTCGGTCGCCCCGGCACCGACGGCGAGGGATGGAAGGTCGCTGTCACCGGCACGGCCAGGGTGCGCGGGTACCACCTGTCCTTCGATACCGAGACGCCGGCCGAGATCGTCGCCGCCGCTGTGGCGCGCGTGCTGGAAACGTCGCGGTGTCTGTAGCACCAGAGGTCCGAGTCGGAAGTCCGCACCCGAGGGGTGGCTCGCCGGCTACGGGCAGGCAGTTCCACCGCTCACCGTTTTCCCCCAAGGAGGCTGTCCGTGACGCACACGGAGATGACCGTCGGCGATCTCATCGACCTTTTGACTGCCTGCGACCGGAGCGCTCCGGTACGCCAGGCGATGAACCCCTTCTTCCCGATGGCTCATCGCCTCGCGCAGGTCGTGCAGTCCGTGGACGAGACAGGACAGCCCGTCGTCTACCTCGCCGAGGGCCGGGAGACGGACGCGCAGCTCGGTCATCTGCTGCCCGAGGTCGCCGTCGAACTGACCTGGCACGGCCCAGTCCAGGCACCCCCGCGCCGCGTCCGCCGTACCGCCGGCGGCAAGTAAAACCGTACCTAGCCTTTGGAGGCGCCCCTGTACCCCGACTTCCCCCTCGACCCGTTCGCCCCGACTAGCGCCCAGTCCGCGTGCTGGGTTGGCCCCCGGCACCTGGCCGGCGACGACGGACGCCTCTACGACCCCGTCGCCGACACGCTCGCCAGCCTCGGCTGGACGAGCCTGACGATCGTCCGCGGGCGACACGAGCCGGACGAGGCACCGGAGGACCGGCAGGTCCTGCGCAGCACCGTCCTGCACATCAGCCCCGACACGCTCCGCTGGGCCCAGTGGGTCCTGGCGGACGAGCCGTTCCACCTGGGAGAACTGCCCATCGCCTGGCAGGTCTCCGCTCGCGCGGACACGAACAGCCCGCTCGCCGCGTGGTCGGCGTATTTCACCCCCGATGTCCCCGGGGAGGTCCTGACCGACTTCCTCGTCGCGCTCGACGCCCGCGACCAGCCCGCCGTTCCGCTCGCAGGCCCCGAGCTGGTCCTCGACGCCGTCACCGCGCACGGCTGGCTCCGGGACATCGACCAGCCCACCGCCGGAGCGACGGACCCCACGTTCACCTCGCACCTCAGCCTCGGCGAGGTACCGCCCCTCATCCAGGACGCCAACCCGCGCGCCCTGACCAGCCAGGCCGACGAGGCGGGCTTGGCCGGATGGCAGGCATGGGCCGAGCCGGCGCTCGGCGCGCCCTGCCTGTGGGCGGTGTCCTTCGGCGCCAGCGTGCCCCACGACCTCGTCGCGGCGTTCGTCACCTCCCTCAGCTCCACCGCACCGGTTCTGCGCCGAGTGCTTCCCGAGAGCACCCGGGAGCGGCTCCTGCGTGCGCCGGCGAGCTAGCGGTCTGCGCTTCCTTCGATCCGACGTACGAAGCCCGGCCTTTCCGAATGGGGAGGCCGGGCTTTTGGTATTCCCTTCCGGGGCACGTACGGGCCGTGAGAGTCGAAGGAGAACTCGGAGCTGTGTCAGGCCGACGGCACCCGGGGACCGAGCCCGGGGTCTACGCGCATTGGGGGCATCTCCGGACTGGGGAAGTGGCGGTGAAGTGGCGACCGCTCGGCGTAGCGGTGGGCGCTGCTCGCGTGGTATTCGGCAACGCCTCAAGTGAGGCAACGTGGCCACGCTTTGGCGTATCGGGGCCACTCGAAATGTGGTAATTGGAAGCCTGTTGAAGTGGCAGTGAAGTGGCCAAGGTATGGCGTAGCGGTGCCACGTTCCGTGCGGCTGAATGGCGTCATGCCCCGAACAACAGAGCAGCAGCCCGCATTTGAACTCCACTGCGGTGGGTTACACGTAACCGTCCAACGCATCCCGGGATGGCTGGTGGCGGCCCTCGCCACGACCGCGGGAAGCGGACTCGCAGCATGGCTCACGTCCCGTTAGGCAATTGCCGGGCCCTACAGCGGCGCACGTCGCCCACCGCTGCTGCCCCCGACCGGTGGTCGGGGGCAGCAGCATGTCGGGAGTGGGTCAGCTGGTTGCTGCCGCCTTGGTGAGGGCCTTGTCGAGGTGGCGGTCGACGAGGGCCGGGGAGCCGGAGACTTCTCTGAACTACTGGGGCTTGACTTCGTTCATTTCCAGGGACTCTGGCTCAATTCCCGTGATTAGTCACTGAGAGTGCCCGCTGCTGGGATGAAGCAAGCTCCGTAGGTCGGACCCGGAACATCGTCCCTCGAATCGCCCGCAGAGGTGTCGAGTCCTCTCAGCGGCTGAGCCGTCACCGTTGGACCGTGGAACGGACGGTGGCGTGGCTGGCCGGGTGCCGCCGCCTGCACCGACGCTACGAGCGCAAGGCTGACCACGTCCTTGGCTTCATCGGCATCGCCGCCTCCGCTTTCGCAGGCTGTAGATCTGAACAGGGTGTGGGCGATCTCTGTATGCGCGGAACGGTCAGGCAGCCTGGTGGTCACTGCCAGTCAGCTGCCCTGATCACGGACGCAGCGACGTCAAGGACGGAGCCTGTGGTGGTATCGATGGTGAAGTCCTCGACAGCGACCCGGCTGAGGATTCCGTCCAATTCAGCGGATCGGTCCAGGTGCCATTGGAGTGCTTCGGGCTGCCCGTCGTGACGTTGCGCCAAACGCTGGCGAATGACGGGTAGTTCGGCCCTCAGCCAGCACACCGTGAGATCAACACCTACAGCTTCGGCCAGTTGTTTCCGCTCATCCCGTTGCTCGATCACGCCGGCGAGCACAAGGCGCCTCGCTCCAGCATCGAGGTAGTTGCTGGCGATGCTCCGCAGGTTCCGGAGCATCATGTGGAAGTTGAAACGGTCACCGGGAGGCGCGGGCCACGACTGCCTCAGCCAGTCAAGGTCGAGCACGGCATGAGGCATCCCAGCCTCGGCGAGAACGTCGCCCACCGCCTCGGCAACGGTGGTTTTCCCCACACCGACGGTGCCGTTGATCAGGAGGGCCTGAGCGCTCCGAGCGCTGTCTGTGTGCATCTCGGCATCGTACGTCGAAGCGGGATGGCCCCGGATGCACACCGCAGGCCGGGCATCGGGCGAGGCTCGATGAGCCTTTCAAGCATGAATCCGGCGGTTCTCCAGACGCCCAGATGTGTCTCACGTCGTCAGGTCCGACGACTCTCAACGCGTGGTGTGGTGGGACGCCTGGCCGGCATGCGAAGCCTTTGGAGCAGCCGCCCCGTGCCGTGCGGTCAGTGGGTTTTGAACTCCTCGATGGCGTCACGGACCACTTGGCCGGCCGCGTCGCTGCCGGCGTGCCCCGCATCCTCGATGATGTGCAGGCGCGCGCCCGGCCACGCCTTCGCCAGCTCCCACGCTGTCTGGACAGGGCAGCCCATGTCGTGCCGGCCCTGGACGATCACCCCCGGGATCCCGGCCAGCTTGTGCGCGTTCCGGATCAGCTGGTCCTGCTGCAGCCACGCCCCGTTGCTGAAGATGTGCGCGCAGATCCGCACGAAAGCGATCTGCGCGTCAACCTCGCGGTTGCTGTACATGCCGGGGATGCCGTTGGGCTCGCCCGTGACGACTGCGTCCTCCCAGGCGAGCCAGTCGGCGGCGGCCTTCTCGCGGACCGCGCGATCGGGGTTCTCCATCAGCCGGGCGTAGGCTGCGAGCAGATCGCCGTCCCGCTCGTCCTCGAGAACACCGTCGCGGAATCGGTCCCACGCCTCGGGGCGGAATCGCCCGGCGCCCCGGTAGAGCCATTCGATCTCCGAGCGGCTGGTGGTCATCACCGCCTGGATGACGATCTCGCTGACCCGCTCGGGGTACTGCTCCGCGTAAGCCAGGATGAGCGTCGGGCCCCAGGAGGCGCCGTTGAGCAGCCACTTCTCGATGCCTAGGTGTTCGCGCAGCAGTTCCATGTCGCCGATCAGGTGCTCAGTGGTGTTCAGGTTCATGTCCGCGGTCGGGTCGCTGGCGTGCGGTGTGCTGCGGCCGCAGTTGCGCTGGTCATAGCGGATGATCCGATATGCCTCAGGGTCCCAGGCCCTCGTTGGTCGCCGCGTCGCACCGCCCCCGGGGCCGCCGTGGATCATCAGGGCGGGTTTGCCTGCGGGGTTGCCGAGCTGCTCGTAGTAGACGCGGTTGCCGTCTCCGGTGTCGAGGAATCCGGAATCGTAGGGAGTTGTCGGGGGGTAGAAATCGACCATGGCCGTTGATCCTAGGGGCAGATGGCGGTCGGCCACTCTGGATTTACCTGCTGCGGCGTCCGACAGCGGTATCACCGCGAGCCGGGCCTGGCGGCGCCGCTGGACGAGCCCCCACCACCCGCTGCAGAGCAGGGCGGGTGCCCGATGGTGTCTCATGAGACATGCGGGAGTCTGGAGAACGATGGCCAGCAGCTCGTTCAGGAACGTTTCCAGCGGCATGCGCTGATAGTGGACTGCCAACGGCCCCCCGGCGAGGTGGAGGTCAACCCAGTCCTCGGCGTAGTACGAACCACCGAATTTCCGCCAGTCAGCCGTCGGATGGGTCGTCGAGACAAGCAGCCAACCGCCTCGGGGTCCCTGCCGCCGCTGCCCGCGGCGCCTCACTCCGCCAGCAACTCCTCGAACTGCCCGCCCCGTCGGCGCGGACGCCCTCGGCTACCACGACAAGACCACCAGCCGCCTCATCAGAGAGGCCGGCGGGACATGGAGCCGATACGCCGCTGGTGATCACGCACGGTCACCGGCTGGCTGGGTTTCTCGGGGAACCCGCGACAGCTGAGAACGAGCACCAGTATCAGACCGCAAAGCGAGTCAGCCGTTGACGGAACGTGTTCTCGGTTGCACAAACCGCTCGCGGTTGGCAGCCACCGGCGCGATGCTGTCACGATGCCTGCAGAAACTGCTTACCACGACGAAGTCGGCGACTACTTCGCAAAGAACGCCGACACCAGCCCCTACAACGCACACACCGACCGGCCGGCGATGCTCGCGCTAGCGGGGGATGTTGCCGGGCTGAAGATTCTCGATGTCGGTTGCGGGGCCGGGCACTACGCCGCCGAACTCCTGGCGGGTGGCGCCGAGGTAGTCGGAATCGACGGCAGCGCAACTCTGCTGAGTCACGCACGGGAGCGATTGGGCGACCGGGCCGAACTGCGCATGCACGACGCGGAGAAGCCGCTGGACTTCATCGACGACGCGTCGTTCGACGGAGTCGTGTGCGCATTGATGCTCCACCACATCGCCGACCGGCCGAGTCTCCTCGGCGAGCTACGACGAGTGCTGCGTCCGGACGGGTGACTGCTTGTCTCGACGACCCATCCGACGGCTGACTGGCGGAAATTCGGTGGTTCGTACTACGCCGAGGACTGGGTTGACCTCCACCTCGCCGGGGGGCCGTTGGCAGTCCACTATCAGCGCATGCCGCTGGAAACGTTCCTGAACGAGCTGCTGGCCGCCGGATTCATGCTTGAAAGACTCATCGAGCCTCGCCCGACGCCCGGCCTGCGAGAACTCGACGAAACGGCCTACAACAAGCTCCACCAGGCTCCGTGCTTCCTTGCTGTCAGGCTCCTGCGGCCCTGACAACACGCAATCCCTGCCTCCCGGCGAACGCGCACAGTCACTGCTCCCCCCGTCTCCCAAGCGCCAGAACTGGCGACGCTTAAATACGCGAGCTCACCAGTACCGAGGCCGAGATCCACTGGCCGTCGGGTCTCAACATCGACGAGAACTGTGCCATAGACGCGTCTCTGGTACGGCAGGAAATTCGATTGCCCTCGGTGCGGGGCAGTGCACACAATCTCCGTCGTGATCTCTCAACGACGTGACCGCAACCGTCCGGAGTTCGACACGCACATTGAGGATCACCGCCTTGAACCACGTCATACGTGAGTATCGCCCCGCTGACCAGGTCTCCTGGCTGCGCTGCCGAGTGCTCTCGTTCTTGAACACTCCCTACTTCGACGACGTCCTGACGAGCAAGCCCGAGGTGCCCGCCCCAGGTTTCGCGCTGGTCGTAGCCGCCGAGCTGGGAGCCATCAAAGGGATCATCGACGTTACCGTCGACGATGAACTGGCGACCATCGACACCGTCGCTGTGCATCCCGACTACCAGCACCAGGGCCTTGGTACTGCCCTCCTTACCGAGGCACGCGCCCGTGTCAGCGCGTTGGGTGTGCCGACGTTGGACGCTTGGACGAGGGACGATCCCGCGACATTGAGCTGGTATCGGGCAATGGGCTTCACCGAGAGCCAGCACTACCTCCATGTCTACGCCAACTCCTACGCCGACGTCAGCGAGCCGGACCGGGCCATCAGCGAACGCCGGGAGGGGCTAATGTCGGCGTACAAGTGAACGCGCACCACTGCGTACGGATAAAAGTGCACCGTTGTTGATGCGGTGAGGTTGGTGTCGCGCGAGTCTTCTGTCGTCCTGCTCGGGGTCAGTGGAGGGCGGCGACAGTGGTCTTGGATCCGCATCGCTGGTTGGAGCTGAGGCGGTTTCGCGGCCTGTACGAGTCTGGCGCGATGAGCCTGCGGGAGATCGCGAAAGAGACCGGGCTGAACCGGCGCACGGTCGCCAAGTACCTGTCGGGCGAGACGCCGGTCGCCCCACCGCGAAGGGCGCCCAACTGGCAGCCGTACCGGCGGATCGTGGATGAGGTCGCGCCGTTGATCGACGCGATGTTGCGGGCCGAGATCTTGCTCGAAGGGGCCGTGATCCACGAGCGTCTGGTGGCCGAGTACGGGTTCACCGGCAGCTACCAGCGGATCAAGATGTACTTGCAGGAAGCCCGCCCGCGGATCGCGGAGGAACTCGGCATCAGCCCGAGTGAACTGGCGGGCCTGCACCGCAGGTTCGAGGTGGTGCCGGGGGCTCAGGCCCAGGTGGACTGGGGTGACGAGGGAAAGATCCTTGCCCACGTCGGGATCCCGAAGGTCTACTCGTTCCACATGACGTTGTCCTACTCGCGCGATCTGTTCTGCTGCTTCACCACCAGCCAGGACCTCGCCACCTTCTTCGACTGCCACCGCCAGGCGTTCGCCCACTTCGGCGGAGTCCCAATGTCGATCGTCTACGACCGCACCAAAATGGTGGTCCGCCGACACGTCGCACCAGGTGAAGCCGTTCCCCTGCATCCGGAGGCTGTCGCCTTCGCCGGGCACTACGACTTCGATCCCGACGTACTGGCCGCCTACCGGCCCACGGGCAAAGGCCGGGTCGAACGGCAAGTGCTGATCGTCCGCGACCACGTCCTTGCGGGATGCGCCTTCTCCTCGGTCGAGGAACTCAACGCCGCCTTCACCGCCTGGGTGCCGCTGCGGCGGGCGAAGATTCACGGCACCCACGGCGAGGTCATCGGTCTCCGTGCGATCCGCGACCACGTCGCCCTCCGCCCGCTGCCGCAGACGCCCTATGTGGTCACTCAGCGGCATCTCCGCCACGTCGGCAAGGACTGCCTCGTCGCCTTCGACGCGAACCTCTACTCGGTGCCGGCCCGCAGGGTCCGCCCCCGTCAACTGGTCGAAGTCAGGGCCACGAAGTCCCAGATCATGCTGCATGCCACCGCCCCCGATCGCACTGGCGAAACCCTGCTGGCCGTTCATCAGCGGGCGGTCGGCCGAGGCGCCCGCATCGTGGATGAGAAGCACTGGGACGGCCTGCCCACGGGAGCCCGCCGCCGCGTCACCACCGGTGATGGGAGCCTGCCGCGGCCCCGCCGCCACGATGCCCCGGTCTCGCAAGCCGGGCCGCTGGCGGCCCTGCTGAACCGGGCCGCGGTCACCCACATCGAGGTCGGTCGCCGGCCTCTGTCGGTCTATGACGAACTGACCGGCACCCGCCCCTTCACCACCAAGCCGAGCGCGAAGGAATCGTCTTGAGCGAGCTGGTCTCCACCCGCATCCGCACCACGGCCGGCAAGCTGGGGCTGCCCCACCTGGCCGAGGCCCTGACTCAGTACGCTCAGCGGGCTGACGAGGCCAAGATGGGTTACCTCGACTTCATCGACCTGGTCCTCTCCGAAGAACTCGCCGTCCGTGAGGACTGCTGCTTCCGCACCGGTCCGCGGATCTCGAAGCTGCCTTACCACAAGACACTGGACGACTACGACTTCTCGTTCCAGCCCGAGCTCGACCCGCGCAAGGTCAAGGACCTCGCCACATTGTCGTTCGTCGAGGCCAAGGCCAACACCGCCCTGCTCGGGCCGCCGGGAGTGGGCAAGACACATATCGCCGTCGCTCTCGCGGTCGCGGCCTGCCGGGCTGGGTACTCGATCCACTTCACCAGCCTCGACGACATGGTCCGCAACCTCAAAGCCGCCGAGGCCACCGGACGGCTGACCAGCAAGCTCGGCAGCTACCTGCGGCCGGCTGTTCTCGTGGTCGACGAGGTCGGCTACCAGCCCCTCGAACGCGCGGAGGCCGACCTGGTCTTCCAAGTGATCTCAAAGCGCTACGAAAAGGGCTCGATCATCCTGACTTCGAACAAAACCTTCAGTGGGGGCAGGTGTTCGGCGACGAGGTCCTGGCCACCGCAATCCTCGACCGCCTCCTGCACCACTGCGACGTGATCTCCATCAACGGTCCCAGCTACCGGCTCAAGAACCGGCTCGCTGCCATCGAGCGAGATCAGGAAAGCGCCGCCTAATAGTTCATATGGTCGACAATGAGCACATGGACGTCCCTGAGCTGCTCGAATCAGCTTCTCTGCTTGTTCCGGAAGAGACCGCCACCGAGAACGACATCACGGTGCGAGACATCTGGGACTACCTCGTCCACGACGAGTGGGAGATCGCCCTGGGCCTGCTGGAGGAGCTTGGGGACGGTCGCTCGCTCCCGCTGGCGTTTTGGGAGAAACTCGCCGACGCGGCTGAGCAGCTCCGGCTTGAGCGGAGCGCGGCCTGGTGCCATTGGCGGTGCTCCGAGATTCGTCACGGCGTGATCCGGGCGGATCTGACGCTCCGTCCTGCCGCTGAGGCGCGACGCACCACGGCAATCTCCGGCGCCGGTGTTCTGCGACCCATGTGGGACATCGGACACCTCTCGCCCACCGGTGGATGCGCGGTCAGCATCGCCTCGCTCTGGGTTGAGGACATGCCCTATCTGGAGCCCGGCGGGCGAGCCACGGTTCGACTCGTGCCCCTCACTCCCTCTCACTGGACGCACCTCCAGCCCGGCCAGCAGATCAGCATGCATGAGGATCAAACCGTGGCCGGCACCGCAGTCATCCTGGAGGTTCACCGCCGTGCCACCGCCATGCCCGCGGGATGACGTGACTGGCTCACAGCCTCCCTGCTGGCGCACGTATCTCCGTACTTGGTGAAGCACTCACAGGAGTACGCCGACAGCTAAGGCCGATGGCTGCCTTCCTCCACGCCAGCCTGGAAAACGAACAAGCCATGCGCGAGCAGTTCGCCCGAGTTCACGTCTGTCGTCGCTTCGCGGTGGACGTCCTCTGAACGCGGACGACATCATTTCTCGGGTCGCTCGCGGTACTGTGGCGGATGCGGCAGCCACTCCGTAGGTTCATCGATCACCACGCGTGGTGGGGATGCCAAGGTCCACGGCCGTATGCTGCCCGTGGCGCTGATCGAGCTGGCGGAGCTTCTCCTCGGCGCCAGCCAGGCTGACCTGGAGACCTTCGACCTCGCCGAGCCAGCCTTCCGTCTCGGCTTCGGCGATTCGGACGACCAAGTTGTCGCGGATCTCGACCAGCCGTGCCCGTTGGGCCGGGTCAGGTCGGAGGAGCGAGCATCTGACGCAAGCGTGTTCGTGGATACAGGCGGTGCCGTAGGCGCGGGCGCAGGTGCCGACGGATAGTTTGCGGCGTTCTAAGTGGCCGAGGAAGTCTTCCCATTCGGGACTGCTGCAGGATCGGGTGACAGCGGGGCTTATGCAGCCAGGGCTGCGGGTGGGGTCATGATGGCTTCGTACTGGACGGGGTTCAATCGGGCCAGGCGTTTCTGGCGCCGGCGGCGGTGGTAGGTGCGCTTGATCCAGGTGACGATCGCGATCCGAAGTTCCTGGCGGGTGGCCCAGGTGCGGCGGTCGAGGACGTTCTTCTGCAGCAGCGCGAAGAAGCTCTCCATGGCCGCGTTGTCGCCTGCGGCACCGACTCTGCCCATCGATCCGGTCATGCTGTGACGTGCGAGGGCTGCGACGAACTTTCGTGAGCGGAACTGCGACCCGCGATCGGAATGCACGATGCAGCCGACGACCTGGCCGCGGCGGGCGACGGCGGATTCCAGGGCTCTCACCGCGAGGCTGGACTGGCCTCCACCACACGCGATGCTGCAACCCGAAGCACTTGGAGGCAGTGACGAAGGAGGAAGCTCTTCGTCGCAGGGATTGGGAGAAGGCGCGCGCTCGTAGGACCCGCTGTCGGCACGGTCACGAGTACACGCCGGCGAACTCGTACCTGGACCCTCGGGGGTTCCGACAGTGCCGGACCTGTCGTAGCGAGAGGAACAAAAACCGCTAGGTTCGACCCGGTCATGTGAGATCCCGTGAGAGATGAGAGGGTCGGACGGGTGAGCGAGACACCGACGAACACCCTGCAATACCGCTTTGACGGGCCAGAAGACGCCCCGGTCCTGGTCCTGGGCCCCTTCCTCGGTACCACATGGCACAGGTTGTAGATCGCGTCTTGTGCGGTCCAAAGTGGTCCAGGTGAGGCGCATATGGCCAGGTCAGCTCACTGTGGTCCAGGCGCGTCTACGCAGTTGGTGAGACGCGTGTGAGAGAAACGCCCCCGTCGGCTGGTGCCGGCGGGGGTTCCCGGTGTGCGGGTTGCGATGACATGCCGTCACTCCGTCACGCTGCGCAGTTGCGGCGAGGCGGAGAACTCGACCGTTCAAGGTCGCTGGGCAGGGTGCCCGGCGGTGCTGTGAGGCTGGCTGCGCGGGCGGCAGTGACGAAATCCTTACGGTGGGATTCGGCGCGTTCGATGAGCGGGTCCCGGACCCATCCACCGATCAGTTGGTCCCACATGGCCGGGCAACGGTCGACAAGAGAGAGAGCCTGAGTTACCTGCATTTCGGTGAGGGTGGCGCTGTTGCGGAGGCAGTAGTCCAGAAGATCCCGGTCATGCCTTCTTCCCTCCTCGTCCTTGTGTGCCCACTCGACGAGAAATTCCCAGGCTACGTACGCCGCGCTATGACTATCGTCGGTGCAGTCTTCTGGGTCGCCGGGGCACCAACCTGCCTCCAGCGCGCTGATCGTCGCGCGCAATACCGCGCGATCGAGCGCGCAGCGTTCCAAGATGCGGCATTGCGAGAGAAGGAATTCTGCGGCTGTAAGGACATCAGGAGGAGCAAGTAGCTCCAGTGAGGCGTAGCGGGTTTCCACCGGGATAGCGTGCTTGGCCACGAGCGCTTGGCGTTCATCGTAATCGAGACTCGGGAGTCGCTTCACGACACCCACCAGGGCGTCGGAGACACTCAGGAACTCCATGCACGCGCTGTCGAGTGCAATGTGCCGTTGCTGATCCCGGTCGAGGAAGCTCTGGGTCTGCACCACCGCGATGGCAGTGTCGGCCTGGATACGCCCGGCGAGGAGCGCGGCAGACGTTGCGCTTTCTGCGCTGCGCTTGGTCCACCATGCTGCAACTACGGCAGTGGGAACGGAGAGAAGGGCTGCGACTGCACTCAAGTCGACCATGTCCATGGACCAATGCTGGGCGAAGAAGAGCTGCCCTGCGGGCGGTTCGGTGCAGATCGATAAGCCCGGACATTCGTTCCCGCTCGCCTGCCGTTGAGGCGGTCCGTTTCGATGAGACGCCAGCAGCGTGGAGGGAGATCCTGAAACCTACCGCCAGGGCAGCGTGGCGGAAGCAGACGAGGATGCGTTAGCACGATGCGGGCGGCACGGGCGAAGTCTTGAAACTCACTGCGGGTCATACCGCGCGCACGGGCTCACGCGGCGCCCCCAGGGCCAGTTCCGTAGCAGCGCCTTCGGCCGGGGCTTTGGACTACCGGCGCCTGGGGGAGTGAACTGGTCCGACGTCTTGGTGCGGTGATGCGGCGGAGTTGCTCAACCGTGAGTGGACCGTCGGGGATCTCACCGATCAGGTGATCGAGTCCGGGGTCGGTCCGTGGCCTGGTCGGGTGAACAGGCTGATGATCAGGGCGAATTCACCACCGACAACGGCAGTCTGCACATCGCCGTCAGGGCTGGCCCAGAAGTGACCGCCCAGCCATAGCCGCGGCCTGACCTCGTCCCACGTGTCTGTGGTTCGGGGGCACCTCGGTCACTCCGACGTGTCGTCACGGACGCTCCTCGCCGGGTGGACCAACGACACGGTCAGACGGTCGCGTTCCCTGCTCGATGCGCTGTCGTCGTTCCCTGATCGTCAGGTCACGCCTCCCGGTAGAGATGCGGGCCCAGCCCGTAGATCGCTCCCAGGCCATCTCATACGTCAGTGCCCGTCGAGTCGTCGACGTTCCGGTCAGCACTCTGGTACATCCGCTGGACCTTGCGCCAGGCGACGATGATTTCGGGCAGCTGGTCGAGCAGTCCCCGGGCGACGAATAGGAAGATGCTCAGCACGCCGGAGGCGGCCAGCAGCCAGAGAATGATGGAGTCCACCCGTTCGAGTCCCTCGTGATCCAGGGGTCGAACATGGGTGACGTCCACTCAGTTCGACCACCGATTTGTGTGGTCAGAACTGAGGTCTACGCCGACAGTAAAGCTCAGGTGCTGCTATCCCATGGGTAATGCGAGCACGCTCTGAGGCGCCCGCGGTGAGCGGTGAGGTAGCAGGTGGCCGGGTCGTTGTTCACGGCTCGAACAGCTACCCCTCGACATGTCGGCTCGGGGGGAGCTGATCCTGCGCTGCTCCTGAAGCTACCTCCAGATCAGGACACGGCAGCCACAAACGCCATACGTGAGACAGGCCCCCGGCAATGAGGTATTAGGGTCCAACACTGCCGAGGCGCAGCCGAACAGATCGGGCTTTCAACGGCAGCGAGGGCACCGACTTGCCCCGCGAACTCTGTGCCAGCGTTCACTGGTACAGGTCAGGGCCTGTCCACCGTCATGAAACACCGCTGTCGACCCTCACGGCTGGCAGCTGCTCACGCCCGCCGACAGACACCCGGCCGCGCGCCGTCCGGCGAACCCGAGCTGGCTCCTGGGAAGTGGCTGATATCCCGGGTGCCATAGCGTTGCGGGAATGGCTACTGCCCCAGCGCAGCGAGGGCTTGCTCGGCCATCTGAACGCCCATCGTGGGCGCGATGGTGGTGCCAGCCTCCAGGAGCTTGTCCTTGAACTGGGTGGCGAACTGGCGCAGACGACCCGGTTCAGGGTTCTCGGAGGTTGCCTCAGCCTGCAGGTCCTGGGCGACGCGTTCTAGTTCCACGCGGTCCGTGTCGGTAAATGTCATGTGGGGTGTGGTGCTGCTGGCTGCTGGGGGCGAGTTCGTGCGGTGGGGCTCCGTTCAGCTCCGCGTCGGGCAGGACAAGCAGCAGGGCGCCATGAAAGCACATATCGGGACGATGATGCACAAGGCGCTGAACGGCCAGTCGGGAGCGGACATGTGGGCAACTCATTAGTTGGTGCTGGTCACCAGCATGTTCGGCACTCGCGTGTCCTGGACCTTTCCCGCGCGATATCCTCGGGCGGATCGCACGGCCTCACGCCATACACTAGTAGGCCGTCGCTGCTTAATTATGGCGCGTTTGGTGGGAGGTTGGTGTCTGGCAGATTCCTTCCCCCCTGCCAGATAGGACTGTTGTCATGG
>NZ_JBICXE010000024.1:0-154743 GCF_043200155.1 Streptomyces sp. NPDC048473
TCTTATGGACACAGACCCGTGACTGCACCTACAGCTTCATCAACTGCCTCTCCAATCGGCCAGTCCACTCAAATTCGTGCAACTTCGTGTCGCACGGTCGCCTTCCCAGTGGCCGGGAACAGCCCGGTCCTCGGCCTCGGCCGGACGCTCGCGGATGGAGACCGCGTCGCGGATGCAGCCGCGCTGCTGACCTGCGGTGGAGGCGTTCTTCGAGCGGCGCATCGTGCGTCGGCGGCGCAGATGGGAGACAAGCTCCTTCTTCAGTACGCCTCGGGCCTGGATGAACAGGCTCTTGTAGATCGTCTCGTGAGACACGTACATACCGTCCTCGGGCGCGAAGGTGCGGGCGAGCCAGCCTGCGATCTGACGCGGCGACCAGTCCTCCTTCAGCTTGCCCGCGACCGTGTCCCGCAAGGCTGGACTCTGTTGCAGCAGACAGGACTTCGGGCGCCGGGCATTGCCCCAGGCGCCCTCGTCCGCGCGAGCGGCCCGGTACTTCTCACGCCCGCCGTGACGCCCCACCTCACGGCTGACCGTGGACGGCGCCCGCCCCAGCCGACCCGCGATCGCCCGGAAGGAGTCAGCAGCGGCCAAGCCCCGGGAGATCTCCTCCCGCTCCGCCAGCGACAGCACCCCGGCCGATCGGGTCCTGGCCGCCGGGACAAAACCGCCGTTCGCCGCGACCACCCCGTGGATTGACCCGGGCACCTTGCCCAGCGCACGCCCGATCTCGCTCAGCGACTGCCCGTCCCGCCATCGCCGCCACACTTCACGCTTCTGCTCGTCCGACAACCCCGGACGCCCGATCCTCGCCACCCAGCAACACCTCCAGTAACCGTTCTACCTGGGATGTTGCACCGACCCATTGACCTCACCGCGGCCTTCTTCGCGAGGGAAACGATGAAGTAAGCACTCTGTGCCGTTTCGTCGACGCGGAGAAGGCCGCCGAGGCCAACCCCGACGGCTACAGCGTGGCTTTGCTGTGCCGCGTCACGGGGATCAACCGCTCCACCTACTACTCCTGGCTGGCGGCCCGGCCGACAGCGGCCGAACGGCAGTGTGCCGAGGACGAGTTGACCGAGGAGATCCGCGAGATCCACGCCTCCTCCCGGGGTGCCTACGGCGCCCCGCGCGTGCACGCCGCGCTGCGGCGCAAGGGCCATGCGATCAACCGGAAGAAGGTCGAGCGGATCATGCGCGAGCGCGACATCCGCGGCGTCACCCGCCGCAGACGCCGCCACCTGACGCAGCAGGACACCAAGGCCGCACCGGCTCCGGACCTGGTTGGCCGCGACTTCACCGCTACCCGGTCCGGCACGAAGCTCGTCGGCGACATCACCTATCTGCCGACGATCGAGGGCTGGTGGTATCTCGCGACCGTCATGGACCTGGCGACGCGCGAGGTGATCGGGTACGCGATGGCCGAACACCACCGTGCCGAGCTGGTCACCGACGCGCTGCGGATGGCTGCCGGCCGCGGCGACCTTCAGGGCGGCTGCATCATGCACACCGACCGCGGAAGCGAATACACGAGTGGCGAATTCCGCCGCGAGCTACGGGAGTTGAACCTGAAACAAAGTATGGGACGAACCGGCATATGCTACGATAACGCCGCAGCCGAGAGCTTCTTCGGTCTACTGAAAGCGGAGATCGGCACCGCCGTCTGGGAGAGCCGTGAGGCGGCCCGCGCCGACGTCTTCCGCTTCATCGAGGTCGAGTACAACCGCACCAGGCTCCGCAAGCACCCCGAGTTCGGGTACCTCACCCCACTCGAAACCCGAGCCAGGCTGCAGCACGAATTCACCCCCGCAGCGTAAACAACCGCTGTCCAAGATCAAGCGGGAACTTCAGTCTCGTGATTCGAGATATCTGGACAAGTGTTCTCTGGGGCGGGTCGTGAACGGCTCGCGAACCAGCGCTTTCGGGCAACTTAGGGCACGCGGAGGGCACGGAGCCCTCTAAATGGTCTAGACAACAAGCAAGGCCCCGGTCGCTGACCAGGGCCTTCATTGCAGAGCGGGTGACGAGAATCGAACTCGCGCTCTGAGCTTGGGAAGCTCATGTTCTACCATTAAACTACACCCGCGAAGCGCGCCGTTGATCGGCGGTGCATCGTCCCACACTGTACCCCATGCCAGGTCCCCGGCGTTTGAGCCGTGGGCCTTTCTGTTGTGGGGGAGGGTGGATGCGGGTGCCATGGGAGGGAGTTGAGGGCGTAGCGTGGGTGGTCGGAGTGCCGCCTGGAGTGGCGTCCTGTTCATCCCCTAATGTGGCTTTCTCGTCCAAGGCTTGTTGGGGAAGGGACTTGATGGACTCCGTGGAGCGCACCGTCGTCCGCTGTGCCGAAGGGCACGTTTTCGCTACCGCTTCGTTCCCGATGCAGCAGCTCGGGTCCGGGCGGATCGGTCCCGGGCGGCTCATTCGCTGTCCTCGTTGTGCGCGGCTGCGGCATGCCGTGCCTGTGGTGTTCGAGGAGCGGTAGGAGCGGTGACAGGCGCGCGGGGCGGTCCCGGATTGGGGCGGGCCCGCGCGTTCTGCGTATCCTCGGGGCGTGCTTCTCTCAGATAAGGACATCCGGGCCGAGATCGACGCCGGACGTGTACGCATTGATCCGTTCGATGTGTCGATGGTGCAGCCCTCGAGCATCGATGTGCGGCTCGACCGCTACTTCCGGGTGTTCGAGAACCACCGCTATCCACATATTGATCCAGCCGTCGAGCAGGCCGATCTGACGCGCATGGTCGAGCCGGACGGGGACGAGGCGTTCATCCTGCACCCCGGTGAGTTCGTGCTCGCTTCGACGTACGAGGTCATCTCGCTGCCCGACGATCTTGCGTCGCGGCTGGAGGGCAAGAGTTCGCTGGGGCGGCTCGGTCTTGTGACGCATTCGACCGCCGGGTTCATCGACCCCGGTTTCTCCGGGCACGTGACCCTGGAGCTGTCGAATCTCGCGACGTTGCCGATAAAGCTGTGGCCGGGGATGAAGATCGGGCAGCTGTGCATGTTCCGGCTGAGCTCGCCTTCGGAGTTCCCGTACGGCTCCGAGCGGTACGGATCGCGGTACCAGGGCCAGCGCGGGCCGACCGCGTCGCGTTCGTTCCTGAATTTCCACCGGACCCAGGTGTGATGCCGGATGAACGATGATGTGCGGGAGAACCTGACGTACGAGGGGTTCGGTCATGCCGTGCGTGAGCTGGCGCAGACCGTGGCCGACGACGGATTCGAGCCCGATGTCGTGCTGAGCATCGCGCGGGGCGGGGTATTCGTCGCGGGCGGGCTCGCTTATGCCCTGGACTGCAAGAACATTCATCTGGTGAACGTGGAGTTCTATACCGGGGTGGGCACCACCCTGGAAATGCCGGTCATGCTGGCGCCCGTTCCGAATGCCATCGACTTCTCGGACAAGAAGGTCCTGATCGCCGACGACGTCGCCGATACCGGGAAGACGCTGAAGCTCGTGCGCGATTTCTGTATCGATCATGTTGCCGAGGTGCGCAGCGCGGTCATCTACGAGAAGTCGCATTCGCTCGTGAAGTGCGAGTACGTGTGGAAGAAGACCGATCGCTGGATCAACTTCCCGTGGAGCGTGGACAAGCCCGTCGTGCAGCGCAGCGGGCAGGTTCTCGACGCGTGACGCGTGACGCGTGACGCGTGACGCGTGACGCGTGGTGCGTGGTGCGTGACGCCCGAAGAGACGGAAGAACCCCTGGGGTCTGTGCCCCAGGGGTTCCGTTGTGTCTGTGCGGGCAGGAGCGTCAGATCGTGCCCAGCTTGATGATCGACAGCAGCGCGATCAGCTGGATCGCGGATGCGCCCAGTGCCTTCGGCCACGGCAGGTCGTGCGACTTGCTCACCATCGAGGTGAAGAGCGCGGCCGAGGCCAGCCAGGTGATCCAGCCGAGGACCTGGACCAGGGAGTTCTCGCCGCCGAGGAAGAGCGCGAATATCAGGCGGGGTGCGTCCGTGATCGACATGATCAGCATGGAGAGGCCCACGGTCGGCTGCCAGGAGCCGTCGCCGCCGAGCTGGCGGGCGAGCGTGTGCGTGACCGCGCCCAGGACCAGGCCGCCGATGACGAAGCCGATGCCCGTGATGACGACGTAGGGGACCGCTGTGGAGATCGTCGCGTGGATCGCGTCGTCCCGGGCCTGGTCGAAGCCGAAGAGGGCGAGCAGGCCGTACAGGAACGTGATGATGAGCGCCGGGCCCCAGACCGGGTAGTCGCGCATCTGCCAGAACGTCGGTCCCGGGCGCAGCACGATGCCGGTGAGCAGGTCCTTCCACGGCAGCCGCGGACCTGCGGGCTGGGCGGGGGCCTGGCCGGCGCGGTAGGTGTTGCCGTCGCCGTACGGGTCCTCGCCGATGCTGAACGCCTGGGTGTGGCCGGGGGAGTTGGCGTACGGGTCGCCTTGCTGGGGAGACCCGTGGGGGTGGTGGGGCTGCTGGTACGGGTCGCCGAAGTACTCCGGCTCGCCGTGCCCGCCGCCGTTGTAGCCGTTGCCGTAGCCGCCGTCGTGTCTGCCGTTGTCGGGCCTGCCGCTGTTGGGCCTGCCGTTGTTGTACGGGGGCGGGGCGCCGTTGCCTCCCGTCGGCGGCCATGGCTGCTGGGCGTACGGCGGTGGTGCCTGTGTGCCGTACGGCTGCTGCCGCGGTT
Organism: Streptomyces sp. NPDC048473; assembly: GCF_043200155.1. Taxonomy (NCBI): domain Bacteria; kingdom Bacillati; phylum Actinomycetota; class Actinomycetes; order Kitasatosporales; family Streptomycetaceae; genus Streptomyces; species Streptomyces sp. NPDC048473. Next base: position 4,655 of record NZ_JBICXE010000024.1, read on the forward strand.
GCTGTTGCGCTTGCTGCGGGGTGCGGTTGTCCCGGCCGCGTCCGATCCTGAATCCAGCCACGTCGTCGAACGTACCTGGTCCGCGCGGGTGCGGTGAGAGGGCCTGGGGAACCTGCCCGCCATTGCGGCCGAGCTGTGACATCCCCTAGGGGAACCCTGGGGGGTTGGTCCCATGCGTATCCGCACGGGAAAGCAGAAGCGGCCGGTCCTGCCCCCGAGGCAGGTCCGGCCGCTTCTGTCGCACGACAGCCTGAGCTACTTCACCGGCTCGGGCTCCGGTGCGTCCGCCGGCTCCGCCTCGCCGGCCGGGTCGGCCGGGGTCTTCACGGAGTCCAGCAGCAGCTGCGATACGTCGACCACCTGGACCGACTCCTTCGCCTTGCCGTCGTTCTTCTTGCCGTTGACCGAGTCGGTCAGCATGACGAGGCAGAACGGGCAGGCGGTGGAGACGATGTCGGGGTTCAACGACAGAGCTTCGTCGACGCGCTCGTTGTTGATGCGCTTGCCGATCCGCTCCTCCATCCACATCCGGGCACCACCGGCGCCGCAGCAGAAGCCGCGCTCCTTGTGGCGGTGCATCTCCTGCTGGCGCAGGCCCGGGACGGCGGACATGATCTCGCGCGGCGGGGTGTAGATCTTGTTGTGACGGCCCAGGTAGCACGGGTCGTGGTACGTGATCAGGCCCTCGACCGGGGTCACCGGGATCAGCTTGCCCTCGTCGATGAGGTGCTGGAGCAGCTGGGTGTGGTGGATGACCTCGTACTCGCCGCCGAGCTGTGGGTACTCGTTCGCGATGGTGTTGAAGCAGTGCGGACAGGTCGCGACGATCTTCTTCGACGACTTCGGCTTCTTCGTCTCCGGGTCGTCGTCGTCCTCGCCGAACGCCATGTTCAGCATCGCGACGTTCTCCTGGCCGAGCTGCTGGAACAGCGGCTCGTTGCCCAGGCGGCGGGCCGAGTCACCGGTGCACTTCTCGTCGCCGCCCATGATCGCGAACTTGACGCCCGCGATGTGGAGGAGTTCCGCGAAGGCCTTGGTGGTCTTCTTGGCCCGGTCTTCGAGAGCGCCGGCGCAGCCGACCCAGTACAGGTAGTCGATCTCGGACAGGTCCTCGACGTCCTTGCCGACGATCGGGACCTCGAAGTCGACCTCCTTGGTCCACTCGACGCGCTGCTTCTTGGCAAGCCCCCAGGGGTTGCCCTTCTTCTCCAGGTTCTTGAGCATCGTGCCCGCCTCGGACGGGAACGCGGACTCGATCATCACCTGGTAGCGGCGCATGTCGACGATGTGGTCGATGTGCTCGATGTCGACCGGGCACTGCTCCACGCACGCACCGCAGGTGGTGCAGGACCACAGCACGTCCGGGTCGATGACGCCGTTCTCCTCGACCGTGCCGATGAGCGGGCGCTCGGCCTCCGCCAGAGCCGCGGCCGGGACGTCCTTCAGCTGCTCCTCGGACGCCCTCTCGTTGCCCTCCATGTCCTTGCCGCCACCGGCCAGCAGGTACGGGGCCTTGGCGTGCGCGTGGTCGCGCAGCGACATGATCAGGAGCTTCGGGGAGAGCGGCTTGCCCGTGTTCCAGGCCGGGCACTGCGACTGGCAGCGACCGCACTCCGTACACGTGGAGAAGTCGAGGATGCCCTTCCAGGAGAACTGCTCGACCTGGGAGACACCGAAGATGTCGTCCTCGCCCGGGTCCTCGAAGTCGATCTCCTTGCCGCCCGACGCCATCGGCTGCAGCGCGCCGAGCGCGACCGCGCCGTCCGCGTTCCGCTTGAACCAGATGTTCGGGAAGGCGAGGAAGCGGTGCCAGGCGACACCCATGTTGGTGTTGAGCGAGACCGTGATCATCCAGATCAGCGAGGTGCCGATCTTGATCATCGCGGTGAAGTAGATGAGATTCTGCAGCGTGCCGAGCGCGAGACCCTTGAACGCCAGGACCAGGGGGTACGAGACGAAGTACGCGGCCTCGTAGCCCTCGACGTGGTGGATCGCGCCCTCAAGGCCGCGCAGGGTCAGGATCGCCAGGCCGATGACGAGGATGACGTACTCGACGAAGTACGCCTGCCAGGCCTTGGAGCCCGCGAAACGCGACTTGCGGCCGGCCCGGGAGGGCAGGTTCAGCAGCCGGATGGCGATCAGCACGAGGATGCCGACCGTCGTCATCAGACCGATGAACTCGATGTACATCTCGAACGGCAGCCATTCACCGATGATCGGCAGCACCCAGTCGGCTTTGAAGAGCTGTCCGTACGCCTGGAGCAGCGTCGGCGGCAGCGTCAGGAAGCCGATGGCGACGAACCAGTGCGCGAAGCCGACGATCCCCCACCGGTTCATCCGGGTGTGGCCGAGGAACTCCTTGGCCAGGGTGATCGTGCGCTGCTTGATGTTGTCGGTGCGGCTGCCTGCCGGGACCGGCTGTCCGAGCTTGACGAACCGGTAGATCTGCGCGACAGCTCGGGCGATGAGCGCAACGCCGACCACGGTCAGCACCAGCGACACGATGATCGCGGCGAGTTGCATTTGGGGGCTCCTCGGGCCTGCGAGGGTGGGATCCAGCGTCTACATGCGAATACTGGCGATTACTAAGCAGTAACTTAATCAGTCTGTGCTGACACTATCCACTTATTCCGCCGCGCTGTAGCCGCACCGGCGGTGATCTGTGTCGCTCAGGTGTGCCTTGCCGCGCCGGGTGAGTCCGCGGATCGCCCTGCGCAGCGGAGCGTGTACGGCTCTCGCCAGGATGGCCAGGTCGAGTCCCACCCAGAGGTGCTCGGCGTAATGCTGGTCGAGCAGGGCCGGCTCGTCCCACGGCATTCCGGAGCGGGAGCGTACCTGCGCCAGGCCGGTGAGGCCCGGTTTCAGTTCCTGCCGCCAGTGTCTCGCGGCGGCGGAGCCGGAGGTTCCGGGGGTACCGGCAACAGCTCCGGAGACTCCGGGGGTCCGGGCCCGCTCGTCGTCCGGCGTCAGGGGCTCCGGACCGACCAGGGAGAGCTCCCCCCGTACGACGTGCGGCAGCCGGGAGAGCAGATCCAGCCGCAGCCGCCGGGTGCGCAGCGAGTGCAGTACGAAGAGGCGGCCGCCCAGACCGATCCGGGGCGAGCGGGTCAGTACGCCGCCGGGGAGCCGCTGCGCCGCGAGGGCGAGGGCGCCCACGGCGAGCAGGGGGGCGGCCAGGGCCAGCAGGACCGAGCCGAGGGTCAGGTCCAGTACGCGCTTGGCCGACGGCCACGCCCGCCTCCATTCCCGCAGCCGCTCCCATGTCCACTCCCAAGGCTGTGCCCGCACACGGACCGGCATGCGGACCGGCCTCCGCCCCTGTCTCCGTCTCGGCCTCTGTGTCTGCATCGTTCGCACCTGCCTGGGGATCGGGCGGATCGAGTGCCGGTTTTGCGTGGCTCACGGCATTTTGTGACAGAACGATCCCATGGCGCGATGATGGGGACGGGGTGCGCGGCCCGCAGGGCGGGCGGGTGTCGCCCCCGATCTCCTTGTGCGAGCGAGGTGTGTGCACGATAAGCGAGGTGCGTGCACGATAGTTGAGTCTGCTCGACTCAACTCTGTTGACACTGGGACGGGTGTCATGCATCCTTGAGTCAGTTCCACTCAAGTAGTCAAGCTGGAGGAATTGAAATGGCACGTGCGGTCGGCATCGACCTGGGCACGACTAACTCCGTCGTCAGCGTTCTCGAAGGCGGCGAGCCCACCGTCATCACCAACGCAGAGGGCGCCAGGACCACGCCGTCCGTCGTCGCCTTCGCGAAGAACGGCGAGGTGCTGGTCGGCGAGGTCGCCAAGCGCCAGGCAGTGACCAACGTCGACAGGACCATCCGCTCCGTCAAGCGCCACATGGGCACTGACTGGAAGATCGACCTGGACGGCAAGAGCTTCAACCCGCAGCAGATGAGCGCCTTCATCCTGCAGAAGCTGAAGCGGGACGCCGAGTCGTACCTGGGCGAGAAGGTGACCGACGCGGTCATCACCGTCCCCGCGTACTTCAACGACTCCGAGCGTCAGGCGACGAAGGAGGCCGGCGAGATCGCGGGCCTGAACGTCCTGCGTATCGTCAACGAGCCGACGGCCGCCGCGCTGGCGTACGGCCTCGACAAGGACGACCAGACGATCCTCGTCTTCGACCTCGGTGGCGGCACCTTCGACGTGTCGCTGCTGGAGATCGGCGACGGCGTCGTCGAGGTGAAGGCCACCAACGGTGACAACCACCTCGGTGGTGACGACTGGGACCAGCGCGTCGTCGACTACCTGGTGAAGCAGTTCGCCAACGGGCACGGTGTGGACCTGTCCAAGGACAAGATGGCTCTCCAGCGTCTGCGCGAGGCCGCGGAGAAGGCGAAGATCGAGCTCTCGTCCTCGACCGAGACCACGATCAACCTGCCCTACATCACGGCGTCCGCCGAGGGTCCGCTGCACCTGGACGAGAAGCTCACGCGCTCGCAGTTCCAGCAGCTCACCGCTGACCTCCTGGACCGCTGCAAGAGCCCGTTCCACAACGTCATCAAGGACGCGGGCATCCAGCTCTCCGAGATCGACCACGTCGTTCTCGTCGGTGGCTCCACCCGTATGCCGGCCGTCGCCGAGCTCGTCAAGGAGCTGACCGGTGGCCAGGACGCCAACAAGGGTGTGAACCCGGACGAGGTCGTCGCCATCGGCGCCTCGCTCCAGGCCGGCGTCCTCAAGGGCGAGGTCAAGGACGTCCTGCTGCTCGACGTCACCCCGCTGTCCCTCGGTATCGAGACCAAGGGCGGCATCATGACGAAGCTCATCGAGCGCAACACCACGATCCCGACCAAGCGCTCGGAGATCTTCACGACGGCCGAGGACAACCAGCCGTCCGTGCAGATCCAGGTCTACCAGGGCGAGCGCGAGATCGCGGCGTACAACAAGAAGCTCGGAATGTTCGAGCTGACCGGCCTGCCGCCGGCCCCGCGTGGCGTCCCGCAGATCGAGGTCGCGTTCGACATCGACGCGAACGGCATCATGCACGTCGCCGCCAAGGACCTCGGCACCGGCAAGGAGCAGAAGATGACCGTCACCGGCGGCTCCTCGCTGCCGAAGGACGAGGTCAACCGGATGCGTGAGGAGGCCGAGCAGTACGCGGAGGAGGACCACCGCCGCCGCGAGGCCGCCGAGTCCCGCAACCAGGGCGAGCAGCTCGTCTACCAGACGGAGAAGTTCCTCAAGGACAACGAGGACAAGGTCCCCGGTGACGTGAAGACGGAGGTGGAGGCCGCGCTCACCGAGCTGAAGGAGAAGCTCAAGGGCGAGGACACCGCCGAGATCCGTACCGCCACCGAGAAGGTCGCGGCCGTCTCCCAGAAGCTGGGCCAGGCGATGTACGCCAACGCCCAGGCCGAGGGAGGCCCGCAGGGTGACCCGCAGCCGGGCGCCCAGCAGGCCAAGGCCGACGACGACGTCGTCGACGCCGAGATCGTGGACGACGAGAAGGACGCGAAGGGCGGTGCGGTGTGACCGAGGAGACTCCGGGCTTCGAGGAGAAGCCCGACGTCCCCTCCGGCGTCACCCCCGACGGAGCTGAGCCGAAGGACGCCCCTTCCTCTTCCGAGGAGGAGGCGTCCCCGGCCGGGGACTCAGTACAGACAGTCGGCCTGACGGCCCAGCTGGACCAGGTCCGCACCGCGCTCAACGAGCGCACGGGCGACCTCCAGCGGCTCCAGGCCGAGTACCAGAACTACCGTCGCCGCGTCGAGCGGGACCGGGCCACGGTCAAGGAGATCGCAGTAGCGGGTCTCCTGTCCGAGCTCCTGCCCGTGCTCGACGACATCGGCCGGGCCCGTGAGCACGGCGAGCTCGTGGGCGGGTTCAAGTCGGTGGCCGAATCAATGGAGACGGTCGTTGCCAAGCTGGGCCTGCAGCAGTTCGGCAAGGAGGGCGAGCCCTTCGACCCGACGATCCATGAAGCCCTGATGCACTCGTACGCGCCGGATGTCACCGAGACGACCTGCGTGGCGATCCTGCAGCCGGGGTATCGGATCGGCGAGCGCACCATCCGCCCCGCGCGGGTGGCGGTGGCCGAACCCCAGCCGGGTGCGGCGCCGGCCGCAGGCAAGGAAGAGAAGGCAACCGACGAGGAGAGCGGTGGCACCGAGGAGGTCTGACATTCCGTCCGACCACCTCGCGGCCCACCGCCCGGCCATGCGACCGGCCAGCGGGCCGGTCGCATGGCCGATCGTCCGGAAGGAGGGACGTCGATGAGCACGAAGGACTTCGTCGAGAAGGACTACTACAAGGTCCTCGGCGTCCCCAAGGACGCCACCGACGCCGAGATCAAGAAGGCGTACCGCAAGCTCGCCCGTGAGTTCCACCCGGACGCCAACAAGGGCGACGACAAGGCGGAGGAGCGCTTCAAGGAGATCTCCGAGGCCAATGACATCCTCGGCGACTCCAAGAAGCGCAAGGAGTACGACGAGGCGCGCGCCCTCTTCGGCAACGGCGGCTTCAGGGCCGGACCCGGAGGCGCCGGAGGCAACTTCAACTTCGACCTGGGCGACCTCTTCGGAGGCACCCAGGGCGGGGGCCAGGGCGGCGGAGCCGGCGGTTTCGGCGGCGGCGGCGGTCTGGGCGACGTCTTCGGCGGCCTGTTCAACCGCGGTGGTACGGGGACGCGGGTGCAGCCGCGCCGCGGCCAGGACATCGAGTCCGAGGTGACGCTCAGCTTCACCGAGGCGGTCGAGGGGGCCACGGTCCCGTTGCGGATGTCCAGCCAGGCGCCCTGCAAGGCGTGTTCCGGCACCGGTGACAAGAACGGCACCCCCAGGGTCTGCCCGACCTGTCTCGGCACCGGCCAGGTGTCGCGCGGCACCGGCGGCGGCTTCTCGCTCACCGACCCCTGCGTGGACTGCAAGGGCCGGGGCCTCATCGCCCAGGACCCCTGCGATGTCTGCAAGGGCAGCGGCCGGGCGAAGTCCTCCCGGACCATGCAGGTCAGGATTCCGGCGGGCGTCTCGGACAGCCAGCGGATCCGGCTGCGCGGCAAGGGCGGCCCGGGCGAGCGCGGCGGACCGGCCGGCGATCTGTACGTCGTGGTCCATGTCGACGCCCACCCGGTCTTCGGCCGCAGGGGCGACAACCTCACGGTCACCGTGCCCGTCGACTTCACGGAGGCGGCGCTCGGCGGCGAGGTGAAGGTGCCCACGCTCGGCGGTCCGCCGGTCACCCTGAAACTGCCGGCCGGCACCCCCAACGGGCGTACGATGCGCGCCCGCGGCAAGGGCGCCGTACGCAAGGACGGCACCCGGGGCGACCTGCTGGTCACCGTCGAGGTGACGGTGCCCGGGGAACTGAGCACCGAGGCCAGGGACGCGCTGGAGGCCTACCGGAAGGCGACCGCGGGCCACGATCCGCGGGCGGAGCTGTTCCAGGCTGCGAAGGGAGCTTGAGGTGGACGGCCGACGACGCAATCCGTACGAACTGACCGATGAATCACCGGTGTACGTGATCTCGATCGCGGCCCAGCTCTCGGGACTCCATCCGCAGACACTGCGCCAGTACGACCGCCTCGGCCTGGTCTCCCCCGACCGCACGGCCGGGCGCGGCAGGCGCTACTCGGCCCGCGACATCGAGCTGCTGCGTACCGTGCAGCAGCTGTCGCAGGACGAGGGCATCAATCTCGCCGGCATCAAGCGCATCATCGAACTGGAGAACCAGGTCGCCGCCCTCCAGCAGCGCGTCGCCGAACTCTCGGCGGCCGTGGACGGCGCGGCGGCGGCGATGCAGCAGCGCGAGGCCCAGGTGCATGCCTCGTACCGGCGCGATCTGGTGCCGTATCAGGATGTGCAGCAGACCAGCGCGTTGGTGGTCTGGCGGCCGAAGCGGCCGAAGGACTGAGCGAGTTCGGCCGCGGGGCCGGGCGATTCGCTCACGATTGGCTTCGTTGAGGGCCGGGGAGCCGACCTACGGGTCGGCTCCCCGGCCCTTCGCCGTGCGCCCGCCGTCCTGCGCACGCCCCCGGGCCCCGGCCGAAACCCGACCCACGTCCGATCAGGGCTCGCGACAATCGGGCGGGGGCCTGCCACCGGCCCCGCTCATTCACCACCGCACCGCACCGCACCGGGCCGGGGCGAGCCGCCCGGTGGCACAGTCAGGAGTCACGCATGTCCATGGTCGGCCTCTTCTGGATCACCGGCACAGCGGCCCACATAGGCGCCCCGCCGAACGAACCCGGCCCCGGCGTGCTGCTCACCGAGGAGGGTCTGACGGGGCTCGGGGCGGACCAGGGCGGCCGGTGGACGTGGGACGGCATCCGGCGCGTATCGGTGGTCGGCGCGCCCGTCCGGTCCTCGGTGGGCAGGGCGGCCGGGCTTCTGTTGGACACCGTGATCACAGCGGCGTTCGGCGGGGTCGACGACGGCCCCGCCATGTTCGTACGCGTCGAAACCCCCACGGAGGAAGTGGAATTGACCGTGTACGCGCCCACCGCCTTCTACGGCCCCGCAGAGTGCCGGCTGTCGCAGGACCTGCTCGATGCGTATGTTGACGGCCGGGCCACGCCTGCCGCGCTGCTCGACTGGGGGCGTACGCAACAGGGCCGCACCCCCAAGCGTGCGGAGCGGGAGGAGCTGCTGGCGGCGTGGGGCGGGACGCCTCGACGGCCCGGGCGCTGATCGGCCGGCCGGCGCCCGCACCCCACGGCGTATCAGCTGCCGGTGACGGTGAACTCGGCCGTGTTGTTGTCCAGTTCGGGGTCGAATGCCGAGATACGCAGCTCCGGGTCGTCGTTGAGCGTGGCGACCGAGCCCTGCGCTCCGCCCTCGACGAGACGGTCGACATGCAGGGTGAAGTCGAACGTGGAGCGGGCCTGCTCCCAGAGGAGGATCGGGGTCCGGCAGGTGTAGCGGTTCGTACCCGTCTCGTAGCAGGCGCTGGGCTTGCCGGTGACGGTGGCGCCCTCCGGGATGCGGACGTCGAGCGTCGCGACGGAGGCGCCCGCGCCGAGGGAGGCGACCCAGGCCGGGCCGCGGTTCTTCACGCCGATCCGGGCGGTGACCGTGTCACCGGGTGCGGCGGACGTGATGTCGCTCGCGAGGGCGATCAGATCGGCCTTGTTGGTGGCCGTGATCTGCGTGGAGCGGTAGTTGTCGCCGAGGTTCAGGTCGGGCTCGGCGACTGCGGCGGTCCGCTCGGTGGCCGCGGGGACGGGCGTGGCGGTGAGGTCGGAACCGGTCCCCTGGACGAACGGCCGCCCCGAGAGGGCCTGCTCGTACGCCTCCTCGGAGAACTGGTCGACCGAGTAGTCGAACCGTTCGTACAGCGCCGCATTCGTCGCCCGGACCGCGCCGGCCGCCGACAGGTCGTACACCTGCCCCGGGGCGACGGGCTCGTCGAGGACACAGACGGCCGTGGCGCCGCTCTTGTTGGTGACGGGGTCCCCGTCCAGGTACGTGCAGTTGCCGAAGCGCTGCGAGAACTCCAGGCCGTGCGAGGCGAAAAGGGTCAACAGGGTGCGGTCGGCGGTGCGGTTGCCGTGGTTGGTCAGGCGGATCGGCTGTGCGAGGTCGGTGCCGGGCTTGACGTCGGTGCGGTACGGAAGCTGGCTCACGCCGAGGTCGGGGCCGTCGCCGAGGCGGATCTGGGTGTCCGTCGGATACCCGGTGAGGGGGCCGAAGGAGCTGTCCGCCGCCGCGGTGAAGTGCAGGGTGCCGGTGGCGTCGGCGGGTGCGCCGGCCGTGGCGCGCAGCCCGATTCGGGCGACGGAGACGTATGGGGCGCCGTCCAGGGACCCGAAGTCGCAGATCGCGGTGAGGGCGTCGGAGGCCGGCGCGCAGGTCGAGGGCCAGCTGACCTCGGCCACACCCGCGAGCTCGGACGCGTCGACCGTGAGACGGCCGCCGGTCACGGAGTTGTGCGTGTTGTCGTGCCCGAGCTGTACGTCGACGGTGTTGGCGGTCGCTGAGCCGTCGGCGTCCGCGGTCGGCAGGACGAGGTCGTACGGCGCCGCGATCCAGAGCTGGTCCGTCTCCGGCTCGTCGGCACTGGCGGGTGCGACGGAGCCGAGCGCGAGCACCGCCCCGGCCACGAGCGCGACCGGGATGTGGAGCCGGCGCCCCGGTCGTATGCGGGTGGGGGATGGGGGCCGGTGGTCCTGAATTGCCTGCATGATGTCGGGTTTCTCCCTGCGATGCGGTTCGCGTCCGGGAGTTGGACGAGCCGGGGCTGGGGTTGGTTGTACGTCGCTGTCGGGGCATCTCCTCGACCGTCCCCGACACTCCAGGGGATCGGGGTGGACCAGCGCCAACTCGATGAGGCAAGGCGCCAGTTCGAGGGCCGTCCGCGCGATCCGTCCGGAGCGCAGCGCCTCGGCGTGGAGCCGGAGTGCTGCCTCACACGACTCGCCGTCCCTGTCCGAGTGCGCGAATTCGTCCCCATCTCGCCCATCCGGGCCCCCGCTTCTGGCAGTGCAGCAAGATGACGGTGGTGAAAGCCCAGTCGGCGCGGGAGGCTCGTGCTGTTCCGGTTCACCCACACACCGGCGCGGGGCCGCGGTCGCTCTCCCCTGTTCTTTTGCGATTGCGGCCCCTTCAGCCCGGATCCTGTTCCAGAATCCCTGACCGGGCTATCAGGTAGCCGAGCTGGGCCCGGCTGTTGCTGCCGAGGACGGCGGACAGCTTGGCGACGTGCGCGCGGCAGGTGCGGACGTTCATGCCGAGACGGCGGGCGATCGAGTCGTCGACATGTCCCTCTACGAGGAGTTGGGCGATGGAGCGCTGGACGCCGCTGATTCCCTCGGGTGTCGGGTTGTACTTGACCTCTTCCAGGAGCGGAGCCGCACGGGTCCAGAGCTGCTCGAATACCTTGACGAGATATTCGACCAGCCCGGGATGGCGCAGCTCCAGGGCGACTTGGCGGTCGTCCTGGGCGGGGATGAACGCGACTGTGCGGTCGAAGATGATGAGCCGCTCGATGAGCTCCTCGAGCGTGCGGATCTCCACGTTGTCGTCGGCCATCCGCTCGGCGTAGGCCAAGGTGCCGGGGCTGTGCCGTACGGTGTGCTGGTAGAGGGTGCGAATGCTGACACCGCGATCCACCACGGAGAGGCCCCGTTCCAGGGCTTCGCTGAGGCGATCTTCGCTACGGCCGCCGCCGGGCTGGACGGTGAGGACTTCCGAGCGGCACTCCGCCGTGGCGAGATCGAGTGCCGCGTTGATCCGGTTGACGCCCTCCAGCACGGTGATGGCGTGGGTGGTCGGCGGGTCCTGGGCGCTGATGTCCATGAACGGCTCGAAGGACTCGGCAAGCAGGACCGAATGCCGTCGGCGCTCCTGGATCTCGCGCTCTATGGGGTGCAGACGCTTTGCCAGAGCGGCGGACGGCGGGACCGGCCGCAGCCAGTCGGGGTCGTCGGGGTCGGGGTGCAGCAGGGCGAAGTCCATGAGGCAGGGAGCCGGTTCCACCTCACTTCGGGCAATGCGTCCCGAGCGCAAAGCGCTGGCGTACAGACGGCCTCCCGCTTCGCATAGTTCGGTGATCCCATGAGGATGTGTCGGCTTTGTATCGCTTGTGACCATATTCTCCACCCCCCAGGTTCCTGAACATGCAGGAACATGATGCATCGACTCAGTGGTGTTCGTGTGCCCAGGTGAGACATCGTCTTAGGTGCGGGGGAGAAGAATCCACAAGTGAGGACGAAGCCGACTATGTATAAGCGAATGCTTCGCTCGGCGCTTGCCGCCTCGTTCGTCGCGGCCCTGGGACTCGGGGTACTGAGCGGCAGCGACATCGCCTGGAGCAGCGGGGCAGCATCCTCGCCGGGTGACATTGCCTGGTCCACTCAGGCGTCGACGCCGGGTGACATTGCATGGTTCACCCAGACGTCCCCGTCGGGTGACATCGCCTGGTCCACTCAGGCATCGGCACCGGCCGGCAGTGACATCGCGTGGCTCACCGGGACCGCTGTGCCGGGCGACATCGCATGGAACGTCGAGGCGGCAGCCGAGCCCGGTGACATCGCCTGGTCCGAACCGACCAACCCGGGCGCATGACCATCCCGCCGGACGACCGGACCTTCCGGCGGGAAATGGCCACGGCCTACCGATCAGGCTGGCATTTCATCGATCTCGTCACTGCCATCCCCCGCTGTGGCGACTCGCTGATGGTCACTCTGTTCGGCGACCCGATCGTTGTCGCACGTGAAGAAGACGACGAAGTACGTGCCTACCGGTGCCTCCGCAAGCCGCGTGGAGCCCCGCAGCCCGTCCGCTGCGCGATTCGGTACGACATGATTTTCGTGAACCTCGACCGGCGGGACCACCAGCTGTTCGAGCCAGAGACTATTTCCGCCACCCCCCGCAGTGCCTGAGCGATCCCCCGTCGTCATATGTCGCTCAGTCACTCCCCCACACAACGGCGCCATCGTGACCTGAACACGATGGCGCCGTTGTGCATTTTCGGCCAATGGCTGTGCAACACCGCTATGTGGGCGCCGAGTTGACATTCCCCGATGGCGTGGGCAAGGTCACATCTCCTTCGCATCCTTTCTTCTCCACATTCGGGGGCCACCCATGAGCGGACACGAAGTCGAGAGCCTGCCCGGCTGGCGGGGAGGTGACGGCAATGCCGCCTACCTCGACAAGACGCTGCGCCATCACGAGGTCGAGCTCTCCTTCGACGACACCGTGAACTGGAAGGCGTTGTTCACGATCTGGGCACGAGCCGCGGCGGTGTCCTTCACGGTGTTCCTCTTCTTCGGCTTCATCGGACTCGTGGGCGCGAGCGGTGATCTGGAGAGCGGATTCGGGATCATGGGGATGGGTGTACCGATCTCCTTCGCCGTCTTCTGGGTCGTCTTCCTGGTCTCGAAGATCACCGAGCCGATCGGGGAGTGGCGGGTACTGCTCGCGGACCAGTGGCAGCACACCGAGTCCGCGTACGCCGAGATCGCCCGGGTGGTCCAGGAACGCCGGCTGCCGATCATGCCGGTGTTCCGCCGCATTCGTACCGGTGGCCAGTACTCACATGTGACCCACCGGATGGTGCTCCGGGACGGCAGCTACGTCGCGTACCTCTCCGTCTTCGCCTACGGCACCAGCCTCTACATGGGCTGGGTGATGTGGCGCAATCGCCGGGGCACGGCGCTGCTCGGGCAGTTCCTCGTCGATCTCGGCAGGGGCTTCAGCGGCGGCACCGACATGGAGAAGGTCATGATGCGGACCGAGACGCCGCGTGCGATGCGCGAGGCGCTGCATGCCGCCGCCCGTGAGGGGCTACACGTGGCCGTCGAGGGCCGTACGGTCTCTCCGGCGCTGGCCTTTCCGTACGGCCTGCCGCACATCGAGGAGGACGTCGCGGCTCCCGTCCCGGTGCAGGCGCCGATGCCGCCTGTCCCGGGGCCGGCGCAGGCGCCGATGCCGCCTCCCGTGCCGCCGCAGCAGCCCTGGACGGAGGGCGGCCGTTGACAGCACCGGGCGCGCCCGCGGGGGTGCTGACCGCGCCCTCGCAGCAGGGGGTCTGGGCGTGGGTCGCGGTGCGGCTCGCGCCCGCCGCCGCGCTCGACGAGCACCGGGGATACACGGACGTTCCCGAGGAGCAGCGCAGGACGGAGACCGCGTACCAGGAGCGGGCCTGGCTGGAGGCGCTGCTGACGCCCGGCGCGGGCGTCCGCTTCGAGCTGAGGCTGCGCAACGATCCGCCCTCGCGGTTGCTGCACGGTGCGCTCCTCGGCCAGGTCCGGGCCGCCGACCACGGCTCCGCGGTACGGGCGGCCCTCGCGCTGCGCGATCGGCTTGCGGCCACCCCGCGCCACGTACGCGCACGGGCGGAGGAGGACACCGATGAGGTACGGCAATGGCTGGCCCCGCTCACCCCGCACCACGACGGTCTCGCGGAGCTGCGCAAGCCGCTGGCCCATGCGCCGTGTGCCCGGCGCGAAACCGGACGCACCGTCTCCTTCGCGGTGTCACCGTTGCGGGCGGGGACGCGGTCCTGGGAGCCGCTCTGGGCCGAGCTCGGCCGACTGCCGTACCCGGCCGTTCTCGGGGTCTGCCTGGAGCCGTACGCGATGGGTGAGGACGTCCGGGCAGCGATCCGCATGCTGGCCGAGGAGTACGCCTATCTCGCCGCACCGGGCCCGGTGCGGCCCACCTGGAACGCGCCCTCGCCGCCCGATGTCTTCGCGGGCAGGGCGGTCCCGGTCTACCAGGACGCGGTGAGCCGCTACACCGCGCGGGCGTACCGGTCCCGGATCTCCCTGGCCTGCGCCCAGGCCCTGCCGCCCGGTCTCGCCGAACAGTTCGCCGCCGCGGCGGGCGGGGCGGTCGTGTGCCGGCCGCCCGCCGGTGAGCTCGGCGCGGCGTGGGCCAATGTGGCGGGCCTCAACCGGAACTGGCTGGACGCGACCTACCGGCAGGGCGCACCCGCGCAGTCGCTCAATCCGGTGGAGCGGCTGCTGGCCGACCTGCTGGACACGTCGGAGGCGGCCACCGCGTTCCGGCTGCCCTACGAAGTGCCCGGACACCACCCGCTGTTCGCGACGCCGGAGCGTGTACCGCGGCCGCGGTCGTCGGAGCAGGCGCCGTCGCAGGGCAGGCGCACCGTACCGCCCGGCGACGACCCGGGCGCACCGCGATTCGACCGCTGAAACAGCGGCCCGCAAGAGAGAAGGCTGTTCGTGCAGGAATATGTCATCGCGTTCCCCGGGAGCCGTGCCGAGGCCGACGCGCACGCCCGCGACCTGGCCGGCTGGCTGGACGACAGCGAGGAACTGCGGGGCTCCGCCCGGGTCCGGATGGTGCCGCCGCAGCCCGGCGAACAGGGCGGTGCGGCCGACGCGGTGGTGGTGATGGCGGCCGCAGCACCGTTGTACGTGCCGTTCTTCAACTGGCTCGTCGAACGGCGCAAGGCCGACCGCGTCACGGTTCGGGTGGTGCGGCCCGACGGCACGGAACAGGAGATCGAGGCGGGCGACGCGGACGACGCCGTGCGGCTGCTCGACGCGGTGCAGAGCGCGCTCGGGGTGACCGGGGGCGAACCGGGCGAATGAGTCATGTGGCGCCCGAGCCGATGGTGCCTGACCGGATGAACTCGCGCCTGGTGCTGGTCGGTTCGTCGACCTTTGTACGGGGCATGCCGCCGTTGCCCGCGGCGGCGGCCGACGTAAGGGATCTGGCGCAGGCGCTGACCGGTGCGG
Organism: Streptomyces sp. NPDC048473; assembly: GCF_043200155.1. Classification (NCBI taxonomy): domain Bacteria; kingdom Bacillati; phylum Actinomycetota; class Actinomycetes; order Kitasatosporales; family Streptomycetaceae; genus Streptomyces; species Streptomyces sp. NPDC048473. The sequence continues at coordinate 19,812 of NZ_JBICXE010000024.1, forward strand.
GCGGTCTCTTCGACCCGTCCGCGGTGGTCTCCCTCACCGACCCCGTGGACGCCGGGCACGTGCTCGGCCCCCTGGCCTCGTACGCGGACCTCGCCGCCCCGCTCGACCTGCTGCTCTTCTACTACGCGGGACACGGCGTGAACGCGGAGGGGAACCGGCTCTGCCTCGCCCTGCCCGGCACTGTCGACCTGCCGCACGCGGCGCGGCGTACGTCGCTGCCCGTCGATGATGTCTTCGCGGCGATACGCGGGGCGCGGGCCCGTCACCGCGTCGTGATCCTCGACTGCTGCTTCGCGGGCCGTGCCCTGGACGTTCCGGCGGCGGCCGACATCCACCTGCTGCTGGCCTGTGACCGTACGAGCAGGGCCCGCACCGGCCCTTCGGGCGAGGGCAACACCGACTTCACCGCGGAGTTGCTGTTCCGGCTTGCGGAAGGCGATCCGGACGGGCCCTCCCATCTCGTCCTGGGCGATCTGTACCGGGGCCTGGTGGAGATGCTGCCGGGGCGTTCACCACTTGCAGCGCCGCGCCCCCTCCAGCGGGCGGTGAATCTGAGCGCGGATCTGGCGCTCGCGCGTAATCCGGCGTACGGAAGCGGCCGTACCGCTCAGGGTCTCGCCGGGCGTGCCCGTCTCGCGGAGAGGGCCGGCCTGGCCGGGCATGCGCGACGGGCCGCCGGGCTCTTCGGTCTGATCGCGCAGGACGCGGCCGAGGTGCTGCGCCCGGGGCGCGAGTCCTTCCGCTACGGACGGGCGCAGGCGGCATGGACGGGAGCGGCCGGTGACCCGCAGGCGGCCGCCGGGCTGCTCGACGGGATCGTCGCGCAGATGTCGGCCGCGCTGCCCGAGGGCGACGCCGACCTGGGGGCGGCGCGGGCCAGTCTCGCGCACTGGCGCGCTGTGTCGGCCGCCGCTCCGCTCACGCCCTGCCGAGCGCCCGGTCCAGGGCGATCTCGATGACGACGCGGTCCGGATTGGGTGCCGGCGTGCGTTCGTAGCGCTGCGCGTAGCGGCTCACCGCGTCGGCGATCACGTCCGGCTCCGTGCGTACCGTCGCGCGGCCCTCCAGCGTCGCCCAGCGGCGCCGGTCGACCTGGCAGACCGCGACCCGGGCACCGTCCGGGCCCGCGGCCAGGATGTTGGCGACCTTCTGCCTGGTCTTGCTGGTGATGATGCGGGCGAGTCCGGCCTCGGGGTCGTACGTCACGCCCACCGGCGTCACGTGCGGCGTGCCGTCGGGGCGGGGAGTGGTCAGGGTGCACAGGTGGTACTCGCGCCAGAACGCGAGGTACTCGGGGCTGGGGTTCGTCACGTCGACTGCCATGCGGACAGCGTAGGCGGCATGGACCCGCGCCCCCCTGCGGTGGCGGAGGTCCACTCCGGCCGGTTCACTCGGAACAGGAGAACGCGAGCCCGCGGACCGGCCTCGGAATAAGATTGAGTGGAATAGACTCAACTTTGTGTACGTTGATCCAGTCAGTGTTGTGGAGAGACCAGTCACCGCAAGGAGGAGAAAGCGCACGTGGACGCCGAGCTGACCAACAAGAGCCGGGATGCCATCAACGCGGCCACCAGCAGGGCCGTGAAGGACGGGCATCCGGATCTGACCCCCGGGCATCTGTTGCTCGCGCTGCTCGCGGGCGAGGACAACGAGAACGTCATCGATCTGCTCGCCGCCGTCGAGGCCGACCAGATCGCCGTACGCACCGAGACCGAGCGGCTCCTGGGCGCGCAGCCCAGCGTCACCGGGTCGACCGTCGCCCCGCCGCAGCCCAACCGCGAGCTGCTCGCCGTCATCGCGGATGCCGCGCAGCGCGCGAAGGAGCTCGGCGACGACTACATCTCCACCGAGCACCTGCTGATCGGTATCGCCGCCGAGGGCGGCCGCGCCGGTGAGATCCTGAGCGGTCAGGGGGCCAGTGCGAAGAGGCTGCTGGACGCATTCGAGAAGAGCAGGGGAGGGCGCCGGGTGACCACACCCGACCCGGAGGGCCAGTACAAGGCCCTGGAGAAGTTCGGTACGGACTTCACGGCCGCCGCCAGGGAAGGCAAGCTCGACCCCGTCATCGGGCGCGACCAGGAGATCCGGCGCGTCGTCCAGGTGCTCTCGCGGCGTACGAAGAACAACCCCGTGCTCATCGGTGAGCCCGGCGTCGGCAAGACGGCCGTCGTCGAAGGGCTCGCCCAGCGCATCGTCAAGGGGGACGTCCCCGAGTCCCTGAAGAACAAGCGGCTCGTCTCGCTCGACCTCGGCGCGATGGTCGCGGGCGCCAAGTACCGCGGTGAGTTCGAGGAACGGCTGAAGACCGTCCTCTCCGAGATCAAGGAGAGCGACGGGCAGATCATCACCTTCATCGACGAGCTGCACACCGTCGTCGGCGCGGGCGCCGGCGGCGACTCCGCCATGGACGCGGGCAACATGCTCAAGCCGATGCTGGCCCGCGGCGAGCTCCGCATGGTCGGCGCGACGACGCTCGACGAGTACCGCGAGCGGATCGAGAAGGACCCCGCCCTGGAGCGCCGCTTCCAGCAGGTGCTGGTGGCGGAGCCGAGCGTCGAGGACACCATCGCGATCCTGCGTGGTCTCAAGGGCCGCTACGAGGCCCACCACAAGGTCTCCATCGCGGACTCCGCACTTGTGGCCGCCGCGACCCTGTCCGACCGCTACATCACCTCCCGCTTCCTCCCCGACAAGGCCATCGACCTGGTCGACGAGGCGGCGTCCCGGCTGCGTATGGAGATCGACTCCTCGCCCGTCGAGATCGACGAGCTCCAGCGCGCCGTCGACCGCCTCCGCATGGAGGAGCTGGCCCTCAAGAACGAGACCGACCCCGGCTCCAAGCAGCGCCTGGAGAAGCTCCGCCGCGACCTCGCCGACAAGGAGGAGGAGCTGCGCGGCCTCAACGCCCGCTGGGAGAAGGAGAAGCAGGGCCTCAACCGCGTCGGTGAACTGAAGGAACGCCTCGACGAACTGCACGGCCAGGCCGAACGCGCCCAGCGCGACGGCGACTTCGACACCGCCTCCAAGCTGCTGTACGGGGAGATCCCCGGCCTGGAGCGGGAGCTGGCGGAGGCGTCCGAGGCCGAGCAGGAGGCCGCCAAGGACACCATGGTGAAGGACGAGGTCGGTCCGGACGACATCGCCGACGTCGTCGGCTCCTGGACCGGCATCCCGGCCGGACGCCTGCTGGAGGGCGAGACCCAGAAGCTGCTGCGCATGGAGGAGGAGCTGGGCAAGCGCCTCATCGGGCAGACCGAGGCCGTGCAGGCGGTGTCGGACGCGGTACGCCGTACCCGCGCCGGAATCGCCGACCCCGACCGGCCCACCGGATCGTTCCTCTTCCTCGGCCCGACCGGTGTCGGCAAGACGGAGCTCGCGAAGGCCCTCGCCGACTTCCTGTTCGACGACGAGCGGGCCATGGTCCGCATCGACATGAGCGAGTACAGCGAGAAGCACAGCGTCGCGCGGCTCGTCGGCGCCCCGCCCGGCTACGTCGGCTACGAGGAGGGCGGCCAGCTCACGGAGGCGGTCCGCCGCCGCCCGTACAGCGTCGTCCTGCTGGACGAGGTCGAGAAGGCCCACCCCGAGGTCTTCGACATCCTGCTCCAGGTCCTCGACGACGGCCGGCTCACCGACGGACAGGGCCGGACGGTGGACTTCCGCAACACCATCCTGATCCTGACCTCCAACCTCGGCAGCCAGTTCCTGGTCGACCCGCTGACCAAACCCGAGGTGAAGAAGGAGCAGGTCCTGGAGGTCGTACGGGCCTCGTTCAAGCCGGAGTTCCTCAACCGGCTCGACGACCTGGTGGTCTTCTCCGCACTGTCCGGCGACGAGCTCTCGCACATCGCGAAGCTCCAGATCGACCGGCTCGCCAAGCGCATGGCCGACCGCAGGCTCACCCTCGACGTCACCCCGGCCGCCCTGGCCTGGCTGGCGGAGGAGGGCAACGACCCGGCGTACGGAGCACGGCCGCTGCGCCGCCTCATCCAGACGGCGATCGGCGACCGGCTCGCGAAGGAGATCCTCGCGGGCGAGGTCACGGACGGGGACACCGTCCGGGTGGACCGGGTCGGGGACGGCCTGCTCGTCGGACCCGCGTCGTAATCACCCCGTACGGGGCCCCGGCGGGCCCGGTCCGTACCGGCTGCGTGTCAGCTTGTGGCGGATCGGGCCCGTCGGGGCTTGCCATCCCCCGCCCGCCATGGGAGAGGATGGCGGCAACCGCACGAAGGGAAAAACACGGTGAGCATCGATCCGTCCTCGATTCCGAATTTCGGGGGCCAGCCCGAACCGCAGGCCGCAGGACCGGAGGGCCCCGTCGTCCCTGACCAGGACCTCGTCAAGCAGCTCCTCGAACAGATGGAGCTGAAGTACGTCGTCGACGACGAGGGCGACCTCGCGGCGCCGTGGGAGGACTTCCGCACGTACTTCATGTTCCGCGGCGAGGACGAGCAGCAGGTCTTCTCGGTCCGTACGTTCTACGACCGCCCGCACGCCGCGGACCAGCGTCCCGTCCTCCTCGACGCCATCGACGACTGGAACCGCCGCACCCTGTGGCCCAAGGTCTACACGCACAGCCACGAGCCCGAGGAGGGCTCGGAGGAGACCGAGGTCTCGGTCCGTCTGATCGGTGAGGCGCAGATGCTCATCGGTACGGGCGTCAGCCTGGAGCACTTCGTCTCGTCGACGGTCAGCTGGGTGCGCGCCTCGATCGAGTTCGACAAGTGGCTGCAGGAGCGTCTGGGCCTGACGCCGGCCGAGGAGAAGACGGACGGCACGGAGCAGTCCGCTCCGGACGCCTGAGTCCCGCACGGCAGTGACAGCCCGGCCCGGGGCGGTGGTCTCCATGACCGTCGGCCCCGGGCCGGGCTTTTTCACGGCAGCGGTACGCCCCCGCTACAGCCGCTTCAGCTGCTTCAGCCGGGACACCGCCTCGGCCGGCACGTCGTCACGCTTGCGGAAGGCGAACCGTACGAACGGCGCGACCTGCTCCCGGCTCGGCGAGAGCGACGGCTTCGCCTTCTGCCGGGAGCGACAGCCGGTCGCGAGAGCGCATATCCGGGGACGGCTCCGAGCCGGGCTGGGCGCAGGAGACGCTGCACCACGGTGTCCCGGTGGTCGACTCGTGTCTTCGCTGAGCTCACACCGCAGCGGGCAGCACCGCGAGTGCGTCGATCTCGACCCGGAAGGCGGGATGGACCAGCCCGGCGACCTTGACCAGTGAGCAGGCCGGCGGGCGGGCCGTGTCCAGGTACTCGTCGCGCACCTGGCGGAAGGTGTCCAGATCGGCCAGGTCGGTCAGATACACCGTCAGTTTGACCGCGTGCTCCATCCCGGCACCCGCCGCCTCCAACGCGGTGGCCAGGTTCGCGAAGACCTGCCGTATCTGGGCCTCGGCGTCCCCCGTGCCCACCACTCGCCCCTGGGCGTCCACCGGGACCTGCCCGGAGACCGCGACCATGGGCCCGGTGAACGCCACCGCGTGGCTGTAGCCGTTGACCGGCGGGGTGCCGTCGGGTCGGACGAAGTGCTGCATCATGCCTCCTGAACTCGGATGGCGATCACGCCAGGGTGTGGGGTACGGCTGCGGTCGGCCGGCACCTGACGGGGCGGCTCCGGCATGGGCTCGTTTCCCCGGCATGCAGGACGAGTGGCGATCGGCCGCGACGGCGGAGCCGCGCTCAGTGTTCCTGCGGCTTCGCGGATGTCCGGTCGGACCTCCGTGACGGTGCCCCGCCGTTGTCGGGACCGGCCGCCGGTGCGGTTACCGGCTTGCTGTGGGGGCCAGTTCTGCGACCAGGCGTGCGGTGGCCGGTGTCTCGATCCTGTGGGTGGCTGCGGCCCGTAGGACAGCGCCGCCGATGGCGTCGAGCTCGATCGGGTGGCCCGCCTCCGCGTCGCGCTGCATTGAGGACTTCATCGTCTCGGGGGCGCGGTCGAAGAAGGAGAGCACCGTCTCGGTGGTCACCGCTGCGCCTGCGGCGCGGGCCACGGCGGTGATTTCGTCCAGTACGGCGAGCAGTTCGGGCCGCCGTTCGTCGCGGATGGTGCCGACGGCGGTCTGATAGCGAGTGGTCAGCAGGGCGAACGGGGCGAGGAAGGAGAGCTTGTCCCAGAGCATCGCGGACTCGTCGGTGCGCAGGGTCACGTCGAGGTCCGCGTGCCGTAGGCGGGATGCGAAGTCGTCGAGCGGGGCGGCCAGTTCGAGGGCGGCGAAGGGGCTGGTGTGCGCGATGCGCCCGGGCGAGGTGCGGGTGGCCTCGACCCGGATGGTTCCGGCCACGACCTGGCCTGCCGGATAGCGTCGGCGCAGCGGTGCGAGGTGGTCGAGGCCGTTGAGCAGCGGTACCACGATCCCGTCGCCGAGGACCTGTGGCGGAACGCGGTCGAGGGCGGCGGGCAGGGAGGTCTGCTTGACGGTCACGAAGGTGGCGTCGACCGGCTCGTGCAGCTCGGTGTCGGCCTCGACCGGGGTGGTGAAGGCGCCGTACCGGGCGCTCTGGACGTGCAGGCCTTCGCGGCGCAGGACAGCGGTGGTCTCCTCGCCGGCCAGGCAGATGACGCGGTGTCCGTCGCGGGCGAGCAGCGCGCCGATCAGGCCGCCGACACCGCCCGGTCCGAGGATGGCCACCGTCATGGGGGTCGTGGTCATGTGCGCTCCTGTTCTTCGGAGACCTGTACCGGATGCGCGGTCTCGTTGCTGTATTCGATCACCCTCGTCCGGATCGCGTGCTGCTGGTGCTGGGGCGTTGGGCTCGGCTGTGTGCGGCTGTGTGCGGCTGTGTGCGGCTGTGTCGGTCAGGGGCGGGAGCCGGTGGCCGGGCGGTCGAGCCAGGCCGGGGCGAGGGCGGTGAGCATCAGCGCAGCGGTGAGGGCGAAGGCCAGTGGGTAGCCGGTCCATCGGCGAGTGACCTCGACGAAGGGGTGGGGGTTCAGGGCGCCAGGTGTTGCAGGCGGCCGACCGCCTCGTGGAGAACGTCGTCGCGTTTGCAGAAGGTGAAGCGGACCTGGCTGCGGCCGGCATCGAGGTCGTCGTAGAAGACGGAGTTGGGGATGGCGACGACGCCGCAGCGTTCGGGGAGCGTGCGGCAGAAGGCGTAGGCGTCCTTCTCGCCGAAGGGGGTGATGTCGGTGGTGATGAAGTACGTGCCCTGGGGCTGGTAGACCTCGAACCCGGCTGCGCGCAGGCCGTCGCCGAGCAGGTCGCGCTTGCGCCGCAGGTCGGCACGGAAGCTGTCGAAATACGAGTCCGGCAGGCGCAGCGCTTCGGCGATCGCGTACTGGAACGGGCCCGAGCTGACGTAGGTCAGGTACTGCTTGGCCGTTCGGACGGCGGCGATGAGCGGGGCGTCCGCCATGACCCAGCCGACCTTCCAGCCCGTGTACGAGAAGGTCTTGCCGGCGGACGAGATCGAGACCGTGCGGTCGCGCATGCCGGGCAGTGAGATCAGCGGGATGTGTTCGCCCTCGAAGACCAGGTGTTCGTAGACCTCGTCGGTGACCACGAGGAGGTCGTGTTCCACCGCCAGTTCGGCGATCGTGGTCAGTTCCTCGCGGGTGAGGACCATGCCCGTCGGGTTGTGGGGGCTGTTCAGCAGCAGCAGCCGGGTGCGGGGCGTGATCGCGTCCCGGAGGGCGTCGAGGTCGGGGCGGAAATCCGGGGCACGAAGGGTCAGCGGGACGCGTACGCCGCCCGCCATGGCGATGCAGGCGGCGTAGGAGTCGTAGTACGGCTCCAGGGCGATGACCTCGTCGCCGGGTTCCAGCAGCGCCAGCAGGGCCGCGGCGATGGCCTCCGTGGCGCCCGCGGTGACCAGGACCTCGGTGTCGGGGTCGTAGGTGAGTCCGTAGCGCCGTTGCTGGTGGTCGGCGATCGCGGTGCGCAGTTCGGGGACGCCGGGGCCCGGTGGGTACTGATTGCCGTGACCGGCGCGCAGTGCCCGGACCGCGGCCTCCCTGATCTCTTCGGGGCCGTCGGTGTCGGGGAAACCCTGGCCGAGGTTGATGGAGCCGGTCCGTACGGCAAGCGCCGACATCTCCGCGAAGATCGTCGTGCCGAACTCGGCGAGGCGGCGGTTGAGCAGCGGTCGTTCCTGTGTCATGGCCACCATCCTGCGCGGAAGCTCTGGAGTTGCTCAAGTCTGCTTTGGCTGTACGGGGCCGGGGGCATCCCCCACTCACGCAGGAAGAAGCGCATGGAAGCGGGGGGACCTCGCTTCGGGGGACAGAAGGACGTGAGGTCGGTGGGAGTCTTTTTCGGAGTGGTGTTCACGGTCGCTGTGATCGTGCTGTTCGTCTCGATCCTGGTGAGGGCCGGGAACAGGGCGAAGTCGCGCGCGCGGGGCGTGCGCCGGGGTGCGGGCGGCGGCAGCGCCGCGGGTGGCAGCTGGTGGGCGGGAGGTGACGGCGGCGGTGGCTCGTCCTGCGGAAGCAGCAGCGGTCACTCCGGCGGTCACTCCGGCGGTCATTCGTGCGGCGGCGGTGGCTCCTCGTGCGGCGGCGGCTCCTCGTGCGGCGGCGGGGGCGGATGCGGCGGAGGCAGCTGACACGGGGCAGCTGATCCGCGACCGGGCAGGGGCCATATGCCCGGTGCCGGGCCCGTGCGGCTCCGGTGCCCGACAGGTGTCCGGCGGGTGAACTCCCGCCGGACACCTTTTTGTTGGGGCTTCGGTCAGGGCTCTGGTTCGGGCTTCGGGTGGGGCTTTTGTTGGGGATTTTCGCGAGACACCGGTGAACAGATGAACCGAGAGGCCCCCGAGGGGATGGAAACCACGGCAAGTTGGGCAAAAACGCTGTGGATGCGGCTTACTTCGTGATTCCCTCGGTTGAGAGAACATTCAGCCCTCGGACCCGAGTTGGACCTGATCGGGCGCTTCCCACCTCCCACGTGCATCACGTCGGGGGCGTCCCCTGTCCATGTGTCCACGCTTGTTTGCGGAGCCGACCCATGCTCACGACCCTCCAGACGGCCTATTCCGACACCCGTGCTGCCGACCTGGCCTGGGCGCTGGGGCGCGAACCCCTCCCCGCCCTGGCCGTGCTCGACCTCGATCTCGCGGGTGCCCGAATCCAGATGCGCCTCCTCGGCGCCTCCCACCAGGTGCTCCTGGAGGAGGACCGGGGCACCTGTTCCGAAACCGTCGCGTGTATCCCCGGCAGCAGCACACCGCTGCCGCTCGGTGTCGCCAAGCGGCTCGGGGAGTGGGAGTACGAATTCGCGGCGCGCGTCGAGACGCTCTCGGCGGGCTCGTTCGCGGGGCGCGCGCAGGAGCTCCTCGCGCTCGTGGCCGACCATCCCCACGGTCTCGCGGGGACGTTCCCCGGCAGCCCGCACGCCTTCACCGCCATGCTCGCCCAGCGGACCGAGGGCCAGGTGCAGTGGCGCACCTGGCATGCGTACCCGCAGGAGGGGCAGCTGGTGGTGACGCGCACCCGAGTGGGAGTGCGGATGCCGACGGCAGCACTCTGATGCCGGCGGCAGCGCTCCGGCGCGGCCCAACTCCGTTGTGGGCACGCCACTTGCACCCTTGTGGGTGACAGGCGGCCACCGCTTCGTGACGTAGCGTTCGCATCATGATCGACCAGCAGGTGTCGCTGCGAGGGGGCGCGGCGTGTCTTCCCGTGCGACCGAGGACCGGTCGGTGTCTCGTGCTGGCCGCTGTCTTCATCTGTGCTGCCTGCGGTCTGGTCTACGAGCTCGAACTGGTGGCGCTCGCCTCCTACTTGATCGGCGACACCGTCACCCAGGCGTCGGTCGTGCTCTCCGTGATGGTGTTCGCGATGGGCGTCGGCTCGCTTGTCGCGAAACGTTTACGCAGCCGTGCGGCAGTCGGTTTCGGGCTGATCGAGGCGGCGCTCGCCCTCGTCGGCGGCTCCTCGGCGGTCGTGCTGTACGCGTCGTTCGCCTGGATCGGGGAGTCGCGGTACGCCCTGGTCGGGTTCTCGTTCACGATCGGCGTCCTGATCGGAGCGGAGATCCCGCTGCTGATGACGCTGATCCAGCGCGTCGACCGGCAGGACGCGGGCGGGACCGTCGCGGATCTGTTCGCCGCCGACTATGTGGGTGCGCTGGTCGGCGGGCTCGCGTTCCCCTTTCTGCTGCTGCCGGTGCTGGGACAGCTCACCGGGGCGCTGTTCACCGGCGCGGTCAACGCGGCGGCGGGCGGGGCGCTGGTGCTGTGGGTGTTCCGGCGGGACCTCACCCCGCGCTCCCGGTGGCTGCTGATCCTCGTCAACGTGGCCGTGATCGCCGTGCTCGCCACCGCCACCGCGCTGGTCGACGACTTCGAGCGGGCGGCGCGGCGTGCGGTGTACGGGGACGGGGTGCGGGTCGCGGTGCAGACCGGGGTCCAGGAGGTCGTGCTGACGGGGGCGGGCCGCAGCTCCCTGGATCTGTATCTGGACGGGCGGCTGCGGGTCAGCGCCCGCGACGAGTACCGCTACCACGAGGCGCTGGTGCACCCGGCGATGAACGGGCCGCACGCCCGGGTCCTGATCCTGGGCGGCGGCGACGGTCTCGCCGCCCGTGAGGTGCTGCGCTACCCGGACGTACGCAGCGTCACCCTGGTCGAGCTCGACCCCGGCGTCACCCGGTTGGCCCGTACCGACCGTGCGCTCTCGGCGCTGAACGCCCACGCGTACCGCGATCCGCGGCTGACGGCCGTCAACGCGGACGCCTTCAACTGGCTGCGGGCGGCGCACGGCAGCTACGACGTGGTGATCTCCGATCTGCCCGACCCTGGGATCTCCGCCAGCACGAAGCTCTACTCGGCGGAGTTCTACGGCCTGGTCGCCGAGGCCCTCGCACCGGGCGGCCGGCTGGTGGTGCACGGGGGCCCGCCGATGACCCGGCCGCGTACGTACTGGACGGTGGAGGCGTCGATGAGGGCGGCGGGTCTGCACACCCGCCCGTACCGGATCAGCGGCCGGCTCTCCGATTTCGCGGCCGGCCCCGACCGGGCCATGCACCGGGCACAGGCCGAGCACGGCTGGGGCTTCGTCCTCGCGGGGCCGGTCAGGGCGCCGGCGCTCCGCCTCGCCCCTCGGGCGCCGGAGCTGCGGTCGCTGACGCAGCCCTCGCTGATGCGCGCGGGGCGGGACGCGGAGAGCGGACGGCTGCGCGGGCTGCCGCCTTCGACGCTGGTGCATCCGCGGTACTGGGAGGACCGGTGAGCCGGACGCCGTACGCCGTACGCCCGGCGGCTTTGCGACGCGGAACCGCTGACGTGATGGCCGGGGCTGAGTAGGCTCGGTTTCCATGGAGCATGAGGTGTTCGTTCCGGTTCCGGTCCCGTCCCTTCGGCGGACGCTGGGCGATCCCGCCCGCGTCGCGCGCTGTGTACCGGGGCTCCAGCAGGACGCCGACGCGTCCGCGGGCCCGCTGTCCGGCCGGCTCAAGGTCCGGGTCGACGGCCACACGATCACGTACCGCGGTGCCCTGCGGCTCACCGTTTCCCCGCAGGACGGTCCGGACGGCGACGACGGGTTCCTGGTGGCGGGCGAGGGTGTCGAGGCCCGGGGGACCGGCTCGGCGAAGCTGGCTCTGACGATCAGCCTGGCGGAGCAGGACGGCGGTACGGCGATCGGGTTCGCGGGTACGGCGAGCGGCGACGGCCGGTTCCTGGAACTGGACGCGGCGGCGGCGCTCGCGACGGCCCACCGCCTGCTGGACCGCTTCGCGCAGCAGCTGGTGACGGAGACGCTGGCGGGCGGGGACGCGCCGGGTGAGGCCCTCGGCGAGGCCGAGCGGTCCGTCGGGGAAGCCGTGGAACAGGCCATCGAGGAGGCGGCCGAGGAGGCCGACGCGACCGGCGCGGACACCGCCCGGAGTGCTGCCCCGGAGGCCGACGACACCGACACCGACGACGGCGCCCCGCCCACGCATGACGCCGCCGCGGACGAGGCGCCCTCCACCGAGAAACCCCCGGGCACGGGCGCCGTCTTCGACGCCCCCGTGCCGCCGCCGTCGCTCGACCCCGTGGCAGAGGTGGAGTTCACCGTCCCCGACGGCCCCCCGGCCGAGGCCGCGCACGCCAGGCGCACCATGATCGGCCGCAGCGCCGAGGAGGTCGACCACGCGCCGCCGCGTGGCAGGTACGCCCCCGTACCGTCAACCGACTCGACCACTGCGGGCGCCACTCTCCGCTGGGTCGCCCCCGCCGCAGCGCTCGCGCTCGCGTCCGCCGTCGTGGTGAGCCGGGCGCTGAGGCGGCGGAGGTAGTCGCGCCAGTAATGTCGGTCGGGTGAGTAGCAGCGAGAAGGACGTCCGGCTGTCCGTCGGCGACGCAGAGTTGACCGTGAACCCCGCCAACGGCTGTCGCATCGGCAGTCTGCGGATCGGTGGCACCGAGCTGCTGCGGCAGGGGGAGCGGTACGGCTGCTTCCCGATGGTGCCGTGGTGCGGGCGCACCGAGAACGGGCTCTTCCACAACGGCGACGTCCCGCACCGGTTGCCGGTGAACTCCCCGCCGCACGCCATCCACGGCACCGGCAGGGACACCGCCTGGCGCACCGCCCGGGTGGGCGAGCAGGAGGCCGCGTTCTATTACGACCTGGCCGACCCCTGGCCGTATCAGGGCCGGGTGACCCAGACCTTCGAGCTGTCCGAGGACTCGCTGACGCTCGCGTTCGGCATCGAGACGTACGGGGATTCGTTCCCGGCTCAGGCCGGCTGGCACCCCTGGTTCCTGCGGAATCTCGACGGCGGCAAGGACGGCAAGAACGTGGAGATCGCCTTCGACGCGGCCTGGCAGGAGGAGCGTGGCGAGAACCATCTGCCGACCGGCCGCCGCATCCCGCCCCTGCCCGGTCCGTGGGACGACTGCTTCGGGATGCCGGACGGTGTCGACGTGACGCTCACCTGGCCGGAGCAGCTGGAACTGATCGTGAAGAGCCGGGCCGAGTGGGTCGTGATCTACGACGAGCAGGCCGAGGCGGTCTGCGTGGAGCCGCAGTCCGGTCCGCCGAACGGGCTGAACACCGCGCCCCGGTATGTCACCCCGATCGAGCCGCTGGAGATCGCGACGACCTGGAGCTGGCGCAGGCTCTGACCGTGCGGGCGCGGGCCGTGAGGCGGGCGCCTCAAGACCGGCCGGCACATGGGGGCGGCGTCGCGGGGCTGGGCACGCCCTCCCCCAAGGCATTAAGGGCCAGGGGGACCTTTCCCGCGTTGTCGTCAATCACCATGGCTCCTTCCCCAAGCTCTCGGCTGCGCTCAAGCAGGGGAGACCCCATCTGCCTCAATCCTCCGCCTTGCAGCTGCACGCACCCAGCGCCGCTCCTTCTCCCACCCCCATGTGCCGGTCGGTCTAAGCTCGTAGCCATGACTGACGTACGTGCTGAGCTGCTCCAGCAGATCAAGGACAAGGCCGTGGTACACGGCAAGGTGACCCTCTCCTCCGGTCTTGAGGCTGACTGGTACATCGACCTGCGCCGCATCACGCTGGACGGCAAGGCCGCTCCGATGGTCGGTCAGGTCATGCTCGACGCCACCGCCGAGCTGGACTACGACTGCGTGGGCGGGCTGACGCTGGGCGCCGACCCGGTCGCCACCTCGATGCTGCACGCCTCCGCCGCGCGCGGGCAGGAGCTGGACGCGTTCGTCGTCCGCAAGGCACAGAAGGCGCACGGGATGCAGCGCCGCATCGAGGGCACGGATGTGAAGGGCCGCCGCTGCCTGGTCGTCGAGGACACCTCGACGACCGGCGGTTCGCCGCTGACGGCCGTCGAGGCGGTGCGCGAGGCCGGTGGCGAGGTCGTCGCCGTCGCCACGATCGTGGAGCGGGGTGCGGCGCCGGCCATTGCGGAGGCCGGTCTCCCGTACGTCCACGCTTACACGGTGGCGGACCTCGATCTGGCCTGACGCAAGGGTTGACCTGCGGTTTTCGTCAAGGGCGGGCTGTTTCACGTGAAACGGCCCGCCCTTGACGTATGCCCGCGAACCGCCCGCCCGAGTATGGAGGGAGCAGGCCGGGTGGAGCCGGAGCGAGAGTCTGGGAAGATGGGGGCGACGATGACGTCGCCCCCAGGTCAGGGAACCAGCAACGCACACCCGCACATCCCAAGGAGCGGACAGATGCCCATCGCAACCCCCGAGGTCTACGCCGAGATGCTCGACCGGGCGAAGGCAGGCAAGTTCGCCTACCCGGCCATCAATGTGACGTCGACCCAGACCCTGCACGCTGCACTGCGCGGCTTCGCGGAGGCGGAGAGCGACGGCATCGTCCAGATCTCCACCGGTGGGGCGGAGTTCCTGGGCGGCCAGTACAACAAGGACATGGTCACGGGCGCCGTCGCCCTTGCCGAGTTCGCGCACATCGTCGCCGCCAAGTACGACATCACGGTCGCGCTGCACACCGACCACTGCCCCAAGGACAAGCTGGACGGTTACGTGCGTCCGCTGCTCGACATCTCCGCCGAGCGCGTCGCCAAGGGCCAGAACCCGCTGTTCCAGTCCCACATGTGGGACGGCTCGGCCGAGACCCTCGCCGACAACCTGGCCATCGGTCAGGAGCTGCTCGCCAAGGCCGCCGCCGCCAAGATCATTCTTGAGGTCGAGATCACCCCGACCGGTGGCGAGGAGGACGGCGTCACGCACGAGATCAACGACGAGCTGTACACGACCGTCGACGACGCGCTGCGTACCGCCGAGGCGCTCGGCCTGGGCGAGAAGGGCCGCTACCTGCTGGCCGCCTCCTTCGGCAACGTCCACGGCGTCTACAAGCCGGGCAACGTCGTGCTCCGTCCCGAGCTGCTGAAGGACCTCCAGGAGGGCGTCGCCGCCAAGTACGGCAAGTCGTCCCCCTTCGACTTCGTCTTCCACGGCGGCTCCGGCTCCACCGCGCAGGAGATCGCCACCGCGCTGGAGAACGGCGTCGTGAAGATGAACCTCGACACCGACACCCAGTACGCCTTCACCCGCCCGATCGTGGACCACATGTTCCGCAACTACGACGGTGTGCTGAAGGTCGACGGCGAGGTCGGCAACAAGAAGGTCTACGACCCGCGCAGCTGGGGCAAGTCCGCCGAGGCGGGCATGGCCGAGCGCGTCACGGAGGCCTGCGCCAACCTGCGTTCCACCGGCACCAAGCTGAAGTAGCAGCCGGCGCGAAGTGTGGCCGTGGGCCCGGTACTCCTTGGGGTGCCGGGCCCACGGCATGTCCGAGAGCCGGGCCCACGGCATGCAGAAGAGAAGATGTGAGGGATCCCTGTGAGTTCCAGTGCCCGCTATGACTTCGACACCGTCATCGACCGCCGGGGCACCTGGTGCGTCCAGTGGGACGGGGTCGCGGACCGGTTCGGCGTGGACGGGCTGCTGCCGTTCACCATCTCCGACATGGACTTCGAGACCGCACCGGAGGTGCTGAGCGCGCTGCGGGCCCGTCTCGACCACGGGGTGTTCGGCTACACGGCCTGGCAGCAGGACGACTTCCGCTCGGCGATAGCCCACTGGTACGCGACCCGGTACGGGACACGGATCGACACCGGGCAGCTGGTGTACGGGCCGTCCGTGCTCAGCCAGCTCTCGCAGCTCCTGCAGATGTGGACGGCCGAGGGCGAGGGCGTGGTCGTCCACACTCCGACGTACGACGGTTTCCGCAAGGCGATCACCGGGCTCGGGCGCGAGCTGCGGGGCGTGCCGGTGGGGGACACGGCCGCGCTGGAACGGGAGCTCGCCCGCCCCGACAGCAAGGTCCTTCTCGTGTGCTCGCCGCACAACCCGACGGGCCGGGTGTGGACGGAGGCCGAACTGGGCGAGATGTCGGCGCTCGCCGCGCGGCACGGGGTCGCGGTGATCAGCGACGAGATCCATGCGGACTTCGTGCACGAGGGGCATGTGCATGTGCCGTGGACGCGGGTCGGGGGCGAGGGGCGCTGGGCGGTGATCTCCTCCGCGTCGAAGGCGTTCAACTTCCCGGCGCTGACCGGCTCGTACGGGCTGATCGGCGATCCGGCCGACCGGACGGAGTTCCTGCGCCGGATGGAGACGGCGGAGGGGCTCGCCTCCCCGGCGGTGCTGTCACTGACCGCGCACATCGCCGCGTACCGGGAGGCCGGGGCGTGGCTGGACGAGGTCCGCGCGTATGTCGCCGGGAATCTGGCGCTGGTCGCGGAACGGCTGAACGAGGCGTTCCCGGAACTGGGATGGCAGCCGCCACAGGCCGGCTATCTGGCGTGGATCGATCTGCGACCGGCGGGTGTCGGCGACGACGAGGCGTTGCAGCGGGTGCTGATCGAGCGCGAGAAGGTCGCGGTGATGCCCGGGGCGGTGTACGGGGCGGAGGGCTTCGTGCGGCTGAACGTGGGGTGTCCGCGGTCCAAGGCGGAGGCGGGCGTGGAGGCGCTGATCCGGGGCGTACGGGCGGTGGCGCAAGGCGCGCCGTAGGGGTCGGGTGCGGACCGTGGCCACCCGCGGGTGCTCTGCCCGGGGCGTGGGCCTGTCCGTGGGTCCGTAGCAGCTGATGGATGTGTTCGAAGCTGCCCGCAGCGGCGACGCCGCCGCGCTGCCGAGCCATCCCCGCCCGATGGCCCTCACGGCGGGGAGCGGGGATGCTGCTCGTATGCCTGACGCAGAGACGGGAGCCATCCGCGTCGCCTCCCCCACCGGACGCTGGGTCATCCTCACCACCGTCCTCGGCTCCAGCATGGCCATGCTGGACTCCACCGTCGTCAACGTCGCCCTGCCCCGTATCGGCAAGGACCTCGGCACCGACCTGGCCGCCCTCCAGTGGACCGTCAACGCCTACATGCTGACCCTCGCCGGGCTGATCCTCCTCGGCGGCGCCCTCGGCGACCGGTACGGGCGGCGGCGGGTCTTCGTCGTCGGAGTCGTCTGGTTCGCCGCCGCGTCCGTGCTGTGCGGCATCGCGCCGAACGCCGCCGTCCTGATCGCCGCCCGCGCCCTCCAGGGCATCGGTGGGGCGCTCCTCACCCCCGGTTCGCTGGCGCTGATCCAGGCGAGTTTCCATCCGGACGACCGGGCCCGCGCGGTCGGGCTGTGGTCGGGGCTCGGCGGGGTCGGCGCCGCCATCGGACCGTTCGTCGGCGGGTGGCTCGTCGACGGGCCCGGCTGGCGGTGGGTGTTCCTGCTCAACGTGCCGCTCGCCGCGGTCTGCCTGCCGGTGGCGCTGCGCCACGTACCGGAATCGCGTGACCCCCATGCACGCGGGCGCTTCGACGTGCTGGGCGCCGTGCTCGGCGCGCTCGCCCTCGCCCTGGTGACCTACGCGCTGATCGAGGCACCGGGACGGGGGGCGTCCGCGGTGGTGATCGGGTCGGCTGTCGGCGGGATCGTGCTCGGTGCGGTGTTCGTGCAGGTGGAGCGGCGGCGGCCGGAGCCGATGCTGCCGCCGTCGGTGTTCGCGTCCCGGCAGTTCACCGTCGTCAACATCATCACCCTCTGTGTGTACGCGGCGCTCGGCGGCTACTTCTTCCTCTCCGCGATCCAGCTCCAGGTCGTGGCCGGGTACTCGGCCCTCGGCGCCGGTACGGCCCTGCTGCCGACAACCGTGCTGATGCTGCTTTTCTCCGCCTCCGCGGGCGAACTGGGGCAGCGCATCGGACCCCGCATCCCGCTCACCGTCGGCCCACTGGTCGCCGCCACCGGAATGCTGCTGATGCTGCGGGTCGGGCCGGGGTCGAACTCCGTCTCCGCCTACCTCACCGATGTCCTTCCCGCGGTCGGTGTGCTCGGCGTCGGACTCGTCACCCTGGTGGCACCGCTCACCGCGACCGTCCTGGCCTCCGTGGACACCGCACGGGCCGGCCTCGCCAGTGGGATCAACAATGCGGCCGCCCGCGCCGCCGGGCTGATCGCGGTGGCCGCGCTGCCGCTGCTCGCCGGGATGGGCCCGGAGGCCTACCGGAACGCCGACGAGTTCGCCGCGACGTTCCGGCGGGCCATGCCGATGTGTGCCGGGCTGCTCGTGCTGGGCTCGCTGATCGCCTGGGCGACCGTACGGAAGCCTCTCGTCACGGCGGACGAGAAGGAGAAGGCACGCCCCGAGTGCACGGTGCACTGCGGCGTCGTCTCCCCGCCCCTCGAACCCACGCACGAGGCGGCGGGGAAGCCGGGCGCGAACCGCCCCTTCCCGGGGCGCCCGGGTACCCCCGGCGCCAACTGATCCACCGCACAGCGCCCGGGTACCCCGGCGCGAACTGATCCACCGCACAGCGCCCGGGTACCCCCGGCGTGCAGGTGCCAGGCACACTTGAACCCATGTCGATCCACGAGAACCTGCTCGGGGGGCCTCCCCCGACCCACCTGCCCGACGACCCCGAGCCGCGCGAGCTGCTCGCGAACGGCACGGCCCCCGCCGACGTCGCCGCGAAGTACCCGACCTCCTCCCTGGCCTGGGCACAGCTCGCCGACGAGGCGTTCGAGGGCGGCCGCGTCATCGAGTCGTACGCCTACGCCCGCACCGGCTACCACCGCGGCCTCGACGCGCTGCGCAGGGCCGGCTGGAAGGGCCACGGCCCCGTACCGTTCGAGCACGAGCCGAACCGCGGCTTCCTGCGCGCCCTGCACGCCCTCGCCCGGGCCGCGCAGTCGATCGGTGAGCAGGAGGAGTACGAGCGCTGCTCGACGTTCCTGCGCGACTCCTCGCCGACCGCCGCCGAGACCCTCGGCTAGAGGCGGCCCAGCCCCTCGGCCGGGGGTGACCGAGACCCTCGGCCAGACGTACACGTACACCCTGTGACGTTCCGGACCCCGCAGATGTACCGGTATCTGCGGGGTCTGCGCGCTCCCGCGGGCTCCGTTTAGGATGCGGGCAGGGGACCGGAGCTCCACCACCTCACGGAAGGGGCGGACCGCTACCCGGAAGCTCGTGTCGAGGAGACAGCAATGTCGACGATCCACCCCGACCCCGAAGCCACCGGTGCGCAGACCCCGCACCTCGACTTCGCGGGAACGACTCCGTACGAGGACTATGTCCAGGCGGATGTCCTGACCCATCTCCAGCACCTTCGCTCCGACGACCCGGGCGAAATGGTCTTCCTGGTCACCACCCAGGTCATGGAACTGTGGTTCACCGTCATCGTCCACGAGTGGGAGACCGCCGCGCACGCCCTGCGCGAGGACCGGCTGCCCGTCGCACGCGACGCGCTCAAGCGGTCGGTGCGGGAACTGGAGGCGCTCAACGCCTCCTGGACGCCGCTCGCCCAGCTCACCCCCGCCCAGTTCAACTCCTACCGCGCCGCTCTCGGTGAGGGCTCCGGCTTCCAGTCGGCGATGTACCGGCGGATGGAGTTCCTGCTCGGTGACAAGTCCGCGTCCATGCTCGTGCCGCACCGGGGTGCGCCCCGCGTCCACGCCGAGCTGGAGAAGGCGCTCGGCGAACCGAGTCTGTACGACGAGACGCTCGCCCTGCTCGCCCGGCGCGGCCACGCCATACCGCAGGCCGTGCTCGGCCGGGACCTGACGCAGAAGTACGAGCCGTCCCCCGAGGTCGAGGCCGTCTGGGCGGAGATCTACGCCGACCCCGACCGGCACGACGAGCTGGTCCGGCTCGGCGAGGCGCTCACCGACGTCGGTGAACTGGTGTGGCGCTGGCGCAACGACCATCTCGTCGCCACCCGGCGTGCGATGGGCTCTAAGACCGGGACCGGCGGATCCGCCGGGGTCGCCTGGCTGGAGAAACGGGCCACGAAGAACGTGTTCCCCGAGCTGTGGACGGCGCGCAGCCATGTCTGAGACCTTCGCCGCGCGGGCTGCGGCACTCGACGCCGCCGACGGTCTCGCCGATCTGCGCAAGCTGTTCACCCTGGATGACACCGTCTACCTCGACGGCAACTCGCTCGGAGCGCTGCCCGTTCACGTACCCGCCCGGGTGCAGGAGGTCCTCACCCGTGAGTGGGGCGAGCTGCGCATCCGGTCCTGGGAGGAGAGCGGCTGGTGGAGCGCGCCGGAGCGGATCGGCGACCGGATCGCCCCGCTCGTCGGTGCCGCCGCCGGACAGATCGTCGTCGGCGACTCGACCAGCGTGAACGTCTTCAAGGCCGTCGTCGCCGCGAGCCGGCTGGCTCCGGAGGGACGCGACGAGATCCTGGTCGACGCGACGACGTTTCCCACGGACGGGTACATGGCCGCATCCGCGGCCCGGTTGACCGGCCACCGGCTCGTCCCGGTCGCCCCGGCCGAGGTGCCGGACGCGCTGGGCCCCCGTACCGCGGCCGTCCTGCTCAACCATGTCGACTACCGCTCCGGCAGGCTCCACGACCTGCCCGGACTCACCGCCGCCGTGCACGCGGCGGGCGGCCTCGCCGTCTGGGACCTGTGCCACAGCGCGGGCGCACTGCCCGTCGGGCTCGACGCGCACGGCGTGGACCTCGCGGTCGGCTGCACGTACAAGTACCTGAACGGCGGCCCCGGTTCGCCCGCCTACCTGTACGTCGCCGAGCGCCACCAGTCGGCCTTCGACTCGCCCCTGCCGGGGTGGACGTCGCACGCCGACCCGTTCGGCATGACCCCCGGGTACGCCCCGGCGGACGGGGCCGTACGGGGCCGGGTCGGCACCCCCGACATCCTCTCCATGCTGGCGCTCGAAGCGTCGCTGGACGTGTGGAACGGGGTGTCCATCGAGGCGGTCCGGGCCAAGTCCCTGGCGCTGACGGATTTCTTCCTGGAGTGCGTCGCCGCGTATGTGCCCGAGGGCCGGGTCACTTCCCTCACCCCGGCCGCGCACGCGGAGCGCGGCAGTCAGGTCGCGCTGCGGTGCGAGGACGCGGAACCGGTGATGAGCGCGCTCATCGCACGGGGCGTCCTCGGGGATCTGCGGCGGCCGGACGTGCTGCGGTTCGGGTTCACTCCGCTGTACGTGGGGTTCGCGGACGTGGAGCGGGCGGCTCAGGTACTGGGTGAGGTGCTGGGGGAGAGGTAGGGGCGAGCTCCTGCCATGATCTGTCGGCGGGGACGGGAACCTTCGATACTGGTACCGTCCCCGCAGGTCAGGCCAGTTGGCCGGTTGGGCTGTTGGGCTCAGATACAGGACGGGTTGGAGCAGCATGTCGGATTCTGCCGCGCGTGATCGTGACGCAGCCGAGGCCGAGTCGGCACTCTCGTATCCACCGGTCGCCCCCGATTCATCCGCCGCCTACGGCACCCACCCCGACCAGCTGATCGACTTCTACGCCCCGCGCGACGGCCGGACCGGTGCGCCGGTCGTGGTCGTCCTGCACGGCGGGGCGTGGCGGGCGCCGTACGACCGGCAGCATGTGTCGCCGTTCGCGGACTTCCTGGCCCGGCGCGGTTTCGCCGTCGCCAGTGTCGAGTACCGGCGCGGCAGCGAGATCCCGCAGCAGCGGGGTTCCGGTCCGGTCGCGGGCCGTTGGCCGGAGACCTTCGACGATGTCGCCGCGGCGATGGACGCGCTGCCGGCCCTGCTGGCCCGGGAACTTCCGCAGGCCGACGCCCGGCGGATCGTCGTCACCGGGCACTCCGCCGGCGGGCAGCTCGCTCTGTGGGCCGCCGCCCGGCACGTACTGCCCGAAGGCTCGCCGTGGCGGCTGCCCGCACCGCCGCCGCTGCGGGGCGTCGTCGCTCTCGCGCCGATCGGGGACTTCACCACGGCCGTCGAGCTGAACGTGTGCTCGGGGGCGGTCGGTCAATTCCTCGGCCGCGAGGAGGACTTCGGGGCACGGGCCCCGCACGCCGACCCGGCCGTGCTGCTGCCCACCGGCATCGCGACCACCGTGGTGCAGGGCACCACCGACGTCGATGTGCCGCAGGCCGTCTCGGAGGCGTTCGTCGACGCGGCGGCGAAGGCGGGGGAGACGGTGGGCCTGACCCTGCTGCCCGGCGTCGGCCACTTCCCGCTGATCGACCCGGCGGCCGACGCGTGCGCGGTGGTGGCGGAGGAGCTCGCCCAGCTCGCCTGGTGAGCGGGGGGTCCGGCGCCGGTGCGGCCCCGTAGTACTTGCGACGGACGGCGCAGGATCCGTATCACTGCTGACGACCCGGGCCAATCCGGCCCCTACCTTTGGAAACGTGACCGAGACCAAGAGCAGAAGCCCCGAGTTCCGACTGGCCGCAGGGGCGTTGGGCGGCCTGCGGCAAGACCTCTTCCGCAACGCCTTCGAGTACCGTCCGCTGGAGCGGATACGGACCGACGGGCCACTGCTGCGACAGCTGCCGGAGCGGATGCGTGAGCGTGCCGCCTGGACACCCCACGCGCTGGTCGGGGCCGCCGCACTGCTCACGGCTTTCGCGGGCCTCGTCTCGGCGGACTCCTTCGGTCTGCGTTCCGTGGTCGACCTCGTCCTGGTCGTGCTGCTCCCTGTGGTCTGCGTACTGATGACGCTGGTCAGGCCAGCCGGCGCGTTCTGGATTTCGATGGCGCTCACCCCGTTCGCGGCGGTCGCCAGCGGTGGCTACTGGCCATGGACGCCGAGCACCTTCCTCTCGCACCTGACGGTGCTGGTCGTGGTCGCGGCCCGGACCCGGCCCCGTACCGCCGCCTGGATGTGGGGCTTCACCGTGGTGTTCGGCACCGTGCTGGAGAACTTCGGCGGCTGGCACTCCACCTCGACCACCTCCGCCTTTGCCCTGGCCTCCGCGTTCGCGCTGCTGGTGGTGGCCGTGGTGCAGATCCGTCGTGACGCGGAGCGCGAGGTGACCGTGCAGCGCAGCGTGACCGCCGTCGAACGCGACCGGCGCACACTGCTTGAGGAGCGCACCACCATCGCCCGTGAGCTGCACGATGTGGTCGCCCACCACATGTCGGTCGTCGCGATCCAGGCCGAGGCCGCTCCGTACCGGGTGGAGAATCCGCCGCCCGAGCTGGAGCAGGCCTTCGTCACGATCCGGGAGAACGCGGTCGCCGCCCTCACCGAACTGCGCCGGGTCCTCGGCGTCGTACGGGCCGAGGACTACCAGGCGCCGGACGCCCCGCAGCCCACCCTCGCCCGGCTCGACGGGCTCCTCGCCAACGTGCGCGAGGCCGGCCTGGAGACGGAGAAGACGGTCACCGGCGCGGTACGTGAACTGCCGCAGGGCGTCGAGCTGTCGGCGTACCGGATCATTCAGGAAGCCCTCAGCAACACGCTGCGGCACGCACCGGGCGCCACCGCCAAGGTGGAGATCGGCTATGTGCTGGGCGGACTCGGCCTGCGTGTCGTCAACGGGCCGCCGACCGGTCCGGTGAAGCCCTCGCCGGGGGCCGGCCACGGGATCACCGGGATGCGGGAGCGGGTCGCGATGCTGAACGGCGACATGACGGCCGAGGCGACGGAGGAGGGCGGTTACGAGATCGCCGCGTTCATCCCCGTCCAGTCCACCTGCGATACGGACGAGACGCATGAGTCGCGCGAGTCGCACAAGGCACCGGCGGAACAGGCGGAAAAGGCATGACCATTCCCACCGCCCCGGCCATCCGGGTACTGATCGTCGACGACCAGATGATGGTCCGCGAGGGCTTCTCGGTGCTGCTCAACGCCATGCCGGGGATCGAGGTCGTCGGCGAGGCCGTCGACGGCCGGCAAGCCATCGCGCAGGTCGCGGCGCTGCGCCCCGATGTGGTGCTGATGGACATCCGGATGCCGGAGCTCAACGGCATCGAGGCCACCCGCGAGATCGTCGCCGCCGACGCGGACGCCAAGGTGCTGGTACTGACCACCTTCGACCTCGACGAGTACGTGTACCAGGCGCTGCGCGCCGGGGCGTCCGGCTTCCTCCTCAAGGACGCCTCCGCTCGTCAACTCGCCGACGGGGTACGGGTGGTGGCCGCCGGTGAGGCGTTGCTCGCCCCGACCGTCACCAAGCGGCTGATCAACGAGTTCTCGAAGCTCGCCGAGGCCCCGCGCCCGCCGGCCCTCGCCCGGGTCGGCGACCTCACGGAGCGCGAGACGGAGGTGCTCGTCCTCATCGCGCAGGGCCGGTCGAACGCCGAGATCGCCTCGCATCTGGTGGTCGCCGAGTCCACCATCAAGACGCATGTGAGCCGCATCCTGGTGAAGCTGGGGCTGCGCGACCGTACGCAGGCGGCCGTCTTCGCGTACGAGGCCCGGCTGGTCACGCCTTCCTGAGAAGTCCGGGGGGCCCGGGGGCCTGGGCCCCCGGACCGGTGGTCGGCGGCGGGGCCCGGGGTGGGTGGTCGGCGGCCGTCGGGTCCGGTTAGCGTCCGTGTATGCACCCGTCCTCACGCTCCGCGGCCGACGCCCCCTTCGCCCTCTTCGACCCCTGGTCCCCGGCGTTCGTCGCCGACCCGTACCCGGCCTACGCCGCGCTGCGTGCCACCGGCCGGGTGCACTACTTCGAGCCGACCGACCAGTGGCTCGTACCGCACCACGCCGATGTGTCCGCACTGCTGCGCGACCGTCGCCTGGGCCGTACGTATCTGCACCGCTTCACCCACGAGGAGTTCGGCCGCACGCCGCCGCCCGCCGAGCACGAGCCCTTCCACACCCTCAACGGGCAGGGGCTCCTCGACCTGGAGGCCCCCGACCACACCCGGATCCGGCGTCTGGTCTCCAAGGCGTTCACTCCGCGTACGGTCGAGCAGCTCGTCCCGACCGTGCGGCGGCTGGCCGCCGGGCTGGTCGACTCGTTCGTCGAGGCGGGCGGCGGCGATCTGCTGACGGCCGTCGCCGAACCGCTGCCCGTGGCCGTCATCGCCGAGATGCTCGGCATCCCGGAGTCCGACCGCGCACCGCTGCGGCCCTGGTCGGCGGCGATCTGCGGAATGTTCGAACTGAACCCGTCCGAGGAAACCGCCCGCGCCGCCGTCCGCGCCTCGCTCGACTTCTCCGCGTATCTGCGCGAGCTGATCAAGGAGAGGCGCAAGAACCCCGGTACGGATCTGATCTCCGCGCTCATCGCCGCCCACGACGAGGGGGAGCGGCTGAGTGAGCAGGAGATGATTTCGACCTGTGTGCTGCTGCTCAACGCGGGCCACGAGGCGACCGTCAACACCACGGTGAACGGCTGGTGGACGCTGCTGCGCCACCCCGAGCAACTGGCCGCCCTGCGCGCCGACCACGGGCTGCTGCCGACGGCGGTCGAGGAACTGATGCGGTACGACACTCCGCTGCAGATGTTCGAGCGCTGGGTCCTCGACGACATCGAGATCGACGGCACGGTCATTCCGCGCGGCTCCGAAGTGGCCCTGCTCTTCGGCTCCGCCAACCGCGACCCGGCCCGCTTCCCGGCCCCGGACATTCTGGACCTGGCCCGCCGGGAGAACCCGCACGTCACCTTCGGTGCGGGCATCCACTTCTGCCTGGGCGCCCCGCTGGCCCGGGTCGAACTGGCCGCTTCCTTCGGTGAGTTGCTGCGCCGCGCCCCGAACATGCGGCTGGTGGCCGAGCCGGAGTGGAACCCGGGCTATGTGATCAGGGGCCTGAAGGAACTCCGCGTCGAGCTGTGACGGGGTGAGCGGGGGGACGGGCCGCGCACGGTGCGGGCCCGGCGCGGTGTGGGCCGGGCATGGTGTGGGCCCCTGGCGCGGTGTAGGCCTGGCGTGGTGTGGGCCTGGCCATGGTGCGGGCCTGCCAACTGAGCTGCGGGCCGGGATTCAGCACCTCGGCCCGCAGCTCCGTGGCGGGCCTTCCAGTACGTCGAACGCCACCCCGAAGCCCGCAAGGGCCGTGAGGAGCACCGCCGCCCCGAGTGCCCGCCGCCACTTCCGCTGTACGAGGGCGAAGAGCGTGATCCCGGCCGCGATGCCGCCGAGAGTCATGACCGGCAGCCCGAGCCAGAGCACGTTCCACTCCGACTCGCCCTCGAAGCCGCCGAAGATGCCGCGCCGGCCGTAGGGGGCCCAGGCAAGCATCCCGGCGGCCCCGCCTGCGGCGGCGACCATGCATCCGGCGACCCCGCGGATGGCTTCGCTTCGGTTCTCCATGATCTGGGTGACGCTGGTGCACCACGGGGAGGTTGCACCCAGGGCCTCCCCGCCCCACCGCCACCGCCACCGCCACCGCGCCACCGTCACCGTCACGTCAGGACATCGCGTCGCCGCAACGCCGCCATCCCGGTCCCCACCAGCACCACCGCGGCCGCGGTGAGCGCCAGCACCGGGCCCCACTCCATCCCCGCGCCCCCCGGCAGCTTCGGCAGATGCGTGAACGGTGATACGTCCATCACCGGCTGCGGCAGATCGATGGCGGGCCCGATCCACCCCAGCGCCAGGCAGATCCCGGCCACGCCCCAGGACGCCACCGCCGCCTTCGGGAGCGCCCCGTACAGCAGGACCGTCACCCCGCCCAGCAGCCAGATCGCCGGAAGCTGCACCAGCGACGCACCCAGCACGGCCGGGAGTTCGTGGCCGTAACCGGCTGCCAGGCCGAGGCCGCCGACCGCCATGATCAGGGCGGCGCCGCCGAAGGCGATGGCCAGATGACCGGCCGCCCACCCGATCCGGCTCACCCCGCCCGCCAGCACCGGTTCGGCGCGCCCGGCGGTCTCCTCGCCGTGCAGCCGCAGCACCGTCGCGACGATGTACAGCGCCGCGACCATCCCGAGCATGGAGACCATTGCCGCGAGGAACGCGTCGGTCAGCCCGGACTGTCCGCCCATCCGCTCGAAGATCTCCTGCGTCTTCGCGTTGTCGCCGACGAGATCCGCCGCCCCGCCGGTCAGCCCGCCGAAGACGACACCGACCGCCGCGAAGGACAGCGTCCACCCGATCAGCGAACCGCGCTGGAGCCGCAGCGCAAGACCGAACGCCGTGGAGATCCGCCCCTGCGCGGGTCCGGGCCGGGTCGCCAGGAAGCTCATGCCGACATCACGCCGCCCCGCCAGGGTGTACGCGAGGGCGGCCTGGACCGCGACGGCCGCCGCGATGACGAGCAGCACCCACCAGCGCTCGTCCGCGTACGCGCGCACGTTCTCCGCCCAGCCGATGGGGGAGAGCCAGGTCAGCACGGACGAGCCGTCCTCCGTCGCCGAGTCGCCCGCCGCCTTCAGTACGAACGCGGCACCGATCACCGCCGCCGTGAGCCCCTTCGCGAGCCGTGCGCTCTCGGTGAACTGCGCGGCGATCGCGGCGGTGCAGGCGAACAGCATGCCGACCCCGGCGATCGCCAGCGCGAGCGCCACCGCCCCGGCGCCGCCCGCCCCGGACCCGGCCATACCGGCCGTGATCATCAGCGCCAGCGCGGCGTTGGCGACCAGCGCGGCGAGGAGTGCGGCGGTCAGTGGGGCGCGGCGGCCCACCATGGCGGAGGAGAGCATCTCCTGACGACCGGTCTCCTCTTCCTCCCTGGTGTGCCGGATGACGACGATCAGGCTCATCACGGCGGCCAGTGCTCCGCCGAAGCCGACCATCCGCCAGCTGACGAGCCCGCCGACGGAGTCGTTGAAGACCGGTCCGTACATCGCCCGGAGCGAGCTGTTGGCGTTCATCGTCGCGGCGAGCTCGGCGCGCCGGGCGGCGGTGTCGTACAGCGAGGCGAAGGACTTCCCGACGGAGGAGAAGGAAGCGCCGAGCACGATGACCCAGATCGGCATCATGATCCGGTCGCGCCGCAGCGCGAGCCTCAGCAGGGGCCAGGTGCCGGCGAGCTGTCCGGTACCGGCCCCGGTCCGGCGTCCCGCACCGGCCGGTGCGGTCATGGTCACGGCAGTCATCGCGCCGCCACCCCCACACCCTCGCCGCTGTCCGCCGCGCCGGTTGTGCCCCTCGCGTCGGCCGCGTAGTGACGCAGGAAGAGCTCCTCCAGCGTGGGCGGGGTGCTGGTCAGCGTCCGTACCCCCGATGCGGAGAGCGACTTGAGGACGGCGTCCAGCTTGTCCGTGTCGACCTGGAGTGTCACCCGCAGGCCCTGGACGTCGAGGTCATGGACGCCGGGCAGATGCGCGAGCCCGTTGGGAGCGCCGACCAGCTCGGCGCTGATGTTCGTACGCGTCAGATGGCGCATGTCCGCCAGCGAACCCGTCTCCACCGTCTGCCCCTGGCGGATGATGCTGACCCGGTCGCAGAGCGATTCGACCTCGCTGAGGATGTGGCTGGACAGCAGGATCGTCCGCCCGCGCGCACGCTCCTCGGCGACGCAGTCCTGGAAGACCTCCTCCATCAGCGGATCGAGCCCGCTCGTCGGCTCGTCCAGGATCAGCAGATCCACATCGGAGGCGAACGCGGCGACGAGGGCGACCTTCTGCCGGTTTCCCTTGGAGTACGTACGCCCCTTCTTCGTCGGGTCGAGCTCGAACCGTTCGACGAGGTCGGCCCGCCGGGTCCGGTCGAGGCCGCCGCGCAGCCGCCCGTACAGATCGATCACCTCGCCGCCGGAGAGGTTGCGCCACAGCGTGACGTCACCCGGGACGTACGCCACCCGGCGGTGGAGCTCCACCGCGTCGTTCCACGGGTCGCGGCCGAGCAGTTGGGCGGCGCCGGAGTCGGCCCGCAGCAGACCCAGCAGCACCCGGATGGTGGTGGACTTCCCGGACCCGTTGGGCCCGAGGAAGCCATGGACCTCACCGGTCTCGACCGCGAGGTCGAGGCCGTCCAGCGCGTGCGTCCGGCCGAACGACTTGTGCAGTCCGGCCACCGTGATTGCCTTCGTCATGTTTCTGAAGCTACGCTACTTTCATAAATTTGTGAAGTTAAGGAAGCGTATAAAGTTGGGGGCACGGCGGGGGCCGGGGAATCAGGGGAGACGATCGGGTCATGAGCAGCGAAACCGAACAGACCATGCGCGACGAGCGGGACGCGGAGGCCGTGTCGCGGTTCGTGGAGCGGTTCGCGTCCGACATGACCGAGGCGGGGATGCAGCGGATGGCGTCCCGTGTCTTCGCCGCGCTCCTCGCGGACGACGACGGGTCGATGACCTCCGCCGAGCTCGCCATGGCGTTGCAGATCAGTCCGGCGGCCGTGTCCGGCGCGGTCAATTACCTCACGCAGGTCAGCATGGTCGGCCGTGAACGCGAACCGGGCTCGCGCCGTGACCGCTACCGCCTGCACAACGAGGTCTGGTACACCACCTTCGCCCAGCGCGACCGGGTGATCACCCGCTGGGAGAACACCCTCAAGGACGGCGCCCGCACCCTGGGCGAGCACACCCCGGCCGGCGCCCGGCTCGCCGAGACCGCGGCGTTCTTCGAGTTCGCGCAGTCGGAGCTGGCCGGCATGATGGACCGCTGGCGCGAGCACCGCAAAACACTCGACCTCCCGGTGGCCGACGGCCGCGCCTGACGGCCCGGCACGGCGCCCGTCACACCGGCCCGGGGACCATGTCCGCCAGGGTTTCCAGGGCGCCGGGGTCGGACGGATCGACGTTCTGGTACAGGTCCGCCGGCCAGTACGGGCGGCCTTCGATCCACGCGACGACCACCGGCTTCCCGTCGAGCCACCCCCGCAGTTCGACGGTGCCGGCAGGTGCGGGCAGTCCTGCCCAGGGGCACTTGTCCGGCCCCGGCGGCAGGAGTCGCAGCAGGCCCTCCGGCCGAGCGTCCTGTCCGCCCTCCCCGGCCTCGCCGCCCTCGCCGGGCATTTCGCCGGATCCCGCGGTCCGCTTCTCGCCGAACGCTTCGCCCGTCCCCGCACCGACTCCCTCGGCAGTTCCCTCGGCCGGGAAGAGCACGAGCAGCGGCCCATCACCCGCACCGGACCCGGCGTACAGCAGGGCATACCGCCGGATCCGGGGTTCCGGAGCGACCACGGCGCGGGCCAGCCGGCGCGCGACCGGGACGCCCGAGCGGATCGTCTGCCAGGCCATGAACAGCCCGAAGACCGCACTCAGCACGGCGGCCCCCTGCATCATCACCGGGACCTCGTCGGAGTCCGGAACCCAGGACAGCACAGCGATGACACCCGAATAGCCCAGCGAGAACACAGGCGCCCCGACTCCGGCGATGTGCCGCAGCGCGGGCACCCGCCACCAGCGCACCTCCTGCCCCACCCGCACGTCGCCGACCGTCCGCGGTTTCACGGGGTCCGGGCCGCGCAGCCGGGCCTGCCGTTCCGCCACGGCGGTGTACGCGACGTAGGTGCCTGCCGAGGGCTCCCCGTCCGGCCGCCCGTCACGCCCCGCTGCTGTCGACGGACGGTCCGGCAGCGGGTGCCGCGGCACCCGCTCCGCCCGCCGTCTCCTGGCCCGCACGACAAACCGCACCGCACCGCCGACGGCCCCGGCCGCGACCAGCGCCAGTCCGCCGACCCCGACGATGTCCGTGGCGGTGAAGGCCGAGGTGCCGCGCAGCTCGGAGTCGTACAGATCGCCCTTGAAGGGTGGGTACGAGACGACGAAGCCGGTCTCCCAGCCTTCGAGCGGGCCCCGGTACTGGTGGCAGTGGAACAGCCCCGTGCGTTTCTGCCCGCCGAACGGATCGGTCCACCGGACCGCACAGCGGCCGTCACTGCGCTCAGCGATCACCGTCAGGTCGACCTGCGGATCGTGATCGGACGCCTCGGACCAGCCGGTGGCGAGCGCCACCAGGAGGCAGCCGACGACGAGCACCCAGCGAAAGACGCCCCGCCACCAGGGGCGCCGCGTCCGTACCTCGCTTTCCGTCGCAGGGGCTGCCGGATCCGCGCTCTCGCCGTTCGCGCCGTGCACGGTGATCTGCGGTTGGCGCGGGGCCGGGCGTGTCCGCAGGCCGACGACCTGCGGACGCGCCGCGACCGAGCGTGCCCGGCGGCTCCGTACCGGCCTGGCCCAGATCAGTTCCGTGCCGCCGGGCGGCGCCAGCACACCCCCCGTACGGGGATCGCCGCACCACCACAGCACCCCGGCGGGACTGCTCAGCAGATGCAGACGCCACTGCGTCGTGAACGGTGTCAGCGCCAGCAGCTCACCAGGTCCGGGCCCGCTCAGCACCACGACGGCTCCGCTCGTCCCGCTCTGCTGCGTGACCGAGGTGTGGGCCACCCACGGCCCGGCACTGAGCACCCGGCGCATCCGCCGGGCCCGGGACCTCACGATGGCCCCGCCCAGCAGCAGCGCCCCGCCGAATCCGCCGAGCGTCGGAAACAGGGACCCCCCGCTGACGAACACCGCGATGAACACGGCCGCGCACACACCCGCCGCGCCGCCACCGAACCAGCGTCGGACCGAGCCTCGGTACCGCTCCAGTGCCTCCGCCGTTTCCGGCAGATCGAGCGCGACCGGCGTCGCCCCCACGGCCCCCGACGCAGGCGCCACCGCTCCCGCACCGGCGCCCGCTCCCGGTCTGTCCGCACCGTCCGACATACTCCGCCCACACCCTTTCGCCACGCGCCGGAGGCTACCTGCGCCGGAGGGTGTCCGCGCCGGAGGGTGTCCGCGCCGGAGGGTGTCCGCGCCGGAGGGTGTCCGCGCCGGAGGGTGTCCGCGCCGGAGGGTGTCCGCGCCAGAGGTTACCCGTGCCGGAGGCTACCTCCCTCGGTCACCGGCAGCATCAGTCCCCAGGCCCCCGCCCGCACCGTCCATGTCCGCGTCCGGACCGGGCCGCCGACCTGTATGTCCGCGCGGTAGCGGAAGTCCGCTCCGGAGACCGTGACGGCCTTCGCCTCCGCCGTGACCGGTTCGGACGCCGGAGTGCGGATCACCACCTCCGCGAGGCCCCCGTCGCCGCCCTGCGAGGTCACCGTCACCGACTCGACCGGGCGGTCCAGATCGTTCAGCAGGACGCCGTCCGCCTCGACCCGCAGCCGGTGCGTGCGCGGCGGGGCAGGGGGCATCGGCGGGGTGGTCCGCACCAGGGTGCGGACCAGGGTGCGGCAGGTGTCCCAGACCGCCGTGACCCCCGTACGGTCGGCCACCGCGCCCGGCAGCGCGCTCAGGGCCGGGATGTGCAGCGCGCCCAGGACGATGCCGTCGCTGTCGTCGACCAGCAGGTCGAGCCTGCGCACGGCACCGTCCAGCGCGGTGCGCGCCGCCGCCACCGCGCCCAGGGGCACGCCGAGCGAATGGGCGAGTTCCAGCGCGGCCGCGGCGCCGACCGGGATCAGCGAGAGCGCGGTCTCGGCCGGCTCCCGCTCCCGGTGCAGCAGGGCCACCGCCCGCCGCAGCGCCCGGTCGTCGCCGACCACCACCGGCCGTCGGCTGCCCCGGCGGGACAAGGCCCGCGCGAACTCCTCGGGCCCGTCGGGCAGGCAGATCTTGGCGTGCGAACCGGCGCTCAGCACGTCCTTCGCGATACGGACGGACTCGCCGTCGGTCCGGCGGGCTACCGGGTCGATGACCACCAGCAGCTGGTGCGCTCCGTCGCCGGGGGGCTGGGCAGCCGACACCTCGGTCCTTCCTCGGGTAGCATCTTGGTGCAAGAGCCCCTTGCGCTATTGCGCCAGGGGCTTCGTCTATTCCGGGGCACCCGGTTCGACGGTTCAGGCCTTGTCGTACATCGTCGTACGGCATGTACGACGTTTACGTACGCCCCCTGACCTTGGACATGCCCCGCCCGGAAGGGGTGTACGCCTGTGCCCGCACTTGTGCTGCTCGGTGCTCAGTGGGGTGACGAGGGCAAGGGAAAGGCCACCGACCTCCTCGGTGGATCCGTGGACTATGTGGTGCGCTACCAAGGCGGCAACAATGCCGGCCACACGGTGGTCGTCGGTGACCAGAAGTACGCACTTCATCTCCTCCCCTCCGGAATCCTTTCGCCGGGGTGTACCCCGGTCATCGGAAACGGTGTCGTCGTCGACCCGGCCGTCCTGCTCTCCGAGCTGAGTGGGCTGAACGACCGCGGCGTGGACACGTCCAAGCTGCTGATCAGCGGTAATGCCCATTTGATCACCCCGTACAACGTCACGGTCGACAAGGTGACGGAACGGTTCCTCGGCAAGCGCAAGATCGGCACGACCGGCCGCGGCATCGGCCCGACGTACGCCGACAAGATCAACCGTGTGGGTATCCGTGTCCAGGACCTCTACGACGAGTCGATCCTGGAGCAGAAGGTCGAGGCGGCCCTGGAGCAGAAGAACCAGCTCCTCGCCAAGGTCTTCAACCGCCGCGCCATCGAGTCCGGCAAGATCGTCGAAGAAATGCTCCAGTACGCGGAGCAGATCAAGCCGTACGTCGCCGACACGACGCTGATCCTGAACAACGCCATCGATGCGGGCAAGGTCGTCCTCTTCGAGGGTGGTCAGGGCACGCTGCTCGACGTCGACCACGGCACGTACCCCTTCGTCACCTCGTCGAACCCGACCGCGGGCGGCGCCTGCACCGGTTCCGGCGTGGGCCCGACGAAGATCAGCCGGGTCATCGGCATCCTCAAGGCGTACACCACCCGCGTCGGCGCCGGTCCGTTCCCGACGGAGCTGCTCGACGAGGACGGCGAGGCGCTGCGCCGGATCGGTGGCGAGCGCGGTGTCACCACCGGCCGCGACCGTCGCTGCGGCTGGTTCGACGCGGTGATCGCGCGGTACGCGACCCGGGTCAACGGTCTCACCGACTTCTTCCTCACCAAGCTGGACGTGCTGACCGGCTGGGAGCAGATCCCGGTGTGTGTCGCGTACGAGATCGACGGCAAGCGCGTCGAGGAGCTCCCGTACAGTCAGACCGACTTCCACCACGCGAAGCCGGTCTACGAGATGCTGCCGGGCTGGTCCGAGGACATCACGAAGGCCAAGACCTTCGCTGATCTGCCGAAGAACGCGCAGGCGTACGTGAAGGCGCTGGAGGACATGTCCGGCGCCCCGATCTCCGCGATCGGTGTCGGCCCCGGCCGCACCGAGACCATCGAGATCAACTCCTTCCTGTAGGAGTTTCTGCAGGAGCGGCGAACGCGCGAAGAGGGCCGGGACGGCGAGTCCCGGTCCTCTTCGCGTTCAGCCGTCCGCGTCCGGGCGGATCACCGGCGTCCTCGGTGCGGCGCCGGGCTCCCGGCCCACTTGCTGACGCACCGCCATGCGGACGTGCGGTGGATGCCACGGCTGACCGGCCGACCAGTCCGACGTTCCGCATGCTGGACGGGCCCGAAGGTTTTACCTTCGGGCCCGCTCCGTTTTGCGGCCCATGATCCGGATGAACTCCCGCCGGAATTACCCCTGTTGGGAGCGGGTCCGGCGGTACGGAAGCGCTGCGGCCTTGCCCGTGAGTGTTCCTTCGGGAAGGGTCCGCAACGTTGGTCTAGACCTTGACAGGTACAGACCAGCGGCGCTTGAGTGACCGTCAACCCCCCATGGCGGCGCACCGTCCAGCCCGGTGCGCCGCACCGAAGGAGTGATCACATGATCAGACGCATCATGGGCCTGCTGGCCGCGCTCGGCGCGGTCGTCGCGATGGTCGTCGTTCTCCCCGCCACCACCGCCGCGGCAGCCGACTGCGCGGCACCCTGGAACTCCTCGTCCGTCTACACCGGCGGCGGATCGGCCTCCTACAACGGGCACAACTGGACCGCCAAGTGGTGGACCCAGAACGAGACTCCCGGCAGCTCCGACGTCTGGGCGGACCAGGGCAGTTGTGGCGGTGGCGGCGGTACGGACCCGGGCACCCCGTCCGGCTTCGTCGTCAGCGAGGCGCAGTTCAACCAGATGTTCCCGAGCCGGAACTCCTTCTACACGTACAGCGGGCTGACCGCGGCCCTGAGCGCGTACCCCGGTTTCGCCAACACCGGCAGCGACACGGTCAAGCGCCAGGAGGCGGCGGCGTTCCTCGCCAACGTCAGCCACGAGACGGGCGGTCTGGTGTACGTGGTCGAGCAGAACACGGCCAACTACCCGCACTACTGCGACAGCAGCCAGCCCTACGGCTGCCCGGCCGGCCAGTCCGCGTACTACGGCCGCGGTCCGATCCAGCTCAGCTGGAACTTCAACTACAAGGCAGCCGGTGACGCCCTCGGCATCGACCTGCTGGGCAACCCGTACCTGGTCGAGCAGGATGCCTCGGTCGCCTGGAAGACCGGCCTCTGGTACTGGAACACCCAGAACGGACCCGGCACCATGACCGCCCACAACGCCATGGTGAACGGTGCCGGATTCGGCGAGACGATCCGCTCCATCAACGGTTCCCTGGAGTGCAACGGCGGCAACCCCGCCCAGGTCCAGAGCCGTATCGACCGCTACCAGGCGTTCGTCCAGATCCTCGGCACCACCCCCGGCTCCAACCTGAGCTGCTGACCCGCAGTCCGTAGATCAGCAGCTCCCCAGATCAGCAGCTCCCCCCACCCGACGGGGGCGTGCCCGGCCCCGGCCGGACACGCCCCCGTTCCGGTTTCATCCCGCGACGTCCAGGGCCCGGAAGGCCAGCCACAGGTCGTAACGAGCACTCGGCGTCCGCAGCAGCGAACGCTGAAAAATCGACTCAAGTCGCGTGAGGCGTTTGCGGGCCCCCGGCACCGAAATGCCCAACGCGGCAGCCGTCGGTCCCAGTTGTGCCTCGCGCTCCAGCCAGATACGGAGAGTTGTCCGCGGGTCGGCGGCGGTCCGGGAAGCGCCGGACGCGGTGAGCGGGCGCAGCTGCTGGGCCGCCCATTCCCGGACGGCCGGGCCGCGCAGGATGTCGTCCAGCCGGTGGGGCGGCGCTGGCGTCGCCCCGTCCGGGCGGACCGTCCGGGGCACGGTGGGCGTGGCACGGATGCGCAGGGCCAGGTCGAGGGCGGCCTGGTCGGCGACCCGGTTCAGGTCGAGGCCGAGCAGTTCGCCGATCAGCCGGAGCCGTGCCGTCAGGGTGTTCCGGTGGATCTTCAGATGCTGGGTCGCATGCGAGGAGAACGCGAGCCAGGAGGCGAGGGTCGCCGCGAGTTCCTGGCTGCCCGGGTCATGGCTGCGTCGCGGCAGATGTGTGAGCAACGGGTTCAGCAGCGCATCCGCCCACTGCGCGCCGGCCGCACCGACGACCAGGGCGGCCTCCGGCGCCGAGCCGAAGCAGGCATGCCGGGCGGGCAGTCCGCGGGCCACGGCCAGGGCGTGGAACGCCTGGCGGTACCCGGTCGCCGTGTCGGACAGCGGTACGTCCTCGCTCGCCCCCACGACACACTCGTCGACCACGTCGGCGACCCGCAGGCCGAGCTGCTGTCCGGCCGCGTCCGGATCCGCCGGCACGACGAGGATCAGATGGCGCGCGTACACCGGGCACCGCACGATCCAGGACCGGCCGCCGGAGAGCTCCGCGCAGATCCGCGCCACCTCGTCCCGGCGGCCGCCCGCGCACTCCACGACGTACACCCGGACGGGGTCGGGGAGCGTGGGCTTCAGCGCACCGGCCACCTGATGCGCGATGGACAGCTGGCCGGTCATGAGCAGATGCAGCACCGCTTCCCGGCCGCGGGACTCGGCGAGGTCCACGCGGCGTCGCTTGCGCTCCACGGTCTCCGCGGCCCAGCACATGGTGAGAGGCATCGCCACGTCGGACAGAAGCGTGACGAGTCCGTCCGGCAGGGGGCGCGGGGCGACGACGGCCAGGACCGGGGGAGAGACGTTCGGCGGGCCGTCCAGCGGGAACAGCAGCACGGTGTGCGGCCCCCTGTCGAAAGAGAAGGAGTGTGCGCCCAGTGACGCCAGTTCCTTCACGCCCTCGGTGGCCAGCGCAGCGGCGTCCGAGCCCGTACGGTCCGGGGGCCGTGCCACGCCGTGCAGTACGGTGCCGTCACCGTCGAGCAGTCCGGCCCAGCCCGCCGCCCGGCCGGACACCCAGCGCAGGAGCTCCTGCGATCCGCCGGATCGGGCCAGCCGGTACATCCGCAGTACGTCGTCGGCCCGTTCCCGCGCGTGCACGCATCCTCCGCTTCCACGCCGCTGCACCCCTGCGCACCTGCCAAAAAAACCGGAGTGCAGCGTACCGGTCTGGCTGTGCGGACTGATACCCCTGACGGCCCACACAGTGCGAACTGAATCTTTCTGTCGCGTACCCCGAAGTCCTAGAGTCCGAACACGGTTGCGGGGCCCTTCGGGGGAGGGGCACGGGGACGACGGCCGCGGCGCACGGGGGTGGCCGCTGTCGTCGGCCCGCGACCGTCTTTCTTTGCCCCCGTTGTCAGTGGTGGCCCCTAGTGTCGGCTCACGATCACGACCGCGATCAGAGACGACCGGGAGAGGCCGCCGCCATGGAGTTCCGCATTGAGCGCAGCGCACTGACCGACGCCGTGGCCTGGGCGGCCCGGGTGCTGCCCACGCGGTCGCCCGTTCCCGTGCTGGGCGGGCTGTTGTTGGAGGCGGCCGACGGCCGGCTGCGTACCTCGGGCCTCGACTACGAGGCGTCCGCGTGCATCGAGGTGGAGGCGGAGACCGTACGGGCCGGGAAAGCGCTGGTCATGGGCCGCCGGCTGCTCGATGTCTGCCGGGTGCTGCCCGAGGGGGCGGTGGAGTGCGCGGTCGAGGGCTCACGGTTCTCGCTGGCGAGTGACAGTGCCCGGTTCGGGCTCTCGGTGCTGCCGTTCGACGACTATCCGGCGTTGCCGTCGCTGCCGGAGGTGCTCGGTGCGGTGGACGCGGAGGAGTTCGCCGCAGCCGTCGCCCATGTGACGGTGGCGGCGGGCCGGGACGACACGCTGCCGACCCTGACCGGTATCCGGCTGGCGCTCGACGGCGACACGATGACGCTCGCCGCCACGGACCGCTACCGGTTCGCCGTACGCAAGCTCCCGTGGAAGCCCGGGAAGGACGGTGTCTCGGCCGATGTCGTGGTCTCCGCCCGCAGGCTGGCCGAGATCGCCCGCTCCTTCGGCCGGGCCGAAATGGTCCAACTCGCGCTGGACGGCGGTTCGGTCGGTTTCGAACTGGCCG
Source organism: Streptomyces sp. NPDC048473 (assembly GCF_043200155.1). Classification (NCBI taxonomy): domain Bacteria; kingdom Bacillati; phylum Actinomycetota; class Actinomycetes; order Kitasatosporales; family Streptomycetaceae; genus Streptomyces; species Streptomyces sp. NPDC048473. Next base: position 57,392 of record NZ_JBICXE010000024.1, read on the forward strand.
GGATGCGCACCACGGTGCGTCTGCTCGACGGCCGGCTGCCCCGCCACGACAAGCTGTTCTCGATGGTGGACCCCGTCTCTGCGGTCACGGACCTGGCGCCCCTGGTCGAGGCCGTCAAGCGCGTCGCCGTGGTCGCGGAGGGCGGCAGCCCGCTCCAGCTGACGTTCTCCGGTGACTCGGTGCTTCTGCAGGCGGGTTACGAGGACGATGTCGCCTCCCAGCGTCTGCCTGCCGTGCTCGACGGCACCGATGAGCTGACGGTCGCCTTCAACCCCACGTACCTCATGGACGCCCTGGCCTCGTTCGACGCACCCGTGGTCCGGTTCGACCTGATGGGCCCGGGCCGGCGCGCGATGGTCACCGGGCGGGCGTCGGGGGAGGACGGGGCGGAGGATGCATCGCACCCCGCTCACCAGCATCTGCTGATGTCGGCCAGGCCGCTGGTCTGAGGCGGCTGGGCCCGTACCCGCCCCGCTCGGGAGGATCGCATCCTCTCGTTCGAGGACCCGGAGCACCGCAGGAACCCGCGCGCTACGGCTGAACGGCAGGCGGGCCGGCTGCGTGAGTTGTCGGGCCGACCGTGCGGGCGGGCGGAGGGTGAGGGCAGAGGTGCGGGGCCGGGCATCTGCCCGGCCCCGCATCTGTCCTGCTCGCTCGTCTGCCTGCCCGCCCGGTTACTTCGTGAAGATGAAGTACTTCCAGGCGCCGCTGGTGGTCGAGTTCACGGTGTCGCCCGACGTGTCGTTCACGTACGAGGCACGGATGCGCATGCGGTAGCCCGTGTCATGGGTGCCGGTGAGCGTCACGATGGACTTGCCGTTGGTGCCGAGCTTGAAGTACTGCGAGCCCGCGTCGTACCACTTGCCCTGGTAGTAGAACTGCAGGGACAGCTTGTGGGACCGGTTCTTGTAGTAGCTCATCGTCGTGCTGAAGACCGGGTTGGTCTTCTTGTGGAAGTACGCGTACGACGTGGAGCCGATCTTGGCCGTCTTGTACTGCTTGGAGACGGAGGTCGAGACCTTCACCTTGGCGTACGCCGTGGACGTGACCGTCTTCGACGCGTACCGGCCGTCGCCCTTGAAGACGGCGGTGACGGTGGTGTCCCGGGTCATGTCGACCGTGGTGGACAGATTGCCCTTGGAGTTGACCTTGCCGGTCTTCACCAGCTTCTTCGGCTTGTCCGCACCGAACGGGTCCACCCACAGCTCGACGGTGCGGTTCTTGTACGTCTTGCCGAGGTGCGCGGTGAACGAGACGTCGGTGCCGTAGGAGTACAGCGCCTTGTTGTGGTTCAGCGTCAGCGAGGGGACCGTCCGGGGGACGGCGACCTTGTCGGAACCCGACGCCGCGGAGTGGGCGGCGTCGCCCGCGTACGACACCTTGTAGGTGACCTGGCCGCCCGCGGTCGGGGTGTCGGCGAAGGAGAAGCTGCCGTCCGACTTCAGCGTCACCGCGGGAAGCGTCTTGCCCTTGGGCGACTCGATGTCGGTGCGCGTCACCGTGGCCCTGGCGCCCGCCGGGAACGCACCCTCGGACTTCACCCTGCCGGTGACGGTGAGCTTCTTGCCGAGCGCCGACTTCGCCGGGGCGCTGACCGTGACCGTGGTCGCGGACTTGACGGCGTCGGTGAGCACCCGCAGCGAGCGGACGCCGTTGCTGTTCTCGGTGACCGCGAAGAGCCGGCTGGTGTCCGGTGCCCAGGCCAGGCCGGCGGGCACCAGGAGGTCCGAGCCGCTGCTGTTCCCGGTGTTGGGGAAGTCGTACGTCCGGATCGGCTTGGTGGTGCCCTGCCGGTAGACGTACACGTCCGGGGTGTAGGAGCCGTCGATGCCCGCGGCGACCGTGCCGTCCGGCGCGATGTCCACGGCGTCCGGGTACGAGCCGGAAGGGTAGTTGGTGTCCTCGGTGAGGTCCGAGGTCCGGTAGACCTGGTGGTGGTAGGGATACCCACTGGCCACCACGAGCTGCTTGCCGTCCGGGCTCAGCGCGAGGTCGTTCAGGTTGCTGCCGTCGGTGGACACGGCCGCGGTCCGCGTGGCCGTACCCGAGGCCACGTCGTACACGGCCACGGTCGCCGGACTCTGGCCCTCGATACCGGCCGCCAGTGTGCCCGGCGCACCGGGTGTCGAGGCCAGGGTCGGTGCCGCGTACCAGGTGCGGTTCGGTTCCTGGTCCAGGGTGACGGCCGGCTCGGCGCCCGACAGGTCGAGCGAGCCGATGTTGCCCTCGGCCGCGGCCCCGTAGCCGAACCAGAGCTTGCCGCCGGCCAGCGCCGGATAGGCGGGGTGGGTGCCCGTGCCGGTCGCGTACCGGGCGGACTCCACCAGGGCGGAGGTGTCGATCGCCGCGATGGCGTCGGCCTCGCGCACACCGGCGTACAGCGTGCCGGAGTCGGCGGACAGTTCGAGGCCGGTCACGCCCGGCAGCGACGGGATCGTGGCGACGACCGCACCGCTGTAGTCGGTGACGAGGACCTTGCCGCCGGTCGGGTCACTGATGAAGACCCGCTGGTGCACACCGTCCGCGACGATGTCGCCGACGGACGCGGCGGGAAGGATCTTGCTGGAGTCGGCAGCGGCCGGATTGGCCGCACCGCCGACCAGAACCACTGAGCTGAAGAGGACCGCGACCGAGGTCGCGGTCGAGATTCTGCGCGTACGCAAAATGATGTCTACCCCCACGGTAAGAGAGGGCCGCGTGGCACCCGGAGATGAGAGAGGGGTGCGGCCCGGATCGCAGGGTATGGCATGACGTCCACATCTCGTACACATTTGCGGGGCCGGGACGTCCCCGACCCCGCCAATCGTCAGTTCGCCCAGGTGAGGAACGTCGACCAGGCGTCGGGGGCGACCGCGAAGGTGGGCCCCTCGGGCACCTTGGAGTCACGGACGTGGACGGCGTGGCGGCAGGCGGCGACCTCGATGCACTCGCCGCCGCTGCCGCTGCTGTACGAGGACTTGCGCCAGTCGAAGGCGACCTCGATGCAGTCGCCGCCGCTGGCGTTGCTGTAGCTGGACTTGAACCACCGCAGGGTGTTGCTCATTCCTCTACTCCTGCCAACTGCTCGATGAGGTCCAGTGATTCATGAGGACCCATGGCCTGTGACCGGATCTTCGCATAGCGCTGGGCATATGTACTGACCTTCCCCGGGTCGCTGATCAGCAGACTCTCGTCCTGGGGCTCCAGGTAGACGAGGTGCTCGTGTTCCGGAGTTTCCACCAGGGTCATTCCGCCACGATCACCTGCGTACTCTCCGAACTTTCCGCAGTCCAGAGTCAGCACGTTGAGCGTGACATTGCGGCGGCGGGCACACTCCGCGAGGTACCGCATCTGTGCCCGCATGGTGGACGCATTGCCGATGACCCGGGTGAGCACCGACTCTTCGAGGATCAACTCGATCATGGGCAGCGGCTCCCGGTCGAACAGCACCTTGCGAACCATGCGACCTTCCACCAGTTGTTCCACTCGCTGTTCCGACAGCGGAGGGTAGCTGCCGCTGATCAGAGCCCGCGCGTAGTCCTCCGTCTGGAAGAGGCCATGCACAATCGGCATCGAGTACAGATGGAGGCTCAGTGCCGCCTGCTCAAGAGGAACGTGGGGCTTGAACTGCGGCGGATACGCCTCCATCCGCATGTAGATCCTCGCCTGCTCGAACAAGCCCATGCCGTCCCCGAGTACCCGTTCCAGCCCCACCAGCATTTCGTCGCTGGCGGGCTGCGCGCACGTCTCCATAGCGCTCACGGCCGCCGCAGAGAACCCGATTTCCTTGCCGAGCTGCTCCTGGGTCAACTTCTTCCGGATGCGGGCCTTTTTGGCGACGTCGGCCACCAGCTTTGCCGTCGGACTCGCCGTTTCCTTGTTTTCCGCTCGCGCCATTGCGATCCCTTTTCGACTCAACCGGTCTCAACCGGTCACTACCCGGCCCCGCCGAACTCAACTGAGGTTCAGGGGAGTTCGCGCAGGTCAACGGGTGTGCGACGCCCCTCGTCAGTCAAGGGAAACGCTAGCCAACCGGGGCCAGACTGGTCCCGTGAATGCGCCGAAAAGTGAACTGAACCTTGAGTGGATTCCGGCTTCGGGATTTCAACTCCGCAAAGCAGGCGTCCAATTCGACGCCGTCCGCGTGGACGGTGACGAAGGGCGGCAGCTCGCCCTCCTGATGGAGGCGATCACCGGCGGCGAGCCGGGGCCCGTCGTCACCGAGGCGAACGGGCGGCGGGCGGTGTACTTCCTGGTCCCGGCCGGAAGCACCGTACGCAAGTCCTGGCCGGCGGCGGCGACTCCGCTGAACGCGGCGGTGGGCCGGATCAGTTACGTACCGATCCCCGCCCTGGCCGGCCGTACATGGCCGCTGGAATGGCACTTTCCGCCGACGGCACCCGACAGGTTCGTCCACACCCTGTTGCTGCTGAACGCGGCGTCCGCGCTGCTGTGCTGATCAGTCGGCCTTGGTGTACGTGAGCTGCTCGCCGCTGTCCGTGTTCTCGCGGCGCAGGGAGCCGTCCGGGAGCAGGGTGAGCGTGGTGGCCTTGCCCGCGGTGCAGGACGACATGGGTTCACCGACGACGACCGTGGAGGGGCCGACCTCCACTGGGCCGGTCGGGGACGGCTCCGCGGTCAGGTCCGCCTGGAAGACGCAGTGGTAGGAGCCGCCGCCGTCGAGCGGGCCGTCCGCGGTGAGGGTGAGGACGGTCTGGCCGACCGTGCCCTGCTGGATGGCGAGTTCCCGGGTGGAGTGGCCTGAGGCGTTGTCGATGGAGCCCGACCAGGTGCCGAGGTAGTCGGCGGGTACGGGGCCGTCGCTGTTCTTCTGTTCGTCGGAGGGGGAGGGGGCCGGGTCCGGGGACGACGGATCGTCGGTGACGGGGGAGTCCGTGGGGGACGGGGACGGCGAGACGGTGGGGGACGGGTTGGGCGCCGGCCCGCTGCCGCTCATGAGGGCGTAGACGGAGCCGCCCGCGCCGATGGCGACGAGCACGGCGATCGCGACGAGGGCGATGGTCGAACCCTTTCCGCGGCGGGCGGGTTCGGGCTCGGGGTGCGGGGCGGCGGGGTAGAGGGGGCCGTACGGGGGTGTGGCGCCGAAGCCGGGCTGTTGCTGGTGTGGCTGCTGCTGCGGATATCCGTACCCGGCGTAGTTCTGCTGGGGGCCGAAGGCCTGGCCGGGGTGCGGCTGGGCGGGCAGCTGCGGATAGCCGTACGCGGGGGAGGGCGGCCCGTGGGGTGGTGCGTACGCGGGGGAGGGCGGCCCGTGGGGCGGTGCGGGTGCGGGTGCGGGCGGCCCGTGGGGCGGTGCGGGTGCGGGGGCGGGTGTCGTCGGGATGCCGGCCGTCGTGGGGAGCGCATGGACGGCGCCGGGCGCCTCGGGGGCGGGCCGGTCGGTGGGTGCCGCGGGGGCTGCGGGTTCCTTCTGGGCGACGGGCTCCGGCTTGGCGGCCTCCTCCGGGTCCTCGGAGTCCAGCAGTTCCACGGCGTGGCGGCCGAGTTGGGCGATGAGTGCGCCCGGGAGCCAGGGCTCCGTCGTGTCGCCGTCGGCCAGGCGCTCCAGGATCGCGTCCGTCGTCGGACGGGCGGCCGGGTCCTTGTGCAGGCAGTCCCTGATCAGTTCGACGAGGTCCACCGGGACGCCGGTCAGGTCCGGGTCCTCCTGCGCGATCCGGAACATCTGCGCATGCACACCGCTGTCGGACGCCCCGAACGGAAGCCGGCCGGTCGACGCGTACGCCAGCACCGAGCCGAGACAGAACACGTCGCACGCCGTGGTGACCCGCTCGCCCCGCACCTGCTCGGGCGCCATGAAGCCGGGCGAACCGACGAGGGCTCCGGTGCGGGTGAGACCGCCGCCTTCGGCGACGGTGTCGAGTGCCCGGGCTATACCGAAGTCGATGACGCGCGGTCCGTCGATCGTCAGCAGGATGTTGGAGGGCTTGAGGTCGCGATGGATGAGCCCGGCGGCGTGGATGGCCTGGAGGGCGTGGGTGAGACCGGCGCCCAGGATGTGAACCGAACGCTCGGGCAGCGGGCCGTACGCACCGGAGGCCGGACCCACGGGGGCGCCCGCGCGGCCGGAGACGGTGGCCTGGAGGGAGGGCCCGGCGACGTATCCGGTCGCGACCCAGGGCACGGCGGCCTCCGTGTCGGCGTCCAGCACGGGGGCGGTCCAGGCGGAGCCGACCTGGCGGGCGGCGCGCACCTCCTGGCGGAAGCGGTCGCGGAACTCCTGCTGTTCGGCGAGCTCGCCGCGTACCAGCTTGATCGCCACGGTGCGGCCGCGGTCGGAGCGGGCCAGATAGACCTGGCCCATGCCGCCTGCGCCGAGCCGGCCCAGCAGGCGGTAGGCGCCGATGCGTTGTGGGTCGGTGGGCCCGAGCTTTTCCATGGTGATGCGTCCTCCCCCGTGCGGCGATACGCCGGAACGCGTCGAGAATAGCGGCGGGCCCCGGCGGGGTCGGGTTTTCGGGCCCGTCCGTGGGGCGTCCCGGTCCCACCTCCGGCTCTGTCCTCAATCGCCGGACGGGCTGGTTATCTCACGCTCGTCCGTGGGGTGCCCGGCGCTTCCACTTCCGGTTCCGTCCTCAAACCCCGGACAGGCTGGAAATGCCCGGCCGGGCGCCAAATCCGGGCCGCCCGGCGCTTGAGGACAGAGACGGCCACCGGACGGCCCCGGTTCCCGACCCGACACCCTGCCCACCAAAGCGCCCCACGCCATACAAGGTGGCCATGTCGGGCCGCTCCCGGTGCGACCTACGCTCACCGCATGACCCCTCATGCCCCTCATGCCCCGCATGTCGACCCCGCTGCCGGTGCGGCCGTGAAGGCCGCCGACCGCGCGCACGTGTTCCACTCCTGGTCCGCCCAGGGCCTGATCGACCCGCTCGCCGTCGCCGGCGCCGAGGGGGCGTACTTCTGGGACTACGACGGCAACCGCTACCTGGACTTCACCAGCGGTCTCGTCTACACCAACATCGGCTACCAGCACCCCACCGTCGTCGCCGCGATCCAGGAGCAGGCGGGCAAGCTCGCCACCTTCGCCCCCGCGTTCGCGATCGAGGCACGCTCCGAGGCCGCACGCCTCATCGCCGAGCGCACCCCCGGTGACCTGGACAAGATCTTCTTCACCAACGGCGGCGCGGAGGCCGTCGAGAACGCCGTCCGGATGGCCCGGCTGCACACCGGCCGTACGAAGGTGCTCTCCGCCTACCGCTCTTACCACGGCGCCACCTCCACCGCGATCAACCTGACCGGCGACCCGCGCCGCTGGCCGTCCGACAACGGTTCGGCGGGCGTCGTCCGGTTCTGGGCACCGTTCCTCTACCGCTCGCCGTTCCACGCCGAGACCGAGGCCGAGGAGTGCGCCCGCGCGCTCCAGCACCTGGAGGACACCCTCGCCTTCGAGGGCCCCGCCACCATCGCCGCGATCATCCTGGAGACGATCCCCGGCACGGCGGGCATCATGACGCCGCCGCCCGGCTATCTCGCGGGCGTACGCGAGATCTGCGACCGGTACGGCATCGTCTTCATCCTCGACGAGGTGATGGCCGGCTTCGGGCGCACCGGCAAGTGGTTCGCCGCCGACCACTTCGACGTGGTGCCGGACCTGATGACCTTCGCCAAGGGCGTCAACTCCGGTTACGTACCGCTCGGCGGTGTCGCCATCTCCGCCGAGATCGCCGCCACCTTCGAGACCCGCGCCTACCCGGGCGGACTGACGTACTCCGGTCACCCGCTGGCCTGCGCGGCCGCTGTCGCCACCGTTCATGTGATGGAGGACGAGAAGGTCATCGAGAACGCCGCCCACATCGGCGAGACGGTCCTCGGCCCCGGCCTGCGCGAGCTTGCCGAGCGCCACCCGTCGGTCGGCGAGGTCCGTGGCCTCGGCGCGTTCTGGGCGCTGGACCTGGTCCGCAACAAGGAGACCCGCGAGCCGCTGGTCCCGTACAACGCGGCGGGCGAGGCCAACGCGGCCATGGCGGCCTTCGGCGCGGCGGCGAAGAAGAACGGCCTGTGGCCCTTCATCAACATGAACCGCACCCACGCCGTTCCGGCCTGCAACGTCACCGAGGCCGAGGCCAAGGAGGGCCTCGCGGCGCTCGACGTGGCACTGTCGGTCGCGGACGAGTACACCGCGTAGCGCGCACCCGCGCGGCCCATCAGTACGGGCAGCAGCACGGCGCCCCTCCCCTGCCCGGATCCGGGCACGGCGCCCCTGGCTTAAGGTGACCCAAGCCGAAAAAGGGAAGGGGCGCCATGCGCGCGAGCGGAGCTGTGACCCGCAGTACGCTGCGGCAGCAGATCGCGGACGCGCTGCGTGACGAAGTGCTTGCCGGACGTCTGCAACCGGGACTGGAGTTCACGGTCAAGCAGATCGCCGAGCAGTACGGTGTCTCGGCGACGCCGGTACGCGAGGCGCTCTTCGATCTCTCCGCGCAGGGCCTGCTCGAATCGGATCAGCATCGCGGTTTCCGGGTACGTGAGTTCACCGTCGCCGACTACCGGTCGATGGTCGAGGCCCGCACCCTGGTCATCGACGGAGTCATCCGTGGCATGTTCTGCGGGCCCACGCTGTCGTCCGCGCAGAAGGTGGCGTACCGGGACTGCCTGGTCTCCGTACGCCGCAGAGCCCAGGAGGCCGCACGGGCGGCGCAGGGCGGTGACCTCGACATCCTCATCGGCTACGACCTGCGTTTCTGGCGTGAACTGGGCGTGCTCGTGGCCAATACGTACATCAACGATTTCCTGCACCGGCTGCGCGTTCAGGCCTGGGTGTTCGCGGTGCCGTATCTGCGCCATGACGTGGGCGCCCGGGAATGGCTCTGGCACGGCCATCCGGAACTGGTCGCGGCGATCTCGCTCGGCGACCACGACGCGGTGCGCGCGGTGATGGACGACTACAACGCACACGCGCTGAACTGGGCGGACCGGCTCGCGGCCGGAAACCCCGCGCACCCGGGCCACGGCCCACAGCCGGCCGGGCAGGCCCAGGCCCCCGCAGCGCCGTCGGAGCCACAGCCCCCGAAGCGCTGACCGAGGTCACCGGCCAAGGCCGGCGACCCCTGCCCGTATACCCGTAACCGTCGGCCACTGTGCGCAACGAGCCCACCGCATTACGCTGTCCCGACCGTTGTGAATATTCCGATGTGCACCCGTGGGAGAGCGAGACTTCGTGGCCTGTGACCTGTGGCTGGTCCCCCTCGTCGATGTGCTGTGCCACAGCCCCGACAACCCGTTCGCCGAAGAGATAGCCGTCTACGACGCGGCGCTGGGACAGGCCGGACTGCCGCCCGTCCCCGTGTACGCCTACATGCCGGGCCTGACCGGCGACGTCGCCCCGGTCGCGGGCTTCGACTACGACGCCCTGCACTTCCTGCGCCGCGCCTATCTGCTCCAGCTCAGCGGCCTCGCCGTCACGCCCGTCGACGAACTGGGCGGGGACTACGAGCAGCTGCTGGAGATGTTCGAGGCGACGGCCCAGCAGTCCCACCTGGTCTGGCACTACGACCACGCGGGGGCGTACGTCCCGCTGGACTTCGCCGCCCCGCTCTCCAACGACGACCTGCTGGAGGGCGGCGGCCCGCTCGGCTCCGCGCACGGGCTGCTGCGGGAGCTGGAGTTCGTCGCCCCGTCCATCGGCATCGACCCGGCGAACCCGCCGGCCGCCCCGCTGCCCCCCGCCGCACCGACCTCCCTGGAGGAACCGGCGGGCCCGATTCCGTACGACGACAGTCCGTTCGCCCGTGAGCGGCACGTCTGGCTGGGCCTGCACGCGGCGGCCACCCGCAGCCTCGCCCAAGGCTCCATGATCATCTTCAGCTGAAGCAGATACCGGTATGCGCACCGGGTGCGCGTACCGGTACCGGGGCGGTCGGGTGCCTCCGGTGTCACCGCGGTGGGATCACCGGGGGGACTCCGGGGGCCGCTGCCGCGGCATGTTCGGCCGGGCCATCGTCTGCATCGGGAACCGTCCCGGCGACGCCCCCTGGTCCGTACGCCCGCCGCCCCCGCTGCCCGACGACAGCGCCTGCATCCCCATCGGCGCGGGCCCGGCCCGGAACTCCACCATCCAGTCCGCGGTCTCGGTCCGTACGAGCTCCGTGATGTCCTCCGAGAACCGCCGCAGCACCCCCAGACACCGCTCGGCGGCCTCGCTGGCCGTGCCCTCGGTCGGGCCGAGCACTTCCCGTACGCACTCCGACGCCCAGTCGAACTGCAGCACCTGAAGGCGCCGCTGCACGGCCTGGGCGGTGGCGAGGTTTCTTATCCAGCCCGAGGTCAGGCCGAAGTACCGGTCGCACGCCATGCACGCGGCGCCCAGCAGCAGCGACAGATAACCCCAGCCTGCCGCCCCGCCCAGCGCCCCGGTGAGATCGAGCAACGGCAGCGCGGCGCCCGCGACCGCCCCGGCCGCCGTACCGATCCGCAGCGACCTGGCCCCGCGCCGCTTCCACACCCGGTCGCGCAGATACCAGTCGGCGGTGTGCAGCGCATCGGCCTCGACCCAGCGGTACAGCTCGTCGAGGCGTTCGGCGGGTTCGCCCCAGTCGCCGAGCGGGAACGGCGTACCGGTCAGATCCCGGCCCCGCGCATCCCGGCCGCGTGCGCCGGAGCCCGAACCGGAGGGACCGGCCGAGCCGGCCGAACCGGGCTCGTTGCGGGGCGACCCTTCGGGCTGCATCTCCGGCTGACTCACCGGGGTACTCCTCTGCATTCTGCGTAGCGACGCCTGATGTGTGGCGGTGTGTTCGACGGTGGGCTGATCACTGCTCTCCGGCGTGGCCGACTGTCCCGCGTACATAACCTTGCGTGACGAGCGGTGCGCCTGTGTGTCCTGACGCGCATGCCCTTCCTACCGCCGAATGGTGGGCCGTGGGGTCGATATCGCGGTATTCCCGGGTGCGCAGGGCCTGTGATCAGGTATAGGACTCTCGCCGACGCTGACAGAAACTCACTCGAAAGAGTTGCTCGCCAGTGGGTGGGGCGCGCTGCGCGGTGACCACGTAGGCTCGGCGTACCGAAGCTTTTTGTCGTCGAATTGCCAGGAGTGACCGTGATTCCCGGTGGTGGTCAGCCCAATATGCAGCAGCTGCTGCAGCAGGCCCAGAAGATGCAGCAGGATCTCGCCGCGGCCCAGGAGGAATTGGCCAGGACCGAGGTCGAGGGTCAGGCGGGTGGCGGTCTGGTGAAGGCGACCGTGACCGGCTCCGGAGAGCTCCGTGCTCTGGTGATCGACCCCAAGGCCGTCGACCCGGAGGACACCGAGACGCTCGCGGACCTCGTCGTCGCCGCAGTCCAGGCAGCGAACGAGAACGCGCAGCAGCTTCAGCAGCAGAAGCTGGGCCCGCTGGCCCAGGGCCTGGGCGGCATGCCCGGCCTCCCCTTCTGAGCCTGCTGATCCCGTCCGGCTCTTCTGCCCGGCGATCCGAACTCGTAAGTTGGATTCATAGCTCATCCAGGAAGGCGTTCCGTTGTACGAAGGCGTGGTTCAGGACCTCATCGACGAGTTGGGCAGGCTGCCCGGCGTCGGTCCCAAGAGCGCGCAGCGGATCGCTTTCCACATCCTGCAGGCCGAGCCGACCGATGTGCGCCGCCTTGCCCATGCCCTCCTGGAGGTCAAGGACAAGGTCCGGTTCTGCTCGGTCTGCGGCAATGTAGCCCAGCAGGAGCAGTGCAACATCTGCCGGGACGCGCGCCGCGACCAGACGGTCATCTGTGTGGTCGAGGAGCCGAAGGATGTCGTCGCGGTCGAGCGGACCCGTGAGTTCCGGGGCCGCTACCACGTGCTCGGCGGCGCGATCAGCCCGATCGAGGGCGTCGGCCCCGACGATCTGCGCATCCGTGAGCTGCTCGCCCGTCTCGCCGACGGGTCGATCACGGAGCTGATCCTGGCGACCGACCCCAACCTGGAGGGCGAGGCCACCGCGACGTACCTGGCGCGGATGATCAAGCCGATGGGCCTGCGGGTCACCAGACTGGCCAGCGGCCTGCCGGTGGGCGGCGACCTGGAGTACGCGGACGAGGTCACCCTGGGCCGCGCCTTCGAGGGGAGGCGCCTGCTCGATGTCTGATGTTTTCGCGTCTGGTTCTACGTCTGTTTTTACGTCGCCCGATGTTCTCGCGGTGACTGTACGCGCGACTCACGAAGGCTTTACGTTCAGCGACGCTATGTTCTACTCACCGTTCGCGACCGTGCCCACGGGAGGTCCCCTCGATGTCTGACGCCACGCTGAACTCCGTCAAGCAGGACCCGGACGATTTCGCCGTCCAGATCGCCGACCAGATCAAGACGTTCATCGTCGCGGTCACCGAGGTGTCCAAGGTCGAGGAGCCGGAGGAGGCCGTCCCCGTACTGCTGCTCCAGATCTCCCAGCTGCTGCTGGCGGGCGGCAGGCTCGGCGCGTACGAGGACATCGTCCCCGACGAGCGCTACGAGCCCGATCTGGGCGCGGAACCGGACGCCGACGGCCTGCGCGAGCGGTTCGCCGCCCTGCTGGAGCCGATCGACGTCTACTCCGAGGTCTTCGACCCGTACGAGCCCCGCAAGGCCCCGGTCCCGGCCCGTATCTCCGACGACCTGGCCGACCTGGTCACCGACCTGCGCCACGGCCTGGCCCACTACGAAGAGGACCGCACGACCGAGGCCCTGTGGTGGTGGCAGTTCTCCTACTTCTCCAACTGGGGTTCCACCGCCTCCGCCACGCTGCGCGCTCTGCAGTCCCTGATCGCCCACATCCGCCTCAACCAGCCCCTCCAGGAGCTGGACGGCCTGGACACGGACTCGGAGACCGTCGACGACGAGCTGGCCGAGGAGGCGGGCCGGGTGATGGCCGAGGAGATCGCGGGACCGCTGGGCCTGCGGCCGGTGCAGTAGCGCCCCGCGCCGGTTGCAGGGCGCCCGCTCACCCCGCGCGGCAACGTGACACTCGACGTCCCGGTGTCACGTTGTCTGCTCGGTGGCAGTGCCCACCGCGTGCTCGGGTGTGATCCGGACGACCACCCGCACGACCTCCGGCGGAAGCAGCCGGAACTCCTCGGCGGCCTCCGCCCCCTCGTACTCCACCGCCAGCCGGACGGCCAGCTCGCGCCCGGGATCCTCGGCAATCGTGGCCACGCCGCGCAGCTCGACGTACTGCAGCGGGTCCTTCGGGTCGTACACGGTCAGGCTGGCCCGGGGGTCACGGCGCAGATTCCGCACCTTCCGCCGGCCGTCGGCGGTCGAGATGAGCAGATCGTCGTTGTCGTCCCTGGCGACCCAGACCACGGACGTCTGCGGACTGCCGTCGGGGTTCACGGTGGCGAGGACGGCGGGTACGGGTTCGTCCAGGAGATTGCGCACTGCGTCGTTCAACGTGATTGACATGAACGCGAGCCTAGGGACGGGGGGTTGAGGCGTCGACCGCTTATCGCAGGGACGCCGGCGGCGCGCGGCGCAGCCTGTCCGCGCCCCGGCGGGGGCCTCCGAAGGGCGGACCGTGCGGTTCCGGTCCACGCTGGAGGTGGGCGGCTCGTGAATCATGGACCCGGCCCGCCGTGCGTGTGGGCCGGCCCACATACGGGAGTAAGGGCACGATCGATGGGCAGCAGCCCCGTACGAGCAGTTCGGGACGGTGCGCCGATGATCACGTATTGAGCGGGACATCTCACCATGTGATATCGGCGGGGCGTTTCCGGACTGCTCGTTAAACTGAGCCGACCGCAGTAATGGACTGAGCGAGGAGCGCACGTGGGCCTTGTCGTGCAGAAGTACGGAGGCTCCTCCGTAGCCGATGCCGAAGGCATCAAGCGCGTCGCCAAGCGAATCGTCGATGCCAAGAAGAACGGCAACCAGGTGGTTGTCGTGGTGTCAGCGATGGGCGACACGACGGACGAGTTGATCGATCTCGCCGAGCAGGTATCCCCGATCCCTGCCGGGCGTGAGTTCGACATGCTGCTGACCGCCGGAGAGCGGATCTCCATGGCCCTGCTGGCGATGGCGATCAAAAACCTGGGCCACGAGGCCCAGTCGTTCACCGGTAGCCAGGCGGGCGTCATCACCGACTCGGTCCACAACAAAGCGCGCATCATCGATGTGACGCCGGGCCGTATCCGTACGGCGCTGGACGAGGGGAACATCGCGATCGTCGCGGGGTTCCAGGGTGTGTCCCAGGACAAGAAGGACATCACCACCCTCGGCCGCGGCGGGTCCGACACCACCGCGGTCGCGCTCGCGGCCGCGCTGGATGCCGAGGTCTGTGAGATCTACACCGATGTGGACGGTGTCTTCACCGCCGACCCGCGGGTCGTGAAGAAGGCCCGGAAGATCGACTGGATCTCCTTCGAGGACATGCTGGAGCTGGCCGCGTCCGGCTCCAAGGTGCTGCTGCACCGGTGCGTGGAGTACGCACGCCGCTACAACATTCCGATCCACGTCCGTTCGTCCTTCTCCGGACTGCGCGGAACCTGGGTCAGCAACGAGCCGCAAGGGGACCAGAAGGTGGAGCACGCGATCATCTCCGGAGTCGCCCATGACGTCTCCGAGGCCAAGATCACCGTCGTCGGCGTGCCCGACAAGCCGGGCGAGGCCGCCGCGATCTTCCGCACCATCGCGAACGCGGAAGTCAACATCGACATGGTGGTGCAGAACGTCTCCGCCGCGTCGACCGGTCTGACCGACATCTCGTTCACGCTGCCGAAGGCCGAGGGCCGCAAGGCCATCGACGCCCTGGAGCGCAACCGGGGCACCATCGGCTTCGAGTCGCTGCGCTACGACGACCAGATCGCGAAGATCTCCCTGGTCGGCGCCGGGATGAAGACGAACCCCGGGGTCACCGCGGCCTTCTTCGAGGCGCTGTCCGACGCCGGTGTGAACATCGAGCTGATCTCGACGTCAGAGATCCGCATCTCGGTGGTCACCCGCGCCGACGACGTCATCGAGGCCGTGCGCGCCGTGCACACCGCCTTCGGTCTCGACAGCGATTCCGACGAGGCCGTCGTCTACGGGGGCACCGGCCGATGACCGCCCGCCGTCCTTCGCTCGCGGTCGTCGGAGCGACCGGGGCGATCGGCGGCGTCATGCTCCAGATCCTTTCGCAGCACGCGGATGTCTGGGGCGAGGTGAAGCTGATCGCCTCGTCGCGTTCGGCCGGCCGCAAGCTGGTCGTACGCGGCGAGGAGAGCGAAGTCCTCGAACTCACCGAGGACGTCTTCGACGGCGTCGACGTGGCGCTGTTCCTGGTGCCCGACGCCGTCTCCGCGCAGTGGGCGCCGATCGCCGCTGCCAAGGGCACGGTCGTCATCGACGACTCCGCCGCGTTCCGGCTGGACCCGGACGTTCCGCTGGTCGTGCCCGAGATCAATCCGCATGCCGTACGGATCAGGCCGCGCGGCATCGTCGCGAGCCCGAACTGCACGACGCTCTCGCTGATCGTCGCGGTCGGTGCGCTGCACGCCGAATTCGGAGTACGGGAACTGGTCGTCTCCTCGTACCAGGCGGTGAGCGGGGCGGGGCGCGACGGTGTCGCGGCGCTGCGCGAACAGCTGTCGATGGTGGCCGGTACGGAACTGGGTACGAAGCCCGGGGACGTACGCCGTGCCGTGGGGGACACCGAAGGCAGCCCCTTTGCCGCACCGGTGGCCCTCAATGTGGTGCCCTGGGCCGGGACCGAGGCCGGGGACGGCTGGTCGTCGGAGGAGCTGGCGATCCGCGAGGAGTGCCGCAAGGTCCTGGACCTGCCGGGCCTGCGGGTGGCGGCGACCTGTGTGTACGTCCCCGTCATCGCGACGCACTCGATGTCCGTGCACGCACGGTTCGAGAACGAGATCGCGGTCGACCGGGCCCACGAGATCCTGGCGACGGCACCGGGCGTGGTGCTGTACGACAACCCGGCGGCGGGAGACTTCCCGACACCGTCCGATGTCGTCGGCACCGATCCGACCTGGGTCGGACGGGTGCGCAGGTCACTGGACGATCCCCGGGGTCTGGAACTGTTCGTCTGCGGCGACAACCTCCGCAAGGGAGCGGCGTTGAACGTGGCACAGATCGCCGAATCGGTGGCGGCCGAATTCCCCCGGGTCTGATCGAACCTGTTTTGTACGCTCTGTGAATGCCCTGTGAGCAAGTTGAAGGTCTGAACCTCTTGAGCTGGGGTGTCGGGGTATCCGACGATGACCTTCCGGCCTGCTGCAACCGTCGGCCGGGGAGCTCGCGTCTATGCGGTCACTTCTTGGTGGTCACTTCTTGCGCGGCGGGGCGCATATTCGGGGCATTTGGGGAAGAGCAGGTACGTATGAGGGCATGTCGCACTGCGCCAAACGCGGTGCCGCGCGCGTACAACCCTGACGGGGGGAAACGTGTCCAACTGGCGTGGCAGAGGTTCTCGATATCACAGTGGTGGGCCCCCTGCGCGGCGCTTCGGTGCGACCGCTCAGACGGCCCCGCGCACCCGGCGGTATGCCGGTGATTGCGCCCATGCCCGCTGCGCGTCCTGCACGGCTGCCGTCGCAGCGCCAGGGCGCTGAGGAGAGCGTGGCTGCCGGAACCACGGTCGACCATCTCACCGAGACCTATCGGGCCCACTACCGTTCGCTGCTCGGCCTCGCGGCTCTGCTCCTGGACGACACCGCCTCGTGTGAGGACGTCGTGCAGGAGGCGTTCATCCGCGTGCACTCGGCGCGCAACCGGGTACGGGACCCCGAGAAGACACTCGCGTATCTACGCCAGACCGTCGTCAACCTTTCGCGCTCCGCGCTGCGCCGCCGCATCCTCGGGCTGAAGCTGCTCTCCAAGCCCATGCCCGACATGGCGAGCGCGGAGGAGGGCGCGTACGACCAACTGGAGCGGGACGCGCTGATCAAAGCGATGCGGGGGCTGCAACGGCGCCAGCGGGAGGTGCTGGTGCTGCGTTACTTCGCGGACATGACGGAGGCCCAGGTGGCCGAGACGCTGGGCATATCCCTGGGCTCGGTCAAGGCATACGGCTCCCGTGGGATCGCGGCGCTGCGCGTCGTGATGGAGGCGCAGGCATGAGTCGGCGCCACCGCAGGAACGAGAACAGCCACGAGCGTGAGCATCGGATTGACCGGACTGGAAACGGAACTGTGAACGACGGGCCGGAGAGCGCCTCGCATGTGAACCCGGACGCGAACTCGGATACGGGTACAGGTGCGGATGCGGGTGGCCTCTGCGGGGGCGACGCAGCCGCCGGTACCGCTGAGACGGCCGAGCTCGGGGGGCTGGGCAGCCTCTTCGGCCCGGGCCCGGGCTCGGGCGTGGGTTCCGGCTCGGGGGGCGGTGGCGGCCCGGACATGGACGAGGTCGTGCTGCGCCGCATGCTGCGCGGGGCCGTCGAGCACATCGAACCCAGCGACGGCACCCTCGACCATCTGCACCGCGCGGTGCCCGCCCGGCGCGCCAGGCGGCGGCAGGCCGTCGTCGGCATGGCGGCGGCGGCGCTGCTCATCGGCACCGCGGTCCCCGCCTTCGTCCATGTCGCGAACTCCGACGGTTCGAACGCCGCCAACCCCGCGATAGCCGGACACGGCGAGCAGGCGCAGGGCGGCAGCGGCACCGACAACGGTTCGGAAGCCGGCGGGAAGGGCAGTGGCGGCAGCACCGACGGGCAGTCCGGCGGAGGCCGGAACCAGCCGGCGAGCACGAGCAGTCCGTCCGACAGCCGTGGCCAGGGCGCCGACGGCAACACGGCCGGCGGGGTCGCCGACCCGGCCGGCTCCGCGGCGGCCGCCATGCCGACCTGCGACCCGGGGCAGCTCGGTGTCGCCTCGGCCGAGACGGGCGCGGCGGGTGCCGACGGCACGGTGTACGGCACTTTCCGGATCGCCAATGTCTCGGGCACGGACTGTTCGGTGAGCAGCAGCGGCAGCGTGGGCTTCCAGGCGATGGGCGCGGCCGACCCGGCCAAGATCGCGGTCGTCGAGCACACCGCGGGTGACGCGGCGGCCGGGCTGCCCGACCCCTCGCAGGAGCAGGGGACGGTACTGCTGAAGCCGGCCATGTCGTACGAGGTGAAGTTCGCCTGGGTACCGAAGGACACATGTCCGACCTCCGGAGGTTCACCGAGCCCGACGCCGACGGGCGGCACGGACGCCGCAGGCGGTGCCGACGCCGCCGGAACCGGTACGGGTACCACTGACGGGACCACGGACACGGCTGCGCAGCTCGGCAGCGAGGACGGCGGCGGGGCGCTGGACGGCAGCGTTGCCGTGACGCACACGCCGGAGGCGGGGTCACCGGTCGCGGAGACGAAGATCGCCAACGCCTGCGCGGGCACGATCTACCGGACCGGGGTGCTGGCCCCCGCGACGTGACGCAGGGGCGACGACGTACGACGAGTACGACGCATACGTGAGGGGGCCCGCCGGTCGATTGTCGATTCGGCGGGCCCCCTCACGTAGGTCTGTCTCAGACCGCGCCGGCGCTCACATTGGGGCCGGCGGGGCCGGCGGAATCGGCAGGACCGGTGGGGCCGGTGGGGCCGGCAGGACCGGTGTCCGTGTCGTCGACGAGGCCCAGCTTCAGGTCCCGTGCCGCTTCGGCCTCGCGGCGGACCAGCCGGAACCACATGAAGAGCACGAACCCGGCGAAGACGAACCACTCGCCGGTGTAGCCGAGGTTCTGGAAGGCCTTCAGATCGAGCCCGGTGCCCTGCGGTACGGCGGCCGGTACGGGACGCAGCGCGCCGGTGGAGCCGGTGTCCTGGAGCGTCACCCATGCGTCGTAGACGTCGTACGGGACGAGGTTGACCAGGGACGCGGCGCTGATCATGCCGAGCTGGCCGTCCGGGAGCCCACCCGCCGCGTCGACGCCCGTCGTGCCGGCGTTCTCGGACGCCTGGAGGTCGCCGGTCACCGTGACCTCGCCGGTCGGTGCGGCGGGCACGGCGGTGTGGCCGGGCTTGCCGGGCAGCCAGCCGCGTACCACCGGCAGGGCCTTGCCACTGTCCGTACGGAGCATGTTCAGGACATAGAAGCCGCTCTTGTCGTCCAACTCCCGGCCGGGCACCAGGAACTGGTCGACGTACCGGCCGGTGGCGGTGGCGGGGCGGCCGGAGGTCACCGTGTCGACGGGCAGGAGATCGTCGATCGGCTTGGCGGCCCTCGTGCCCGGGGCGGGCTGCTTCTCGGCGGCGTCGTGCGTCTGCACGCGGTCCTCGAAGCGGCCGAGCTGCCAGGTGCCCATGAAGATGCAGAACGGGATGGCCAGCACGACGAAGAGGTTGATCCCCCACCATCGCGGGGTCAGCAGGAACCGGTACACCCCTCCACGGTACGGTCCCCGCTCCGGTCGCCCGGAGCGGGGTGCCAACCGGTGGCCGGTGGCGGTGGTCCGTACGGGACGGAACAGGCGCCCCTACTCGCCGGACGGGCCCGACTGCGGGGCCAGGTGGCGCTGGGCGAAGTCGAGTTCCAGCCGGAACTGCTTGATCCGCTCCTCCACGACGAGCGAACCGTGTCCCGCGTCGTACCGGTAGACCTCGTGCACCGCGGCACGGCCCTTCAGCCGGTCCACGTAGTTCTCGACCTGGCGGATCGGGCAGCGCGGGTCGTTGACGCCCGCCGAGATGTAGACCGGCGCCCGGACGGCGTCGACGTACGTCAGCGGGGACGAGGCCTCGAAGCGCTCGGGAACCTCCTCCGGTGTGCCGCCCAGCAGCGTGCGGTCCATCGCCTTCAGGTCCTCCATCTCGTCGTGATACGCCGTGACGTAGTCGGCGACCGGGACCGCCGCCAGGCCCAGGGCCCAGTCGTCCGGCTGCGTACCGAGGCCGAGCAGGGTCAGATAGCCGCCCCAGGAGCCACCGGCCAGGACCAGCTTCGCCGGGTCCGCGAGCCCGGACTTCACCGCCCACTCCCGAACCGCGGCGATGTCCTCCAGCTCGATCAGGCCGACCCGGTGCTTGAGTGCGTCCGTCCAGGCGCGGCCGTATCCGGTGGAGCCGCGGTAGTTGACCCGGACGACCGCGTAGCCGTGGTCCACCCAGGCGGCGGGGCCGGAGGCGAAGGTGTCGCTGTCGTGCCAGGTCGGGCCTCCGTGGATCTCGAAGACGGTGGGAAACGGGCCCTCCGCCGGGGCGGCAGGCCGCTGCACGAGGGCGTGGACACGGCCCCCGGGCCCGTCCACCCACACGTCCTCCACCGGCACGGACGCCGGAGCCTTCAGGCCGGGCGGATCGAGCACCACCGCACCCGAGGTGGACCGGATGACGGGCGGCTGCGCGGCCGACGACCACAGGTACTCCACCGTGCCGTCCGGCCGGGCCGTGGCACCCGACACCGAACCCGGGGGCGTCTCCACCCGGACGGGAGCGCTGCCGGCCCCCGGCTCGTACCGCCACAGGTCGCTGCGGGCCTCGAAGCCGTGCACGATCAGCAGCGCGGAGGCGTCCGGATACCACTCGGCGCCCACATCACCGGGCAGGTCGATCGCGAGGTCCGTCTCCGTGCCCGTCATCGGATCCCAGATCATCGGCTCCCAGCGGCCCCGCCGCTGATGCCCGACCAGCAGCCTCGTGTCCCCGGCGACGGGGGCGAAGCCCAGCACGGACAGGCCCAGCTCCTTCGTACCGCCCTCGGTGTCGTCCAGCTCGGCGACCGTCGACCCGTCGGGCCGCACCACGCGCAGCGCGGAGTGCATCGCATCGCCGTGCTCGGTGTGCTCCAGGGCGATCAGCGTCCCGTCGTAGGAGAGGTCACCGACGCCCGCCGACTCGCGGTGGCGGTAGATCTCGACGGGCGCGGCTCCGGGCCGTACGACATGGATCGTCGTCCCGTCCTCGTCGGTCGAACGGCCGACCACCGCCGTACCGTCACGCCCGATCGCGAGCCCGGCCGGGTACGAGGCACCGAGACCGGTGCCGCCGGCTCGTCCACCGCCCCCTCGCCCTCGCCGCCGTGGAACGGCCGGCGCATCCACACCCCGAACTCGTCCCCATCGGTGTCGCTGAACCACCAGATCGACTCGCCGTCCGGTGTCAGCACGCCGTCCGTCGTCCCGTTCGGCCGGTCGGTCACCTGGCGCTGCTCGCCGGTCGCGCGGTCCCATGCGTACAGCTCGAACGTCCCCGTGGCATTGGAGACGAACAGCGCGCGGTCGGGCGCATCCTCCGCCCAGTCGGGCAACGACACCCGCGGCGCCCGGAAACGCTGCTCCCACTCCGGTACGGAAGCGGTCGCCGGTACGGAAGCGGTCGCGGGAGCGGTCGCCGGTGCGGTGGGGGCCGTCGAGCCAGTGATCTCAGTCATGTCCCCCATTCTGCGCCGGAACGCCGACAATTCGTTCGCATCGTCCGCAGCCTGTGGATAACCTCCTGGACATGCATGCATCGACCCCCGCCGACTGGCACGCGGCCAACCGGGCGCTCTGGGACGAGCGGGTCCCGATCCACACTGCGAGCGACTTCTACGACCTCGACTCCTTCCGCGCCGGCACGGACGCCCTGCGCGACTTCGAACTCGCCGAGGTCGGGGACGTCACGGGCAAGTCGCTGCTGCATCTGCAGTGCCACATCGGCGTCGACACGCTCTCCTGGGCACGGCACGGCGCCGCGCACGTCGTCGGTCTGGACTTCTCCGAACCGGCCGTGGAGACCGCGCGCGGCCTGGCCCGCGAGCTCGGATTCACCCAGGACCGGGCGGCGTTCGTCGCCGCCGACGTCCATGACGCCGCGGAGGCCGTCCCGGACTCGTCGTACGACATCGTCTACACCGGCGTCGGCGCGCTGAACTGGCTGCCCGACACCCGGCGCTGGGCCGAGACGGCAGCTTCCCTCGTGGCGCCCGGCGGTTTCCTCTATCTCGCGGAGTTCCATCCGCTCACGGACTGCCTCGACGACTCGACCGGCGCGAAGGTCGTCCACGACTACTTCAGCCGCGACGCATGGGTGGACGAGACGCCGGGCACGTACGCGGACTTCGACGCACCGACCGTCCACAACCGCAGCGTCGAATGGCAGCACCCGATCGGCGACGTGGTGTCGGCGCTGGCCGCCGCCGGGCTGCGGATCGAGTTCCTGCACGAGCACGACGTCTCACTCTTCGCCCGCTTCCCGACGCTGGAGCGGCAGGGCGACGGCTTCTACCGCTTCCCCGCCGACCGGCCGCGCATCCCGCTGATGTACTCGATCAAGGCGTCCCGGCCGGCCGGCTCCTGACCGAGGTCCGACACTCAAGGCCCATTGTCAGTGGTGGGGTTCAGACTCGGACCATGACCACGACTGCTGATCTGCGCACCGCGGTGGAGACGTACTGGACCGCGGCCGACAACCGCGACTGGGACACCTTCGCCACGACGCTCGCCGACGAGGTGCTGTACGACCTGCCGCAGACCCGCGAACGCATCCGCGGGAAGGAGCGGTACGTGCAGTTCAACCGGGATTACCCGGGGGACTGGCACGTCCGTGTCGAACGGGTTGTGGCCGACCGGGAGGGGCAGCAGGTCGCTGTCCGGACGCTTTTCACGGTCGGCCCGCAGGAGCTGCACGCCATCCACTTCTTCACGTTCGACGCGGAGGGGCGGATCAGCGAGATCACCGACTTCTGGCCCGAGCCGTACGAGCCCCCGGCGGGCCGGGAGCACCTCGTCGAGCGGTACTGAGACCGATTGGACGGGGGCAGGGGCGGGGGCGGGATCACGGGAGTCGGGGACGCCCTCAACTGCCGGACGGACTTGATTCCTTGGGTCCCGCGCGGTCCCACCCCGGGGCACGGACATCGACCGTCAGCGTGTTCATCACGACCTCTTCGCCGCACGTGCGGCAGATCCACGCCGCATCGAGATCGTGCGAATGCGCGTGTGAGTGCGCGTGCGCGTCCTCGCCACCGGCGGACGCCGCCGGTTCATGGATCATGACCACCGGCTTGTCCTCCAGCACCCACCGGTCGCCCCAGTCCAGCAGGGCCCGGATCACCGGTGCGAGATCGCGCCCGGACTCGGTCAGGTGGTACTCGTAGCGCGGCGGCCGTTCGTTGTAGGGCCGCCGTTCGACCACCCCTGCCTGCTCCAGTGAGCGCAGTCGGGCCGCGAGACGGTCGCGGGGCGCGCCGGTGTTGCGGGCGATCGCCTCGAACCGGTGGTTGCCGAAAAAGATCTCGCGCACCGCGAGCAGCGCCCATTTTTCACCCACGACATGCAGCGCGGCGGCGGCCGAGCACGGCCGGCCGGGGAGCGAGAACGCCGGGGCGGTGGCGGTGGGGGCATGGGGTTCCTGTGCAGCACTCATCACTACAAGGTTGCCATCTCAAACTCACTGGCGCTACCTTGCCGCCATGACAGTTGGAGAATCAAACTCACCTCCCTCCGCGGTTGCCCCCAGAGTTGCCTCCGCGGCTGACCATGCGGCTGCCCCGGCCTCCTCCCGTGCCACCGTCTGGATCATTTCGGCCGGTGTCTTCGTCGTGAATCTCGACCTGTTCATCGTCAATGTCGCGGTCCCCGCCCTCGGTGACGCCTTCGGCGGCAGCTCGCTCGCCTCGCTGTCCTGGGTGCTCAACGCGTACGCGATCGTCTTCGCCGCCCTGCTCGTCGTCGCGGGCCGGCTCGCCGACCGGTACGGACACCGTCGAGGCTTCCTCCTCGGCCTTGCGGTCTTCACCGTCGCCTCCGCGCTCTGTGCCGTCGCCCCCGGCGTCGGCTGGCTGGTGGCCGCCCGCGTCCTGCAGGCCGTCGGAGCCGCCGCCCTCATGCCGACGTCGCTCGCCCTCCTGCTCGTCAACACCCCGGCGGAGCGTCGCCCCCGGGCCATCCGCAGCTGGGCGGCGATCGGCGGCATCGCGGCCGGTCTCGGTCCGGTGGTCGGCGGCGTGCTCGTGGAAGCGGACTGGCGCTGGGTCTTCCTCGTCAATGTGCCGGTCGGCGTGATCGGTCTGGTCGCGGGCGCCCGGCTGCTGCCCGATGCCCGGCCGCACCGCGAGGGGCCCTTCCCGGACCTCTTCGGTGCCGTTCTGCTCACCCTCGCGATCGGCGCACTGGCGCTCGCCCTGGTCAAGGCCGATGTCTGGGGCTGGAGTTCGCCCGGAGTCCTCGGCCCGCTGGCCGCGACAGCCGTCCTCGCCGCGGGCTTCTGGCTGCGCTCCGCCCGGCACCCGGCCCCGGTCGTCGAACTGCCGATGCTGCGTACCCGCGCCTTCGCGACGGCCACCCTCGCGGCTCTGCTCTTCACCGTCGCGTTCGCGGCGATGCTGCTGACGTCGGTGCTCTGGTGCCAGCAGGTGTGGGGGTACTCGGCGATCGGTACCGGACTCGCCATCGCCCCCGGGCCGTTGGTCGTACCCGCGCTCGCCGTCCTCTCGGGTCCGGTCGTCAGCCGCATCGGTGCCGGCCGCACCGCCGCACTCGGCTGCCTGCTGTTCGCCGCAGGGCTGGCCTGGTGGGCCGTCGCACTCGATACGGCTCCGCACTACGCGAGCGGATTCCTCCCCGGCATGATGATCACCGGTATCGGCGTCGGGTTCGCCCTCCCCACCCTGGTCGGCGCGGCCGCCGCGGCCCTCCCGCCGACCCGTTTCGCCACCGGATCAGCCGTCACCACGATGGCCCGCCAGACCGGTTCGGTGCTGGGTGTCGCCCTGATGGTCACGCTGCTCGGCGCCCCGGACGGGCCGGCCGAGGCGCTCGACGCATTCCGGCACGGCTGGTGGGCGGC
The DNA here is from genome assembly GCF_043200155.1 of Streptomyces sp. NPDC048473. Taxonomy (NCBI): domain Bacteria; kingdom Bacillati; phylum Actinomycetota; class Actinomycetes; order Kitasatosporales; family Streptomycetaceae; genus Streptomyces; species Streptomyces sp. NPDC048473. The sequence goes on from NZ_JBICXE010000024.1 coordinate 82,021, forward strand.
CGCGGCCACCGCCGTACTCGCCGCTGCGACCGCCCTCGCCCTGCACCGGCGGGACACCGCTGCCCGCGCCTGAAGCAACACGCCCGCGCCTGAAGCAATCAAGCAATACACCCGCGCCTGAACGCAACAGAAGTGCGGCGGGCGGCCGGAAGCACCCCCGGCAGCCCGCCGCACCTCTGTACCTCCGTCGTCCGCGTCCTACGCGGCCGAGCGGAAGGCCGGAAGATAGCCGCCCGACTGTCCGGCGGCCTTGGGGTGGTACGAGTTGTAGACCGGGATCGTCACACTGTTGAGCCATGCGTCACCGGAGCACAGCTCATGTCCGGTGAACTCGTCCACCACGCTGGAGAACGTGAACCCGGCGTCGGCCGCCTGCTTGGCGATGACACCGTTCAGGACGTCGGACGCGTTGTTGATGGCCGACCGCTCCTTTTCCGAGAGCCCGGCGATGCAACTGCCGCTCAGCTGGTAGAAGCGGGGGTATCCCAGCACCACGACATGTGCCTGCGGGGCCCGCGACCGGATGGAGCCGTAGAGCGAACTGAGGCCGGACGGAAGCGAGTTCTGCATCTGCGACACGGCCGAACTCAAGCTGCTCAGGCAGGTGGCCTCGCTGGACAGCACGCAGTCCTGCATGACATCGGCGAAGCCCACGTCATTGCCGCCCGCCGTGACGCTGACCAGGCCGGTGGACGAGCTCAGCGCGCCCAGCTGGCTGCCGGCCACCGAACTCGTCGTAGCGCCCGAACAGGCGACGAAGGCGAAAGAGGAAGGTGAGTTCGCAGCTGCCCAGAGGTAGGGGTAGGCGTTGGTGCTGCGTCGGCAGTCGCCGCTGTCGGAGAGATAGCTCCCCGCGCCGACGCCGGACGAGTACGAGTCGCCGAGAGCGACGTACCCGCCGGCGGCGGCGGAGGATGCCGAGGCCGGCTGGGCGATGCCCAGAGCGGCCACGGCGGCGAGGACCAGAGTGGATGCGGACGCCCAGAATCTCCGTACTGACATGGCTGTCAGCCCTCCGAAATGTGGGGGGTGGGTGGGGGGTTGATTGAGCGCCACGTTTCTAGCAGCTGCTGGTACTCGCCGGTAATAGCTGCGTAAGAACTGGTCTGATATGCCCGAATGATCGTTCGGTCGCGATAGCTCCGCGCGTAGATAAACCTCTCGGCGTGCCTGGATCCGCGTGCGGAACCTGCTCGTTCGGGCAGCAGTGGGCCCCGCGGTACGGCCCCCGCGATGCGGGGGCCGGAGATCAACTCGAAGTATTCGGCGGCCTGTTCACCGAGACGCGGTCCGCGCTCGCCGAGGTCGCAGGGGGAGGATCTTCACCTGGTCAAGCCGCAGGGCACAAAAAAACCGCCCTCTGTGGTGGCGCCCCGATACGGGGATGCCACCACAGAGGGCGGTTGTCGTAGATCTACGAGGGTCAGTTGTGGCCGAACCTCCGCTGCTTCCGGTGAGAGACCTGTTCTGAGATCGAGTGCACCGTGTCCTGGGCCGCCGTTGGCTGCGGCGTCTGTTCCTTCGTCTCCGGAGCAGCGCTGCGTTCATGGCCGCCGGTGCGGGCACCTCGGTTCTGCCGACTCTGCTTCTTGCCCACGATCGTGCCTCCTGATAGCGGATCTCGGACGATGGGCCACTTCCAGATTCGCATGTGAGTACGAAGGGTGCATTTCGGGCTTCTGTGTCCGGGTGCGCTTACGTCGGCGGGACACCGTCCGGTAGGGACAGGAGAAAGCCGGCCGCTTCCCGGACCGTTGCGTCGTAACAGTCGTTCATGCCGGAGTTGAAGAAGCCGTGACCCGCCCCCGGGTACTCCACGAGGCGGCAGTGGTTGCCCTCGGTGGTCATCCGGTCGCGGAAGCGGCGTACCCCGTCGATGGGTACGACGCGGTCCTCGGTGCCGTGCATGACGAGGGTGGGCGGCGCCCCGGGGCGTACCAGCCGGATCGGGGACAGGCGTTCCGCGGTGGCGTCGGTGATGGAGAGGGCCTCGCGCAGGTTCTGCTCGGGTCCGCCGGGTGCTCCGAGGAGGTCGACGGCCGGGTTGAAGAGTACGAGCGCGCGCAGGTCGGCTCCACCGGTCAGTGCGGCGGTGAGGGCGAGATGCCCGCCGGCCGAGCCGCCGCCCGCCGCGACCACGTCCGGGGCGAGGCCGTGTTCGGCGGCGACGGTACGGAACCGGCCGATCGCCGCCGTCGCGTCGTCGACGCAGTCGTCCAGGCTCCGGGCGCCGGAACCCAGCAGCCGGTATCCGGCGGTCGCCGCGAGGATGCCCCGGGCGGCGAGGTCCCGGCACTGCGGGGTGAACTGGCCAGGGGATCCGCCGACCCAGCCGCCCCCGTGGAAGAGGATCAGGGCGGCGCGGGGCGGCCCGGCCTCGGGGGCGTGCACGTGCAGGGGCAGCTGGTCCCCGCCGGGCGACGTGTAGGACAGCACGGTCATGACGAGCCCTTCTTGCTCAGCGGTCAGCGGTCAGCGATCAATGCACAGCGATCAGCGATCAGCGATCAGGGAGCAGGGGGAGCAGTGATCAGGGAGCAGGGGGATCAGGGAGCAGTGATCAGTGATCGGAGCCGGTGGCGGCGAGCTGTGCCGCGAGGGAGTCGAGCGTCTCGTGGCCGAGCACGCCGACGGAGAAGGCGGCGACCTGGATGAGGGAGAGTTCTCCTACGACCCTGGCGAACGGTCCGTCGAGCAGAGGGCCGAAGTGCCCGCGCAGCACCTCCTCCGCCTGCGGGTCCTTGAGAAGGTCCCGTATCGGTGTGTGGACGCTGCAGAAGCCGGCCGGGTAGTCGGCGGGGTCGGGCGGCAGCCGGCGGGAGGACCGGGTCTGGTCGTACTGGGCGCGGGCGAGGAGATGTTCCCCGGTGACCGGCCCGGTCTCGGGCAGGCCGAGCCGCCGGTACTGATCCGCGGGCGCGTCCGCCGCCCGCAGCCGGTCGGTGAGGAGCCCGGCCATCCGCAGTTCGAGGGCGTCGTCGACGAGTGGACGCTCCTGTCCCGGATCGTCGGCCAGGTCGAAGAGCAGCGTGCCGAAGGCGTACGGATTGGACATCGCGGAGCCGCGCACCTTGAGCAGCGGTACGTCCTTGGTGAAGGGGAAGGGCCCGGTGAGTTCGGCGTCGCGCAGCTCGCCGGGGGTGAAGCGGCCGCGCATGTGGGTGGGCATGAGGGTGTACTCGTGAAGAGGCTGGTTCGACGGGTCGGCGCAGGCCCGCATGTAGACGTACCGGCCGTCCGTGACGCTGACATGGCCGCCGAAGGAGCCGAAGATCCCCGCCTCGCGCACAGGGGTGTCGGACGTGACCGTCGCGGCCAGAGGGCGGCCGAGCATGCCGGGGGTGGGGGACAGGCCGAAGTGGTCGAGGAGGGTGGGGGCCAGGTCGATCGTCTGGACGAGCGAGCGGCGGCGTTCGCCGCAGGCGCGGCTGCGCGGGTCCCAGACGAAGAGCGGGGTGCGGATGGTCTCGTCGTACCAGGGCTGGACGTTCTTGCCCCACCAGCCGTGCTCGCCGAGAAGCAGTCCGTGGTCGGTGCAGACGATCAGCAACGTGTCGTCCCACAGGGCGAGTTCGTCCATGGTGTCCAGGACGCGGCCGAGGGAGTTGTCGCACATGGAGAGCAGGGCCGCGTACTCGTAGCGGGCGTGGGCGACTTCCTCCTCGGTCTCCAGGACCTGCTTGTAGTCGGGCCAGTCGAAGTGCGCCCCGGTGTAGTCGTGCGGGTAGTGCTCCTTGTGGCGGGCGTGGCTGAAGAAGGGTTCGTGCGGGTCGAAGGTCTCGATCTGCAGGAACCAGTTGTCCTCGCGGTGGTTGGTGCGCACGAAGTGCAGTCCGGCGTCGAAGGTGCGGGTCTGCGGGTGGTCCGCCTCGTCGGTCAGATAACCGCGGTTGATCCAGTCCTGGCGCCAGGCTTCGCCGCGCCTGACCCGGATGCTCTCCGGGATCTCGGGATCGGCGACGTGTCCCTTCCAGGCGTCGCCCTCCTGGCCGCGGAAGAACTCGAAGGTGCGGTAGCGGCCGTGGTAGGTGGCGCCGCCGTCCTCCCAGTAGTGCTGGTGGTCGGTGACGAGATGGGTGTACACGCCGTGGTCGGTGAGGAGCTCGGGCATCGAGTCGTCGAACGGTTCGAGAGGTCCCCAGCCGCGGTGGAGGAAGTTGTGGCGGCCGGTGTGGAGTTCGCGGCGGGCCGGCATGCAGGGCATGGAGCCGGCGTAGCAGTTGTCGAAGGTGACGGTGCGCTCGGCGAGACGGGTGAAGTTCGGGGCGTGGGTCCAGTCCGCTCCGTAGGGCGGCAGGAAGCGCCGGTTGAGGCTGTCGAACATCACCATGATGGCCTTCATTGGAGCTCTCCATGGGCCTCGGGGGTCTGGTGGCTATGTACGTTAGAACATAGAGTCGCGGACGGCTACCACTGGTTCAGGAGGAATCCATGACCGCTTCAGCTACCCCTTCCGCCGCCTCTCCCTCTCCCTCTCCCTCTCCCGCTTCCGGTTCGTCGCCCCGGTCCTGCTGCATGCCCACGGGCACCCCGAGGGGCCTGGAACCCTCGCAGGCGCCGGCATCCGTTCCCGCTCCGGCTCCCGTGGCGTACGCGGGCAAAGACCCGGAGAAGATGGTCCGGCTGCCCGGCGGCACGTTCCTGATGGGCACGGACGACGCCGAGGGGTTCCCCGGGGACGGTGAGGGCCCGGTGCGCGAGGTTCACGTCCGGCCGTACCTTCTCGACGCGCACGCGGTGAGCAACGACCGGTTCGCCGCCTTCACTGCGGCCACCGGATATCGCACGGACGCCGAACGCATCGGCTGGTCGTACGTGTTCGCCGGCTTCCTGCCCGCCGCACTGCGCCGGATCTCGCCCCGTCCGGAACGGACCCCCTGGTGGTGCGGCGTGACGGGCGCCGACTGGCGCAGCCCGGAGGGTCCCGGCAGTGACCTGGGGGCCCGCGCGGACCACCCCGTGGTGCACGTGTCCTGGAACGATGCCCAGGCGTACTGCCGTTGGGCGGGATCCCGGCTGCCGACCGAGGCGGAATGGGAGTACGCGGCCCGCGGCGGCCTCGAACAGCGCCGCTACCCGTGGGGCGACGAGCTCGACCCCGACGGCGAGTACCGCTGCAACATCTGGCGCGGACGGTTCCCCGCGCGCAACACCGCCGCCGACGGATACCGGGCCACCTGCCCGGTCGACGCCTTCCCGCCCAACGGTTTCGGCTTGCACAACATGTCCGGCAACGTCTGGGAGTGGTGCGCCGACCGGTGGACGGACTCCCCGGGCGACCCGTCGCGGGTGATCCGGGGTGGTTCGTACCTGTGCCATGTCTCGTACTGCAACCGGTACCGTGTCGCCGCCCGCACGGCGAACACGGCCGACGGCTCCGGGGGCAACGCGGGATTCCGCTGCGCGCGAGACCTTGACATCGGCTCCGCGTGACCTCAGCCTGACACCACCGCCTAGATACCAATGAACATAGGAAGCCCCATGCAGCTCGATTTCGTGATCCTGGGGCTTCTGGCCCTGCGACGCTTCTCCGGGTATGACCTGCGCCGGTGGATGGACGGCAAGGGGCAGTACCTCGGATACGGCGTCCAGCTGCCGCAGATCTACCGTCGCCTGGCCAAACTGGTGGAGCGCGGCTGGGCCGAGTACGACATCGACCCGCGCGACGGAGCCCCCGACGCCAAGGTCTACCGGCTCACCGAGGACGGCCGAGCGGCCCTGCTCGACTGGGCCCGCTCCCCCTACGAGCCGTCTACACGCCCGCACGACCCCGACTTCAAGATCCGCTTCATCTTCGCCGGACAGCTCGACCGCGAGATCGCCATCGATCTGGTCAGGACCGAGTTGGACTACCGGCTGAGGCAGACAGCCGGCAAGAACGGCGCGCTGGAGCTGCCCGACTACGAGGCGCAGATCCCCGAAATCGACCCGGCCTGGGCCCGCGAGGTCCACCTCCTGGCCCATGAGGACGGCTACGCCTCCTCGCGTTCGTACATCGTCTGGCTCCAGCTCACCCTCCAGCGCCTGGAGTCCGGCCGATGAAATCTCCCGCCCCACCCGCACCCCGCACCCCGACACCCGCCACCCGCCCGGCACGTGCCCCTCCGCGAGGAGTTCCTCTTGCGCATCATCTACGTCGACGTGGACACCCTCCGCGCCGACCACACCACCCCGTACGGCTATCACCGCCCCACCACACCGAACCTCCAGAAGCTGGCCGACAAGTCGGTGGTCTTCGACCGCTACTACTGCTCCGACTCCCCGTGTCTTCCCTCCCGTACCGCCCTGACGAGCGGGCAGTTCGGCATCACCAACGGGGTGATCGGCCACTACGGCGCCGACGCCCAGTTCCGGCTGGAATCCGGGCACGCGCCCGAGCCCGACCGGCCGCTGCTCGGCCAGTGGCTGGGCTGGGGCGGCCACTACACGGCGGCGATATCCGTCTTCGCCGAGCGGCACCGCGCGTACTTCTTCCACGGCAACTTCCGCGAGTCGATCCGCGCCACCGGCAACTGGGGCGACGAAGAGGCCCAGGACATCAACAAGGCGGCGATCGACTGGCTGCACCGGCACGCGGACGAAGAGGACTGGTATCTCCACCTGACGTACTGGGAACCGCACACGAACTACACCCAGCCCGCCGAGTGGACCGAGCGCATGGCGGCCTCGGGCCCCGTCCAGGAATGGCCCGACGAGGAGACCATCACCGCGCACGCCGAGATATACGGGCCCCGCAGCGCCCTCGACCTGCACCCCTCACCCATGGGCGGCACAGGCGCATCGCCCGTCCCGCACAACATGCCCGACGCGATCACCTCCCGCGCCGACTTCGAGCACCTGATCAACGGTTTCGACGGTGCCATCAGCTACTGGGACCACTACTTCGGCCAACTCATGGCGACGCTGGAGGAGTTGGGGATCGCCGGCGAAACGGCCGTGATCGTCAGCGCCGACCACGGCGAGTCCTTCGGCGAGCTGGGCATGTACGCCGAGCACGGCATGGCGAGCGAACCCGTCCACCGGCTCCCGCTCGTCGTCCACTGGCCCGGCCTCACCGACGACCTCCCGGACGAGGCCCGCCGCAACGACGCCCTCCTCTACAACATCGACCTCGCGCCCACCCTCTGCGAGCTGATCGGCCTGGACAAGCCCGTCGGCTGGCAGGGCGAATCCTTCGCGGCGGCACTGCGCGGCGAACCGGTCACCTCGCGCGAATATCTGGTCCTCGGCCACGGCGCCCACACCTACCAACGGGCCGTCCGCACCCGCGACCACCTCTACATGCGGACGTACCACCCGGGCAGCTTCCGCGCCGAGTGGGAGCATCTCTTCCATGTGACCGAGGATCCCCACCTCACCCACGATCTCCTCGACGAGGAACCCGAGCTGACGGCGCGCATGCGCGCGCACCTCGCCGAGTGGTGGCACGAGTACGCGGGACGGCCTGGCTGTCTGCCGGACCCGATGCAGAGCAACCTCCAGACCGGGCCCGTCTACTACAGCGATCCCATCCGCTACGCACAGCACCTGCGGGACACCGGCCGGGACCGTCTCGCGGCGGACCTGGAAGAACGGCTTGCCACCCTCAACGTGCCGGTGCCCTGGCACGCCCCGCACCCACCCCGTACCGCCGAACTGATGCGTCGCTGGGGTGCGCTCCACCAGAAGAAGGGGGAGCGGTCGTGAAGAGAGCCCCGGCCGACAGGAAGGATTCCGGCCGTGCGCGGCAGCTCGGGCTGCTCGTCGGGATCACCAGCATGGACAACACCGAGATGAGCGTGACCTCGGTGATGTTCCCGGCACTGCGCAGTGCCCTCGGGCTCCCGCTCGCCGCACTCGGCTGGCTGGTGGCGCTCGCCAAGCTGGTCGGCGTGGTCTGCGGTCCGCTGTGGGTGGTCGTGGCCCAGCGCCACGGCCGCAAGAAGGTGCTCGCGGGCTGTGCCGGCCTGTGGGGGGTGTGGACCATCGGGACGGGCTTCGTCCAGGACTACACGCAGCTCGTCATCATGTGCACCATCGCCGCCGCGGGGGTGGCCGGTGGCGGGCCGCTGGTCAACGTGATTCTCTCCGACCTCTACGACGACGCCTCCCGCGGCCGCGCGGCAGGCTACCTCTACGGCTGCATCGCCCTGTTCACCGCGGTCCTGGGCCCGCTGCTCGGCCAGCTCTCCCGCTTCGAGGACGGGTGGCGCTACGGCTTCTTCGCAGGCGGCGCCCTGCAGATCCTCTTCGGGATCCTGATCCTGCTGTTTCTCCGCGACCCCGGCGTGGGGGCGTCCGAACCAGAGCTCGACCGGGCAGCGGCGAGCGAGCGACAGCAGACTCCGCTGACCTGGGGCCGGATCCGGGAGCTGCTCGCCATCCGGACCTTCGTCCTGATCCTGCTCCAGCGACTGACGACGGGGCAGTTCGTGCTGCTCAGCTTCGGTGTGGTGTTCCTGACCGACGTCTACGGCTTCAGCAACGCGCAGGCGTCCCTCACCGTCCTGCCCACCGCGCTCGCGTTCTTCGTCGGTACGGTCGTCGGCGGGATGCTCACCGACCGCATTCACCGGCGGCACCCGAACGCGGGCCGGATCGCCGTGTTCCAGACCGGCATGATCAGCTATGCGGTGATCGCCTTCTTCGGCACCCAGTTCGACTGGGGATCCATCGTCGTCTTTGCCTGGTTCTTCGCCCTGATGGCGTTCATCCAGGGCTTCAACCCCGGCATCAACCGTCCTCTCCTCAGCGCCGTGACACCGCCCGAACTGCGCGGCGCCGGCTTTGCGTTGATGCTCTCCGCCGAATCGGTCGGCTGGGCGCTCACCACGCTGGGCGTCGGCTACCTCGGCGACGTGGTCGGCCTGCGGACCGCGTTCCTGTGGCTGCTGGTGCTCCTGACCCTGGGCAACGGCCTGCTCATCTCGCTCTTCTACCGGCCGTACGTGCGTGATGCCGCGGCGGTCCGGACCGAGCGGGCCCGCCGCGCGCCGAGCGTGGTGGGGCTCCAGGGCCTGCCCGGCGAATCACGCGAATATTGAGATGCGGGCCGGCCGGGGCGGACATAGTGTCGATGCCCGTGGAACCGCTCAGCGAGAAAAAGATCCGCTCATCCTTCGTGAACTGCACCAAGGGCGAAGCGGCGCGGCTTCGGCTGCCGCTCGACTTCGGCGAACTGCCCTGGGAGGACCTGGACTTCTTGGGTTGGGTGGATCCGGGAGCGCCGCTGCGGGCGCACCTCGTGGTGCCCCGGGCGCAGGGCCCACTGGGGGTATCTCTGCGTATACCCTCCGTGAGGCGTACCAGCGCCGTGAAGTCCAGCATGTGCCAGATCTGCCTGACAGGTCACGCCTCCTCCGGGGTCACCCTGCTCGCTGCCCCTCTGGCGGGCGCCCGGGGCCGCGAGGGCAACACGGTCGGTATCTACATCTGCGCGGACCTCGCCTGCTCCCTGTATCTGCGTGGCAGGCGGCAGCCGAAGCTGCGTACCGGGCAGTACGAGGAGTCCTTGACGCTGGACGAGCGGCTCGCGCGCATGTCGGGCAATCTGGATGCCTTCGCGGCCAAGGTCACCGCGGCGTGAGCCCTGAAGGGCACAGCCCGTCACCCCGTAAGTAAGCCGACGTGACCGACTGGATCACCACGCCTGTCGAACCGGGCATCCTGCGCGGCGCCCTCGATGCGGAACGCACCGCACACCGCGTACTGCCGCACCGGCTGCCCGCCTGGGCGCACAAGCAGTTCCCCGATGAAAACCTGGCCATGACCGAGGCCAAGCCCTCCGGTGTGCGGCCGGCTTCCGTACCCGGGCCACCGCCGTCGAGCTGGACGTGCTCCCCACGAAGACGGTCTACAAGGGCGCCCCGCCCCTTCCCGGCGGCGTGTACGACCTGCTCGTCGACGGCCGTCTCACCGGCCGGTCCACCGCGTCCGGCGGCAACGTCCTCACCATCGACATGGCCACCCCGTCCGCGGTCACCAGTCCCGGCCCGACCGGCACCGTCCGGTTCACCGAACTGCCTGCCGGGGTGAAGGACATCGAGATCTGGCTGCCGTACAACGAGATCACCGAGCTGATCGCCCTGCGCACCGACGCCCCGGTCGAGGCCGCGCCGGACCGTGGCCGCAGGGTGTGGCTGCACCACGGCAGCTCGATCAGCCACGGCTCCAATGCGGAGAGCCCGACTGCCATCTGGCCGGCACTGGCCACCGCCCGGGGCGGCGTGGAGCTGATCAACCTGGGTCTGGGCGGCAACGCCCTGCTCGACCCACGGCAACACCTGGCCTGCCGTGGCCGCGCCATGACCGAGGCCGAAACGGCGCACCGGCCTGCTTGACACTCGGCCGTTGGCGAACGCGGCAACCGGCTTCGCGACGGCATGCGTAGCGCTGCCTCCAAACGCCCCACTTCGCAGTCGACCGCAGGCTGTCCTCGGGGAGACCCCGACCAAGGTCTTCTCCCGGATCTCTCCCAAATGATCTCCGGAAACCACTCAGGGGCCTGATCCACTAAGTGGATCAGGCCCCTGACCTGGTATTTCAGCTGTCGGGGTGGCGGGATTTGAACCCACGACCTCTTCGTCCCGAATGAGGTTCGGTCAAGATCGACACCTGCCGGTTCGCTGTTTGCCCAGATCGGTGCGTTGGGCTGGGTGGGTCTCGCGCTGTCCCGGATGGCCTGGGGGAGCGAGTCGGCTCCCAGATGGCTCCCCGTCCGGGTGCTCCTGGTGTGTTCGTGCTGGGCCCGTAGGGCTGCAGTGAGTCGGGCTACAGCTCGTTCTTGGCGCCGATCTCGGCGATCCCGCGGTCGCGGCGCCGCCTCTCGGGCGGATGCCTGCTGGCTCGGTACCGTCCTCGGCACGGGTTCGAATGACGCACCCGGGCACGCTCCTGCCCATCGGTTGTAGTACCCGACGGGCAGGAGCGTGAATACACGCAGGAGGCTGAACTGTCCGCCCCTAGGGTGCGTTCGATGGGGTCTATCTCGTAGTAGCTGCCGCGCTGGGCATGGGCGCCAGCTTGTTGGCTTCGGCGACGGCGGCGTTCCAGCTGAACTCGTTGTTGTCGCTGAAGTAGTAGTAGGTGGCGCCGTTCGGCATCATCGCGACGGTGATGCCGCCGTATCCCGACATGAAGGGTACGTAGAAGGGGCTGGTGTAGGCGGGGTTATCGGCGGAGGTGAACTCTCGGCCCCAGAAGCCGTTCTGGTACTTCATGGGCTTGGTGCCGGTGGTGGTCATGCCCCGGTTCTCCGGTGTGTGTTGCATGGTGGCCGCGAGCAGTGCCGGGTCGAGTATCTGCTCGCCGTTGACGGTGCCGTGGTCGTTGTTGAGGAATTTCGCGAACTTGGCGATGGAGTCCTGCGTCCAGAACATGCCGTAGCCGCCGAAGGGGGCTCCGCCGGGGCTGTTGTCGGTGCGGGAGGAGACGAGGGAGTCGGGCCCGATGCCGATGGGTTGGAGCACGTCGTCGCGGAGCATGTCGAAGATGTCGGCGTCCGAACCGGTCTTCTCCTGCAGGTAGTTGTTCATCGCTTGGGCGGCGAGGAAAGTGTCGGAGGTGTGGTAGACCCACTTGCTGCCGGGGCTGGCCCGACGCGGGAAGGACAGAGCGGGTCGCATCTTGTCGGCGTAGGGCTCGGCTGCGAAGAAGTTCGCCATGGTTCTCCCCGATTCGTCCCTCTCGTAGCCGGGCGAGGTGTAGTTCCCGGTGGCCATGTCGAGGGTGTGGTCGAGGGTGACGCCGCTCCAGGCAGCGTTGCCGGCGGTCTCAGGGATTCGGTCGGAGAGCTTCTCCTGGGCCACGGCCGGACCGTAGCGCTGCGCCAGACGCAGCATGGCTGTTCCCGCGAACGCCGACTTCGCGGTCGAGTACGAAGGCAGAAGCATCTGGCCGCAGAACGGGTACTCCCCTTGCCTGGTGCGACAGTTGCCCACGTAGTGGACTCCGTGGAAGTTGACGCCGAAGGTGCTCAGCGCGGACGGCGTGATGCCGGAGCCGAACTTCGTCACGTCCACGCCACTGTCCGGGTAGTCGGTGGCCAGCGCCGAGATGGGCTTGGTCGGGAGCCGGTCCTTGACCTCGGAGGCATATGCGTCGCGCAGGTTCTCGGCGCCGTCGACGGGGCCGGGCCGGTAGTCGGCCGGTACCTGGCCCCACATGTCGAACTGGAAGTACTCGCAGGTCTCCGCGGTGATCTGGTAGCGGACTTCGGAGACCGATGTGTCGTCGAAGAGGAATGTCAGGGTGCCGTTGTGCACGCAGTTGGCGTTGCGCTCGACGAGCGCGAACGGCAGGGAGGCGCGGGTGCGTTGGCCGTCACCGTCCTCGTTCCACGCGCGGCCGGGTCCCACCGCCAGGTTCCACGCCTGGTTCCCCGTGTACTGCAACCCGCGCTTCGCCGGGACGAGGTGGCTGCCGTTCTGCACGAGCGCGATGTCGACCGGTGGCAGGTGCCGGGTCGCCGCTGTGTCTGCGTATCCGTTCGGGTCTTTCAGTGCGCGGAATCCGCCGGCGGTGGAAAGGCCGTTGAGGGTGAGGGTGCCTTCGAAGCTGTGGGTGGGAGGCGCCGCTTGCGCCGGCAGGGCGAAAGCGCTGTCGGAGACGGTGTCCTCGGCGCTGCCTCCGGTGAGTTGGCCGGCGGTGAGTTCGGTCCGGTTCACCGCGCCGCTTCCGGTGAGCGGATCACCCGGTACGGGTGCGGTTGCGGCGGTTGCGGCGGGTGCCGCCATCGTCGGTGGCGGGACGGCGAACAGCCCCGCGAGCACGGCGGCGACGGTAGCGGCACGGCGTAGCCGTCGGGTGGGGAACGGTCTCGGCATGGTCCGATGTCCTCTCGGGTTGGCAGCTGATGCGGGATACCGCCGCATGGTGGGTCGCACCGGGGCCGCCGTCCAATGCCTGTCCGGTCTGGTCAGGCTGCCTGGCAGGCATACCTCCAGCTCTCCTTGGCCTGTCGGCCGTCGGGTCGGCGTGCGCTCACGCCTCGCGTCGTGGTGAGGGCCGTGGTCCGTAGTCGTCGCTGCAGTTCATAGGCGGGCGGCGACCTGTGGCCCGTACCGCTCGACACAAAAACGTGACAACCCGGCCGCGAATGCCTCGATGCTGCGCAGCGCATAGTGCCCGGCGTCCCACGCCGCGTGCAGGTGGATCTGCAGCGGTTCGCCCGTGTTGTCGAGGATCAGCAGCGGGTGCAGGTCGAAGCGGGGATCGTCGGAGACCACCGCGACACCATGGCCCGAGGCCGCCATGGCCTGTGCGACGTGCGGGGTGTCGCATTCGAGCACGATGTCGTACGAGGCGTCCGCATCCTGCACGGCATGGTCCAGGATGCGGCGGGTGCCGTGCGCCGGGGTGAGGACGATGAGGGGCTCCGCGGCAAGTTCCCTGATGGTGACGCGGTCCCGGTCCGCCCAGGCATGGTCGGCACGGACGTAGGCCCACAGCGGCAGGTGGGCCACCGGGAGCCCGGCGAAACGGCGCCTCGAAGGTGCCGAGGAGATGGCTACATCGGCGCCCCTCGCAAGGGCCTGGTACGCATGTGCCGGACTCTCCGCCTGCACGGTGACGAGCGGATCCTCCGGCCCCCAGGTGGCCAGGAACGGCGCGATCACGTCGGTGATGGTGGTGGGCGGCGCCGCCACGGTGATCCGCATGGCACAACCGGCAGCCAGCGCACCGACTGCGGCCTCGGCGGTGTCCGCGCGGGCGACCAGGTCGCGGGCCAGGGGAAGGAAGCGCTGGCCGGCCGCCGTCAGGACCATCTGCTTACCGCCGCGGTCGAAGAGTGTCATCCCCACGGTCCCTTCCAGGCCGCGCAGTTGGCGCGACAGCGAGGGCTGGGCGACGCGGACCGCTTCGGCAGCCTTGGTGACGGAACCGGTCTCCACGATGGTCAGGAAGTAGCGCAGCACTCGGAGTTCCATGGCGGTGGTCCTTCGGGAGACGGAGGAGGCATGACACCGTCATGCCTCAAAGGCATGTTAACAAACCCTTACAAGTATTTGAAGCTATGGCCGACTGGCTGCATTCTTGTCCCACCCTCGGCCCCGCCGTCCGGAATCTCTGGCCGTCGGCGCCCGAATCTCCGTCGACTTCTCCTCGTACAACAATCCTTCGATTGGCTGGTTCCCGCATGGCCCGCCCCCTGCCCCTGATCCTCGCCCAGGCGCCCGGCCGCCCGGCCGACGACCTCACAGGCTTTGCCGCCGACGTGGAGCGGCGCGTGAAACTGCGCGCACCCGGCGCCCTCGTCGTCTACCCCGAACTGCACCTCGGCGAGAGCGCCCCCGGCGTCCCGGCCGCCCCGGAGGAGGAGGCCGAGCCGCTCGACGGCAAACGTGATGCGGCCTTCGCCGAGCTGGCGGGGGATCTGGGTATCTGGCTGGTGCCCGGCAGCGTCTACGAGCGAGGCACCGGCGACCGTGTCCACAACACGACACCGGTCTATTCACCACAGGGTGAGCGCCTCGCCGCGTACCGCAAGATCTGCCCGTGGCGCCCGTACGAGACGACCACACCCGGCAACCGGTTCGAGGTCGTCGACCTCGCCGGGGTCGGCCGCATCGGACTGTCCATCTGCTACGACACCTGGTTCCCGGAGATCTCCCGCCATCTGGCCTGGATGGGCGCAGAGCTGATCGTCAACGTGGTCCGCACGTCGACGAGCGACCGCGCGCAGGAAGTAGTCCTCAACCGCGCCAACGCCATCACCAATCAGGTCTTCGTCGCCAGCGTCAATTCCGCTGCCCCATCAGGGACCGGCCGCAGCCTCGTCATCGATCCACAGGGCACGGTGCGCGCCGAAACCGTCGACGCCGGCGACTCCACCCTCACCGACGTGATCGACCTCGACGAGGTCAGCAACGTCCGCCGCTACGGCACCGCCGGTCTCAACCGGATCTGGGACCAGTTCCGCCCCGGCGACCCAGCCCTCGAACTCCCGCTGTACGGGGGCCGCATCGACCCCGCCACCTGGAACCCCGCCCACACCACCGAGGAGCCACCACGATGACCAGCGAGACCACTGGGAACACCATGAGACTGAAGGGCGACCTGAGCCTCTTCTCCGTCGTCCTGTTCGGCCTGGCCTACATCTCCCCTGGCATCGTCGTCACGATGTTCGGCGTGGTCGCCGCCACCAGCGGCGGCGCGGCCCCGACCGCGTTCGCCATCGCCACCCTCGCGATGCTGCTCACCGGGCTGAGTTACGCGAAGATGGCGCGCGCCGTGCCCGGCGCGGGGTCGGTCTACACCTACGCCCGCAAGATGCTCGACAGCCGCATCGGTTTCCTGTCCGGCTGGGCGATGCTGCTCGACTACTTCTTCATCCCGATGGTCGGCTGGCTGATCACGGCGATCTACTTCAACGCCCAGTTCCCCGAGATACCCAAGTGGGTCTGGCTGATTGTCTCGGTGGGCATCACCACCGCCATCAACGTCTTCGGCATGAAGCTCGCGGACCGCGTCAACAAGGTCCTGATGTTCATCGCTCTGGGGTCGCTGGTCCTCTTCGCCACCCTATGTGTCGTCTTCCTCGGCAAGCACGGCTCCTCCGCCCCCGCCACGGACGCCCTGTGGAACTCCGGCACTTCGATCGGCGCGGTCACGGCGGCCGCCGCCATCGCCGCGTACTCCTTCCTCGGCTTCGACGCCGTCTCCACGCTGGGCGAAGAGGCCAGGGGCGGGGCGAGGACGATCGGCCGCGGCATCATCGGCTGCGTCATCGCCGCCGGAGCGATCTTCATCGTGCTGTCCTTCGTGATGCAACTGGTCCACCCCGGCGCGAAGTTCGCCGACGTCGACGCGGCCGCCTACCACCTGAAGGTCCAGGTCGGTGGCGAGACGTACGCCGAGATCATCAACTTCGTCACCATCGCCGGATCCATCGCCTCCTGTATCGCCCTGCAAGCCTCCGCCGCCCGCCTCATGTACGTCATGGGACGCGACGGCGCACTGCCCAAGGCCGTCTTCGGCAACCTGTCGAAGAAGACCGGCACGCCCGTCCTGAACCTGCTGCTGACCGCGGCCGCCGGTGTCATCGCCATGAAACTCGACCTGACCACAGCCACCTCATTCATCAACTTCGGCGCCTTCCTCGGCTTCACCCTGGTGAACATCTGCGTGATCGCCCACCTGGTCCGAGAGCGCAGACACGGCCGCACTCCCAACCTCTTCTCGTACCTGGTGATGCCGGTCATCGGCGCCGGCGTTTCCCTCTACCTGCTCACGAAGCTCGATGACGTCGCACTCCAGATCGGCGGCGTCTGGCTGGCGATCGGCGTCGTCTACCTGGCCGTCCTGACCAAGGGCTTCCGCCGACCCGCACCGGAGATGACCTTCGACGACGACACCGAGGCCACGGACGCAGTCACCGCGTAACTCCCCTCCCGATGCGAGGAGACGAGGGTGCCCCCGACAACCGCTGAACTGGTACATGACCGGAGCCTCGGAGACCTGCTGATCCACCGTGATGTGGTGCTCGACGGACTCGATGCCCCGCAGCGCGCCGCCCGTACCGTCCTGGCCGACGTCCTGGACGGCAAGGCGGAGGATCACCTCTTCGACGCCATGCTGGTGGCCAGCGAGCTCATCGCCAACGCCATCCAGCACAGCAGCGGTGCGGTCCTCATAAGGGTTGAGGTCTACGAGTTCGGTGCGGCGTTGGGCGTCGTTGACCGCGGGGCCGACATCACTGCCGTCCCTGTCCGACCTTCGAACTCATCTGTTGACGAAGGGACGGTGGCTGCAAGCGGGCGCGGCCTGTTCATCGTGGACAGCCTCGCCAGTGCCTGGTCGGTCGAGGAGACCGAGAACGGAAAGATCGTGCGCTCGGCACGCACCGCGTCCACTGCCTTGATGGACGCGACGCTGACAGCCGCCTTCCACTCCCGCTGCCTACGCTCCTTCTCCTCCGCTTCCCGACGACGGCGCTCTTCCTCCTGCCGCTCCCGCTCCTTGCGCAGTCGCTGCTGTTCCGCTTCCCGCTCTTCCCGCAGCCGTCGCTGCTCAGCCTCCCGCTCCAGCCGAGCCCGCTCCTGCTCTTCAGCACGTGCCTTGAGCGCTCGGAAAACCGAACCGATCTGGTCCTCCAGCGGCTTCTTGGCGGTGTCGGCCCAGTCCTTCTTCCAGCCGGAGGCGTAGCTGTAGCCCGAGTGCTGGCTGAAATGCAGCTCCAGCTCGCCGGACGGCTCGAACCGGTGCGGCGGAGTGACCCGCTGCCAGTCGTAGGTACGCCGGCCCGGCTGCTTGGGCACGTACCGCACCTGCTTCTCCCGCTCGCGGAAGCTGATCTCGTACGCCCTGCCGTGGATGGTGAGCAGGGGTCTCGGCTGCCTGCGCTTCTTGGACACCGCGATCTCGCCATGGAGGACGAGGGCCTGCTCGGCGAGGAGCCGGAGCAGTGAGAGCACCCGGGGAAGGACCTCCTCCGAGACCTCAAAGGCGCTGTGGTCCGCGGTCACCGCGGCGATCACGTCGTCAACGTCGGTGATCACACGGCTGCGCGCCAGGCGGATCCGGTTCCACTCGGTGTCGTCCTCGCCGGTCACCCTGAGCAGGCCGAGGAAGAAGTCACCCTTCGCCCGCCCGCTGTACTTCAGGTGGTATCCCTCAGGAGCACACTGCCGCGCCGCGTCGAATGCTCTCCGGTAGCGGGCCCGCTCCTCGTCGCTCGGGTCCGGGACGCGGAGGAAGCGCCCAGCCTTCTGCACCTCTGCGATCAAGGTCGTGCCGACTTTCGCCGGTGACTGCCGTGGCGGCTTCACGGGCGGCTGCGGGGCTGGCTTCTTCTCGTCTGGCGGCGCGGCCTGTTGCCGAGGGGGAAGGGGAGTCAGTGACTTCGCCTGAGCTGGCGCCGACCGCTGCTTCTGCGGAGCCCGCTCCGGCCGGTCCGGGTGATGACCGTGCTTCAGATAGAAGCGCCCCGCATCAGTGATCTCCGCCCGCCACTTCCCACCGTGCCTCGGCATGGTGATCAGACCACGGCCTCTGAGAGCGCGGGCGGTGACGGCGAGCTCGGGGCTGTCCGCCGTGACGGGGTCGGACCCGTCTCCGATGCGGGTGAGCAGGGTCAGCTGGCGATCGTTGAGACGCGACCAACGGTGCATGGTCATGGTCGTACCGGTCTGCCGATCCGTGCACAAGCGGAATAGTGATTCGGCTGGAAATCATCGCATTGTCCGACCCTGAGTCGGGGAGACATCTGCGGTCGTCACTGTCGGTAGAGGGAGAGTTGCATGGCGTGGTCAACTCGAAGTGATACGCACAGCACTTGAGGATCCGGCCACGGGATTGAGTGCGCTGTACGTGACCCTGGACCAGAGTCGCCAGAAGGTCCTGGAGTCTGTGGCACAGGGCACGCTCGGGCTGCGTGAGGAGAACCGCGAGCTTCGTCGGCGCCAGGAGCGGATGATCACCGATTTGGCCGACACCCGAAGCAGCCTGGAGGCCCTGAGCCAGCGCATGGAGCAGAACACCAAGGCGCCCCCTGAGGCGCGGGCGCCGGATCTCCCGGCGCCAGTCGTCGTCGCCGATCCGGTGGAGCAGCCGGCTGCCATCGAAGACCCGCACGGGGCGGAAGCGTCGGCGGCACCGTCCAAAGCCATCGAACCTGTCGAGAGGAACGAAGCCCGGGTGGATCCGCTTGAAGAAGTCCGCACCGCTCACGGCCAAGCCCGCGCCGCAGGGGAGATCGCCGCGCCACCCGAGTCTCCCGCCAAGAGTCCTCGCGAAGATACTTCTGCGGCAGGCCAAGAGGACGACAGGGCTCACCTGGGGCGACTGCTGTCCGCGGCGTCCATCGCCTCCGCACAGCTGGTCTGCCATCGCGAGACGTGGGACTTCATTGCCGAGCAGACCAGCGGCCGCCCCCACTTCCGCCTTCCGGAGCAGGTCGATGACGTGGACGACGGGCGCATCCAGACATCACTATCGGGCAGGTCCCTGCTCGCCCTGCTCACCACCATGTGGCAGGTGATTCGTGACCACGAGACGAGCGCCGCGTCCGGGAAGGACCAGGACCCGGCGACCTGGGCCCTGGCCGCGGCCGTCTACCGCAGGACTGCCCTCGCGGTGGACCAGGTGACGCACGAGGCGGAGAAGGAGAACGGCCCCGCCGTCATCGTCCTCGACGACCGGAGCAGGCGTACGGCCGCCACTTCCTGAGCGGCCCCCTGCGGGGAGCCGCTCAGGAAGTCGGCTCCCAAACGGCTCCCAAAAGAGCCCTGGAAACCACTCAGGGGCCTGATCCACTAAGTGGATCAGGCCCCTGACCTGGTATTTCAGCTGTCGGGGTGGCGGGATTTGAACCCACGACCTCTTCGTCCCGAACGAAGCGCGCTGCCAAGCTGCGCTACACCCCGATCGCCACCGATGTCCCGGCGACATCGATTACTTTAGCCCACCCGCGCCCGCAGACGAAATCCGGTTTATGTGCCGCTGAGGGCGAGGGGGCCGTGGGTGCTCAGTCCCGGGGCGTCAGGGTCAGCAGGGTCGCCTCGGGCGGGCAGGCGAAGCGGACCGGGGTGTAGCGGTTGGTGCCGCAGCCTGCGGAGACGTGGAGGTAGGCGCGGTGGTTCTCGACGGAGTGGGTGGAGAGGCCCTTGACCCGGTCCGTGTCCAGGTCGCAGTTGGTGACCAGGGCCCCGTAGAAGGGGATGCAGAGCTGGCCGCCGTGGGTGTGACCGGCCAGGATCAGGGGGTAACCCTCCGCGGTGAAGGCGTCCAGGGAGCGCAGATAGGGGGCGTGGACCACGCCGATCGAGAGGTCGGCGCCCGTCTCGGGGCCGCCCGCCACCTCCGCGTAGCGGTCGCGCTTGATGTGCGGGTCGTCCAGGCCGGTGAAGGCGATCTCCAGGCCGTCGGTCTTGAGGCGGCCGCGGGTGTTGGACAGGCCCAGCCAGCCCGCCTCGTCGAAGGCGTCGCGCATCGGCTCCCACGGGTTGTGGACGACGCCGACCGCGGGGGTGTTCCCGTTGAGGCCGTGCCTGCCCTGGGCCTTCTCGAAGAGGTAGCGGGCAGGGTTGCGGAGCTTGGGGCCGTAGTAGTCGTTGGAGCCGAAGACGTACACACCCGGGAACTGCATCAGCGGACCGAGCGCGTCCAGCAGCTCGGGCACGGCCTCGGGGTCCGAGAGGTTGTCGCCGGTGTTCACGACGAAGTCCGGGCGCAGGCCGGCCAGCGACTGCAGCCAGGTGCGCTTCTTGCGCTGGCCGCTCACCATGTGGATGTCGGAGACCTGGAGTACGCGCAACGGACGTGCCCCGTGCGGGAGTACGGGGATGGTGACCCGTCGCAGGCGGAACGAGCGGGCCTCGAACCCGGCGGCGTAGGCGAGGCCGACAGCGCCGACCGCTGCGCCGACTGCCGTGACTTTCAGGGGTACTCCGTAGCGTGCGCGCATGTGCCCATCGTCGCAGACACGGTGCGGGGTCAAGAAAACCGGCGGGCGGTGGGCGCCCCGTACCTGCCACAATCGGCACATGACCACGCTCAAGTCCAAGCTCAAGGAAGACCTCACCACGGCCATGAAGGCGCGTGACGAGCTGACCTCGTCCACGCTCCGGCTGACCCTCACCGCCATCACGAAGGAGGAGGTCAGCGGCAAGACGGCGCGCGAACTCTCCGACGACGAGGTGCAGAAGGTGATCGCCAAGGAGGCGAAGAAGCGCCGCGAGGCGGCCGAGGCCTTCGCCCAGGGCGGCCGGACCGAGCAGGCCGAGCGCGAGAAGGCCGAGGGCGAACTGCTCGACGCGTACCTGCCGAAGCAGCTGAGCGATGACGAGCTGGGCGCGATCGTGGCGTCCGCCGTCGAGGAGGCGAAGGCCGCCGGGGCCGAGGGGCCGCGGGCGATGGGCGCCGTCATGAAGATCGTGAACCCGAAGGTCGCGGGGCTCGCGGACGGCGGCCGGGTGGCCGCCGCGGTGAAGAAGCTCCTGGCGGGCTGAGGCCGCGCGACGTACGGACAGGAATGTACGAAGTGGGGCGCCCCGGATCGGGATCGATCCGGGGCGCCCCACCTTCATGTGCGTGAACCGTGCGTGAACCGTACGGGTCAGGGCCCCTGCGTACCGCCGTTGGTCTGGCCGCCGCGGCCGCCGGTGTTCCCGCCGATCAGGTCCGGCGGGATGCTGATGCCGGGGAACGGATTCTTCTTGCCGGGCTTCTTGCCGGGCTTCTTGCCTCCGGGGCCCGGCCTGGCGTTGTCCTCGTCCTCGTCGCCGTGCTCCGGCGGGTCCGGGATGTTGACGGTGTTGAAGGCGGGGGCGGGCACGCCGTTGAGGGCGCCCGTCATCGCGTCACGCCATATCGGTCCGGGGACCTGCCCGCCGTACACCTTGTCCTGGTACACGCCACCGATGGTGATGCGCTCCATCTCGACGCTCTGGGACGGGCTGCCGACCCAGACCGCGCCGGACATGTTCGGCGTGTAGCCGACGAACCAGGCGTTCTTACGGGCGTCGGTCGTACCGGTCTTGCCCGCGTTGTCGCGGCTCTGGAGGCCGGCCTCCTGACCGGTACCGGAGTCGACCACGCCGCGCAGCAGGGTGTTGACGGTGTCCGCCGTCGTCTGTGACATCGCCTGCGAGCAGGTGGTCTTCGGCACGGGGAGCGAGGTGCCGTCCGCCGTGTTGACCGACTCGATGGCGATCGGCGTGCAGTACGTACCGCGGTTGGCGAAGGCGGCGTAAGCACTGGCCATCGTCAGCGGCGACAGGCCGTTGGAACCGAGGGTCAGCGTCGACGGGTTCTGCGGCAGCTTGGTGCCGTCGCCCTGCACCACACCCAGTTTGTCGGTCATCTTCGATACCGGACACATGCCGATGTCCTGGAGCATCTGCACGAAGTAGGTGTTGACGGACTTCTCCATCGCCACCTTCAGCGGGTACGGCCCCTTCTCGGACTCGTTCTCGTTCTCCAGGTGATACTTCGGCACGCCGTCGTTGACCCAGGGCTTCCCGCAGGACCGCACCGTGTCCGGGTAGTCCATCTCGTACGGGGCCGGGTAGGTCTGCGTGGCCGGCTTGCCGCCCTCTATGGCCGCAGCGGCGAGGAACGGCTTGAACGTCGAACCGGTCGGGAAGCCGTAGTTCGAGCCGCCCATGCTCTTGTTGACCGAGTAGTTGTACTGAGTCTCGTTGGACCCGAAGCCGTACGGCTTGGACTGGCCCATTCCCATGATCTTGCCGGTGCCCGGCTGGACCAGCGTCACGGCCGTCGCGACCTTGTCCGACTTGTAGACGTGGTTCTTGATCGAGCTCTGCACCGACTGCTGGGACTGCGGGTCGAGCGTCGTCCGGATCGTCAGACCGCCCTGGTTCCAGATCTTGGCCCGGTCCTCCTTGGTCTTGCCGAAGACCGGGTCGGAGAGGAAGACGTGACGTACGTAGTCACAGAAGAAGCCGGCACCGCTGACGGCCGTGATGCAGCCGTTCTTCGGCTCCTTGACCTTCAGCTTGATCGGGTTCGCCTTCGCCTTGTCGGCCTCGGCCTGCGAGACGTCACCGACGTCGGCCATGCGCTGGAGCACGGTGTTGCGGCGCTTGGTCGCCTCTGCTGTGTCGTTGACCGGGTCGTAGCGGCTCGGCGACTGCACGATGCCGGCCAGCAGCGCGGCCTCCTCCAGCGTCAGGTCCTTTGCCGACTTGGAGAAGTAGCGCTGGGAGGCGGCCTCGACGCCGTACGCCTGCTGCCCGAAGAAGGTGATGTTCAGGTAGTTCGTCAGGATCCGCTTCTTGCCGAGCTTCTCCTCGACCTGGATCGCGTACTTCAGCTCCTGGATCTTGCGGCCCATGGTCTGCTGAGTGGCCTCCGCGACCTTGTCCGGGTCGTCGCCGGCCTCCTCCACGAAGACGTTCTTCACATACTGCTGCGTGAGCGTCGAAGCTCCCTGCGCGGTCCCGCCCGTCTGCACATTGCGGTTCAGCGCGCGCAGGATGCCCTTGAGGTCGATCGCCCCGTGCTCGTAGAAGCGGGCGTCCTCGATCGCCACGATCGCCTTCTGCATGTACGGCGAGATGTCCTTCAGCTCGACCACCTTGCGGTCGCGCGAATACACCGAGGCGATCATTCCGCCTTTGTTGTCCAGGATCGTGGTGCGCTGGCTCAGCGGCGGAGTCCGGAGATTGGCCGGGATCTCGTCGAATCCCTCGACCGTCCCCTTGGTGGCAAGACCCAGTGCTCCGGCGGCCGGCAGCGCGATGCCCGCGAGCACAACTCCGGAAAGTGCGGCGACACCGAGGAACTTGGCGGCCTGCTGGGTCGTCGAGAGACCCCCGCCCGAGCGCTTCTTTGGCATGGGGGCAGCCTACGTTCTCATTCGCCGGACACACGTATATGCCTTGGCCTAAGCTGCACTCAACTGTCACAGCAGTCCCGTTGCGTATCAACCCCCGTGCACGATCCGGCCACGAGTTCAGGCACTCCCGAATTCGCCTCCTGTGTCATCGAACGTCCGTTGTGATCCAGGTGAAATGCCCCGATTCTGCCGGGATGGTCAGTTATGTCCTCACCTCACTCCCCTGGGTGATCTGCCGCATACGCATAGTCCGTTCGGGCCATTCAAGATTGGGCCCGAAGGGGGTGTTGTGCTGTCGCTGCCTTCCGTAACGTCCTCAACTGGCAGCGGTGAATATGCCGCTACCGCCGTGGGGGAGCCTCGATTCGGGAGAGGACGGCGCCGTGATGGGCTGGGTAACCGACTGGAGTGCGCAGGCAGCCTGCCGCA
The DNA here is from genome assembly GCF_043200155.1 of Streptomyces sp. NPDC048473. Taxonomy (NCBI): domain Bacteria; kingdom Bacillati; phylum Actinomycetota; class Actinomycetes; order Kitasatosporales; family Streptomycetaceae; genus Streptomyces; species Streptomyces sp. NPDC048473. Next base: position 105,728 of record NZ_JBICXE010000024.1, read on the forward strand.
CTACCGATCCGGATGAACTGTTCGTACAAGGGGCAGCGCAGAACAGGGCCAAGGCGGTGTGCACCGGATGCCCGGTGCGGACCGAGTGCCTGGCCGATGCGCTGGACAATCGCGTCGAATTCGGCGTGTGGGGCGGAATGACGGAGCGGGAGCGCCGCGCACTGCTGCGCAGGCGCCCGACCGTCACGTCCTGGCGCCGGCTGCTGGAGACCGCGCGCAGCGAGTACGAGCAGTCCACGGGCATCCTGCCCGTGGCGATCGGGCTGGACGACGACGAACTGCACGAGAGGTACGCCGCGGTGGGGTAGACCGGACGGACGGCTACGCAGCTCCGGCCGGGGCGGAACCGGTCGCGAGCCGGTCCCCGATGGCCCGAAGCCCTGCGAGGTCATGTACGTCACCGGGCAGTGCGGCCACTTGGGTCACGGCGACCTCGGGGTGCAGCGCGGTGAAGCGGTCGCGTGTGCGCTGTTCGCGCGCGACCACCTGCATCCGTTCCGCGTGCAGTCGCAACAGACCTGCGGTCAGCTGCTCGACGGAAGCGGCCTCGGTCACGGTCCTCGTTCCGGTTGCGGCTTCGGGATCCGGTTCGCGGTCTTCGATGTCCTCGCGCTCGGAAAGATCGGGATCGGTTACGGCTGCGGTTACGGCTTCGGCTTCGGGAGAGGCGACCGACCAATCGTCCGGGTCACGAAGTCCAGCCTTCCCGGCCGTCTGATCCACAATGCCGACCCCGTCAAGATTTTCTGCGGCCGCCAGTGCGCGCTCGGCGGAGAGCCGGGCGGCGTCGCTGCCGTGGACACGGTTGAGCACCAGGCCGGCCAGCGGCATCTCCTCCGCGGCCAGCCGTTCCACGAAGTACGCCGCCTCGCGCAGTGCGTCCCGCTCCGGTGTCGCGACGACGAGGAACGCCGTACCGGGCGCCTGCAGCAGTTTGTACGTGGCGTCGGCCCGGGTGCGGAAGCCGCCGAACATGGTGTCCATCGCCGCCACAAAGGTCTGTACGTCGCGCAGGAACTGACCGCCGAGCAGCTTGCCGAGGGTGCCGGTCATCATCGACATGCCCACATTGAGGAACTTCATCCCGGCCCGGCCGCCCATCTTCGCCGGGGCCATCAGCAGCTTGATGAACTTTCCGTCCAGGAACGAACCGAGCCGCTTCGGTGCGTCCAGGAAGTCCAGCGCGGAGCGCGACGGCGGGGTGTCGACGATGATCAGGTCCCACTCGTTGCGCGCCCGCAGCTGCCCGAGCTTCTCCATCGCCATGTACTCCTGCGTGCCCGCGAAACCGGCCGACAGGGACTGGTAGAAGGGGTTCTCCAGGATCGCGCGGGCCCGCTCGCCGTCCGCGTGCGCCTCGACGATCTCGTCGAAGGTCCGCTTCATGTCGAGCATCATGGCGTGCAGTTCCCCGGCACTCTCGCCGTCGATGCCCGATACCCGGCGGGGGATGTTGTCCAGCGAGTCGATGCCCATGGACTGGGCGAGCCTGCGCGCCGGGTCGATGGTGAGGACGACGACCTTACGGCCGCGCTCGGCCGCCCGTACGCCCAGCGCCGCGGCGGTCGTGGTCTTGCCGACCCCGCCCGAACCGCAGCACACGACGATCCGGATGCCGGGGTCGTCGAGCAGCGCGTCGGTGTCCAGCGCGGGGGCGGGGGCGGGGGCGGGTGCGGTGGCCGTGGCGGTGGCCCTGCCCGCGGCCGAGTCCGTGGCCGTGTCTGTCGCCGCGTCCGCGTCCGTGCCCTGTGTCATGTACCCACCCCTTGTCCCGCCCCTTCGCCCACCCCGTCACCCACGCCCTGCTTGCGGAGCTCGGTCGCCAGGTCGTAGAGCCCGGCCGGGTCCATACCCTCGCCGATCAGCGGGAGTTCGTACCCCGGCAGTTCCAGGCCCGCGAGCACCGCACGCTGCTCGCGCTCCAGCTCGACCCGCTGGGCGTGCTCGGCGGCCTGCTCGACCAGGGGGCGTACGAGCCCCGCGGAGCCGGTCACGCCCGCCCGGGTCAGCGCCTTGGCGATCTCCTTGCGGCGGCCGCCCGCCGCGGTGCGCAGCGCGTCCTCGTCCACCAGATGCGGTCGCACCATGTTCACGATGACCCGGCCGACCGGCAGTTCGGCGGCCCGCAGCTCCGCGATGCCGTCCGCGGTCTCCTGGACCGGCATCTCCTCAAGCAGAGTCACCAGATGGACAGCTGTTTCCGGGGACTTCAGCACCCGCATCACGGCCTGCGCCTGATTGTGTATCGGGCCGATCCTGGCCAGCCCCGCCACCTCGTCGTTCACATTGAGGAATCGGGTGATGCGCCCGGTGGGCGGGGCGTCCATGATCACGTAGTCGTAGACGTACCGGTTCTGCTTGTCCTTGCGGCGTACGGCTTCGCAGGCCTTGCCGGTCAGCAGCACGTCCCGTACACCGGGCGCGATCGTGGTGGCGAAGTCGATCGCGCCGAGCTTCTTGAGCGCCCGGCCCGCGCCGCCGAGCTTGTAGAACATCTGGAGGTAGTCGAGAAGGGCGCGTTCGGCGTCGATCGCGAGGGCGTACACCTCGCCGCCGCCCGGCGCGACGGCGATCTTGCGCTCCTCGTAGGGAAGGGACTCCGTCTCGAAGAGCTGGGCGATGCCCTGCCTGCCCTCGACCTCCACGAGGAGGGTGCGCCTGCCCTCGGTCGCGAGGGCGAGCGCGAGGGCGGCGGCGACCGTGGTCTTACCGGTACCACCCTTGCCGCTGACGACCTGGAACCTGCTCACGTATTCGAGCCTAACCAGTCGGGCCACGGGCTACGCACGAGGCTGCGCGTGCCAGGCATTACAGTCGGGCCATGACCAAGTGGGAATACGCGACCGTGCCCCTTCTCGTGCACGCGACCAAGCAGATTCTGGACACCTGGGGCGAGGACGGCTGGGAGCTGGTCCAGGTCGTTCCCGGCCCGAACAACCCCGAGCAGCTCGTGGCCTACCTGAAGCGGGAGAAGGCGTAATGGCGGGCGCCGTCGAGGCGAAGCTCGCCGAGCTCGGGCTGACGCTGCCGGGCGTCGTGCCGCCGCTGGCCTCGTACCAGCCGGCCGTGCAGTCGGGGGTGTACGTCTACACCTCCGGCCAGCTGCCGATGGTGGACGGCAAGCTCGCGGTCACCGGCAAGGTCGGTGGGGAGGTCACGCCCGACGAGGCCAAGGAACTGGCGAAGACCTGCGCGCTCAACGCGCTGGCCGCCGTGAAGTCCGTCGCGGGCGACCTGGACCGGATCGCGCGTGTCGTGAAGGTCGTGGGCTTCGTCGCCTCGGCATCCGACTTCACCGGGCAGCCCGCCGTGATCAACGGCGCCAGCGAGCTGCTGGGCGCGGTCCTCGGTGACAAGGGCGTGCACGCGCGCAGCGCGGTGGGCGTCGCGGTGCTGCCGCTGGACGCGCCGGTGGAGGTCGAGGTCCAGGTCGAGCTGGTCGGGGCCTGAGCCTGAGCCGTAGGTCTGCTGCGGGCGGTCTGCCGGGCCCGAGCCGTGCGTCCGCTGCCGTTCGTCGGCGGTCGCTGCCGCGGGGCCGCTGCGGTCCGTCAGGACCTGAGCCGTACGTCCGCCGTGGCCTTCGACGGCCGCTGCCGTCCACCCGCAGTCCGCTGCCTGATCTCTGATCCCGTCCGGTCGTGATGACCGGGCGGGATCATGTGTGTACGGGGCATGTACGGATCAACGTGCCTCTCGAACATCGTCGCGGTTCCGGATAGCCTCCGGCCATGTCCAATGGTCAGTGGTACCCACCGGAATGGCCCGACCGGATCCGGGCACTCGCCGCAGGCGAGCTGACGGCCGCGACCCCGAAGCGGGCCGCCACCGTGATGCTGCTCCGGGATCCTGCCGCTGACACCGAGGGCGGCCCCGCCGTCCACATGCTGCGCCGTCGCGCTTCCATGGCCTTTGCCGGCGGGGCGTACGCCTATCCGGGTGGCGGAGTCGACCCGCGCGACGACGACCGGCCCGTCGGCTGGGCCGGACCCGCGCTGGAGAGCTGGGCCGAGCGGCTCGGCGTCGATACACCGGCCGAGGCGCAGGCCATCGTCTGCGCGGCGGTCCGTGAGACGTACGAGGAGGCGGGCGTTCTCCTCGCCGGTCCGACCGCCGACGCGGTCGTCAGCGACACCACCGGCGCCGACTGGGAGGCCGACCGCGAGGCACTGGTCGCCCGGGAGCTGTCCTTCGCGGAGTTCCTGGACCGGCGCGGTCTGGTGCTCCGCTCCGACCTGCTGGGCGCCTGGGCGCGCTGGATCACCCCCGCGTTCGAACCGCGCCGCTACGACACCTGGTTCTTCGTCGCCGCGCTCCCCGAGGGCCAGCGCACCCGCAACGCCTCCACGGAGGCCGACCGCACGGTGTGGATCGGGCCCGGCGAGGCCGCCGACGGATACGACAGGGGCGAGCTGCTGATGATGCCGCCGACCGTGTCGACGCTGCGGGCGCTGAGGCCGTACGGGACAGCCGCCGAGGCCCTGAAGGCGGCGGATTCCCAGGACCTCACCCCCGTACTGGCACAGGCACGGCTGGAGGGTGACGAGTTGGTGCTGAGCTGGCCTGGACACGACGAGTTCACCAAGCACATCCCGAGCGGGCCGGGCGGTGCCAGTGGTGCGGAGGGTGCTGGTGGTTCGGGGGGTGAAGCCGCATGAGCGACGCGGCCGCGCTGCCCGGGCAGCCACGCGGCGGGGTGCTGTCCGGCCCCGCCACCGCCCGTACCGTCAACGTCCTCGCCCCCAACGCCTCGCCGATGACGCTGGACGGCACCAACACCTGGATCGTCGCCGAGCCCGACTCCGACCTCGCGGTCGTCATCGACCCGGGCCCGCTGGACGACACACATCTGCGGGCCGTCATCGACACCGCCGAGCGGGCGGGCCGCCGGATCGCGCTCACCCTGCTCACCCACGGGCACCCGGACCACGCGGAGGGCGCGGCGCGCTTCGCCGAGCTGACCCGTACGAACGTGCGCGCCCTGGACCCGGCGCTGCGCCTCGGCGACGAGGGCCTGACCACGGGCGATGTGATCACCGTCGGGGGCCTGGAGCTGCACGTCGTGCCGACCCCCGGGCACACCGCGGACTCGCTCTCCTTCCATCTGCCCGCCGACCGGGCGGTGCTGACGGGGGACACGATCCTCGGACGCGGCACCACGGTCGTCGCGCATCCGGACGGGCGGCTCGGCGACTACCTCGACTCGCTGCGGAGGCTGCGCTCGCTGACCGTCGACGACGGCGTGCACACGGTGCTGCCGGGGCACGGACCGGTGCTGGAGGACGCGCAGGGCGCGGTCGAGTTCTACCTCGCGCACCGCGCGCACCGGCTGGCCCAGGTGGAGACGGCGGTCGAGGCCGGGCACCGGACGGCGTCGGAGGTGGTGGCGCAGGTGTACGCGGACGTGGACCGGTCCCTGTGGCCCGCGGCGGAACTCTCGGTGCTGGCGCAGCTGGAGTACCTGAGCGAGCACGGGCTGATCTAGGACAGAACGGATACGCGCAAGGCCCCGCCGTGCGGCAGGGCCTTGCGTACAGAGGCGGCGTCCGGTTGCCGGCCGACCGGATGGCCGGCTAGCGGGACCGCTTCGCCAGGCGCTCCACGTCCAGCAGGATCACGGCGCGTGCCTCCAGGCGCAGCCAGCCGCGCCCGGCGAAGTCGGCGAGTGCCTTGTTGACCGTCTCGCGGGAGGCGCCGACCAGCTGGGCCAGCTCTTCCTGGGTCAGGTCGTGGACGACATGGATGCCTTCCTCGGACTGGACGCCGAAGCGGCGCGACAGGTCGAGGAGGGCGCGGGCGACACGGCCCGGTACGTCCGAGAAGACCAGGTCGGACATCTGGTCGTTGGTCTTGCGCAGTCGGCGGGCGACGGCGCGCAGCAGGGCCGTGGCCACCTCGGGGCGGGCGTTCAGCCAGGGCTGGAGGTCGCCGTGGCCGAGGCCGAGGAGCTTGACCTCGGTCAGCGCGGTCGCGGTGGCGGTGCGCGGGCCCGGGTCGAAGAGCGACAGCTCACCGATCAGCTCACCGGGGCCGAGGACCGCGAGCATGTTCTCGCGCCCGTCGGGGGAGGTGCGGTGGAGCTTCACCTTGCCCTCGGTGACCACATAGAGGCGGTCGCCCTGGTCGCCCTCGTGGAAGAGCGCGTCGCCGCGTGCGAGGGTCACCTCACTCATCGAGGCGCGGAGCTCCGCGGCCTGCTCATCATCGAGCGCCGCGAAAAGCGGGGCGCGCCGCAGAACGTCGTCCACGAGTTCTCTCCTTGTCGGCCTGTTCAGGGAACCGTGGTCCCCATCATGCCGGACGGTAAAACAGTGCGATCAATCACAAACCAGTTTGACGCACGGTCGTGCCGAACCGTGAGGCAGGGGGCCGATTGGGGGTCGATACGCGGTGACCGGGGCGGATGTCAGTGCGTGGCCCTAGGCTGGCCGGGTGTCCAAATCGCCGGTGAGAGCACAGGCCAAGGGGGCTGATGGAGTGTCGGAAGGCCGTGATTCCGCTGTGGGCGAACAGACTGCGAGTCGCCCGAAAAAAGCGACAAAACGCCCTGTGGGTGAGCAGGTCCCGAGGGTCGGAGTGAAGACCACCGCGAGGCCCGCATCGAAGTCCGCGACGAAGCCCTCGACCGAGCGGTCCGCGGGGTCCGCGGGGTCCACTGCGAAACCCACGCCGAAGTCCGCCGCACGGGCCGCAGGCAAGTCCACCGCGAAGCCCGCGCCGAAGTCCACCACGACGTCCACCGCGAAGGGCACCGTGAAACCCGCGAAATCCGCAGCGAAGACGGGTGCAAAACCCGGTGCGAAGCCGGAATCGCATCTGTCGATGGTCCGCCGTGCCCGCAGGATCAACCGTGAGCTCGCCGAGCTCTACCCCTACGCCCACCCCGAGCTGGACTTCAGGAACCCCTTCGAGCTTCTCGTCGCCACGGTCCTCTCCGCCCAGACCACCGATCTGAGGGTCAACCAGACCACTCCCGCGCTCTTCGCCGCCTATCCCACCCCCGAGGACATGGCCGCGGCCGTCCCGGAGGAAATGGAAGAGCTCATTCGGCCGACCGGCTTCTTCCGTGCCAAGACCAAGTCGCTGATAGGCCTCTCCGTGGCGCTCAGGGACAGATTCGGCGGCGAGGTGCCGGGCCGCCTCGCCGATCTCGTCACGCTTCCGGGGGTCGGCCGCAAGACCGCCAACGTCGTGCTCGGGAATGCGTTCGGTGTACCGGGCATCACGGTCGACACCCATTTCGGGCGCCTGGTCCGCCGCTGGAAGTGGACGGAGCAGGAGGACCCGGAGAAGGTCGAGGCCGAGATCGCCGCGATCTTCCCCAAGAGCGAGTGGACGATGCTCTCGCACCGCGTCGTCTTCCACGGCCGCCGCATCTGCCATGCCCGTAAGCCTGCCTGCGGCGCCTGTCCGATCGCCCCGCTGTGCCCGGCGTACGGGGAGGGCGAGACGGACCCGGAGAAGGCCAGGAAGCTGCTGAAGTACGAGATGGGCGGTCAGCCCGGTCAGCGGCTGAGCCCGCCGGCGGACTACCCGGGCAAGCCCGCGCCGGCCCTGGGGTCCGGCTGACGTACGGCGCTCGCTCCGGAACGAAATGCGTGATGACAGGCGTTGTGAGACGAGGGGTGCCTATGAAGACGCACGAACAGAGCACGCAGAACACGCACGAACAGAACACGCACGGACAGAACGCAGAAGCGGCAGCCGCGCCCGCGGCGGTCGGCCCCGCGGCCGTCAGCCCTGCAGCGGCGGTCGCAGCGGCCGCCGCGGCCACAGCAGGTGGACGTCGTGACGGAGCCATCGCCGTCACGACCGAGGGCCTGCCCGACTGGCTCGACCCCGTCGCCCGTGCCGCGCGGACCATCGAGCCGGACCAGCTCAGCCGCTTTCTGCCGCCCGAGAGCGGCGCCGGGCGGCAGTCCGCCGTACTCGTACTGTTCGGGGAGGGGGAGCGCGGCCCCGAGCTGCTCCTCATGGAGCGATCCGGAAGCCTGCGTTCCCACGCTGGGCAGCCTTCCTTCCCCGGCGGTGCCCTGGACCCGGATGACGGCGACCAGGCCACTACAGGGCCGCTCAGGGCCGCTCTGCGGGAGGCCCAGGAGGAGACCGGCCTCGATCCGCGCGGGGTGCAGCTCTTCGGCGTGCTGCCCCGGCTCTACATCCCCGTGAGCGGCTTCGTCGTGACGCCGGTCCTCGGCTGGTGGCGGTCGCCGAGCCCGGTCGGCGTCGTCGATCCGGGTGAGACGGCCAGGGTCTTCACCGTCCCCGTGGCGGATCTCACGGACCCGGCCAACCGTGCGACGACGGTCCACCCGAGCGGTCACCGAGGTCCGGCATTTCTGGTCGAATCCGCCCTGGTCTGGGGTTTCACGGCCGGAGTGATCGACCGGATTCTGCACTTCGCGGGCTGGGAGCGCCCGTGGGACACCGCCAAGCAGGTGCCGCTCGACTGGCGCGCATGACAGGCTGACTCCCGTGCTGCGCTGTCCGGCCCTGCCCGGATCCAGCAGAAGGAACAGGCCCGGTGACGAATCTGCGAGGCTATAGACGGTGAACGTGCTGGACATCCTGCTGCTGGCCGGCGCCGTGTGGTTCGCGGTCATCGGCTATCGCCAGGGGTTCGTCGTCGGCATTCTGTCGGTGATCGGGTTCCTGGGCGGCGGTCTCGTCGCCGTCTATCTGCTGCCGGTCCTGTGGGACCAGCTGACGAACGGCTCAGAGGTCTCATCGACGGCAGCCGTCGTCGCCGTCGTCATCGTGATCGTCTGCGCCTCGGTGGGCCAGGCATTCACCACCCACCTCGGAAACAAGCTCCGCCGGTACATCACGTGGTCGCCCGCGCGCGCCCTCGATGCCACCGGCGGCGCCCTGGTCAATGTGGTCGCGATGCTGCTGGTCGCCTGGCTCATCGGCTCCGCACTGGCCGGTACCTCACTGCCTACGCTGGGCAAGGAGGTCCGTAGCTCCTCGGTCCTGCTCGGCATCTCCCGGGTGATGCCGGCCCAGGCCTCCACCTGGTTCACGGACTTCTCCTCGGTCCTCGCGCAGAACGGCTTCCCGCAGGTCTTCAGCCCCTTCGCCAACGAGCCGATCACCGAGGTCCGGGCCCCGGACCCGGCGCTGGCCGGCAGCCCCGTGGCAGCCAGCGCCAAGAATTCCATCGTCAAGGTCGTCGGTACTGCCCCGAGCTGCGGCAAGGTCCTCGAAGGCACCGGCTTCGTCTTCTCCGACCGCCGGGTGATGACCAACGCCCATGTCGTCGGCGGCGTCGACGAGCCGACCGTCCAGATCGGCGGCCAGGGGCGGCTGTACGACGCGAAGGTCGTTCTCTACGACTGGCAGCGCGACATCGCCGTACTCGACGTACCGGACCTCGACGCGAAGCCGCTGAAGTTCACCGACACCGATCACGACGCCCTCACCGGGAACAGCGCCATCGTCGCGGGCTTCCCGGAGAACGGCTCGTACGACGTACGGGCCGCGCGCGTCCGGGGCCGTATCGACGCCAACGGACCGGACATCTACCACCGGGGTACCGTCCGCCGCGATGTGTACTCGCTCTTCGCGACCGTCCGTCAGGGCAACTCCGGCGGACCGCTGCTGACCCCCGAGGGCAAGGTGTACGGAGTCGTCTTCGCGAAGTCGCTCGACGACCCCGACACCGGCTACGCGCTGACGGCCGACGAGATCCGCCAGGACATCGCGCACGGCCGCACCGCCAACCAGCAGGTCGACAGCCAGGCGTGCGCCCTCTAGAGCCTCTGGGGTCCTGATCCGCCGCCGGACAGGCCCTGGGCGTACTGCCCCGCCGCAGCCGGGAGAGTTGTGGAAGTCCCGCCCGGCCGGTGAACGCTCACCGGCCGGCCGGGGCGGACATCATCCGCGTGGATGGCGCAGCCGCGCCGAGACCCAGCGGGCCCGACGGCGCAGAATGCGCGGAATACCGAGCCGGGGATCATGCAGAACATGCATATCGTGCACCCGGCCCTGGGGGCCGCCCCCCTCATGAGTGCTCGGACTCGCCGTGGCGGTCGAGCGACGGTTGCGTGCTGCGTCACCGAAGTCGTGCGTCCAGCCCATACCCCGACGTCTGCCCGTGCCTCATGGTCGGTAACCGCCCATCCGTCAGCCAATTGGCCTATGCGCCGGGCAATTGGCTGTTCGGCGGACAACTGTGCCCGTATGGCTACCGGTCGGGCTCGGGATCCTTGAGCCAGCTGATGAGTTCGGCCGAGAACCCGTCCGGATCCTCCTCGTGGGGGAAGTGCCCCAGACCGTCGAAAAGTCGCCAACGGTACGGCGCTTCGACGTACTCGCCGGACCCCGCCGCGCTCCGCGTACGGATCGCCGGATCGAGTGAACCGTGCAGATGCAGTGTGGGTACCCGCACCGGCCGCTTCATGCGCCGGTTGAACTGGATCCCGTCCGGACGGGCCAGGGAGCGCACCATCCAGCGATACGGCTCGATCGAGCAGTGCGCCGTCGACGGGATGCACATCGCACGCCGGTAGACGTCGACCGTCGCGTCGTCGGGGAACTCAGGGGTCCGGGGGCCCGCCCAGTCGTGGATCAGCCGGCCCACCAACGCCGCGTCGTCCGCGACGAGCTGACGCTCCGGCACCCACGGGCGCTGGAAGCCCCAGATGTACGAGCCCGCGCGGGACTGCGCGAAGTCGGAGAGCATCGAGGAACGCCAGCGGCGCGGGTGCGGCATCGAGGAGACCACGAGGCGGCGCACCAGCTTCGGCCGCATCACCGCGGCCGTCCAGGCGAGGTAGCCGCCCATGTCGTGGCCGACCAGGGCGGCGTCCGGTTCGCCGAGCGAGCGGATCACGCCGGTGATGTCGAGCGCCAGGTTGGCGGGGTCGTAACCCCGGGGCGTGCGGTCACTGCCGCCGACCCCGCGCAGATCCATTGCCACGGCGCGGAAACCTGCGTCGGCCAGTGCGGTGAGCTGATGGCGCCAGGTCCACCAGAACTGCGGGAAGCCGTGCAGCAGCAGCACCAGCGGCCCGTCGCCGAGCTCGGCGATGTGGAAGCGGGCGCCGTTGGCCGCCACGTCCCGGTGGGTCCACGGCCCGTCGAGCCGCACGGGCCCACCGGAGCCGGCCAGGCCGGGTGAACTCGGCAGGTCGGAGGGGGCCGGGGGGCCCGAGCGGCCCGAGGGGCCTGAGTGACCGGTCGAGCCCGAGGAGCGGTCCGGGCCCGCCTGGCTGTGCAGGCCTGCCTGACCTTCCGGGCCTGCCTGACCTTCCGGGCCTACTGGGCCGGATGCACTGGAATCGGGGACCGTCATGTGGACGAGCGTGCCACAGCGGACGCCTTGTCCCGGACCGGAGACTTCTCCAGGGCCTTGTCCGTCCGCGTGCTGCCCACGGCGGCCGGACGGCTCTCCCCCGCCGTGACGGCGGGCCGCGGGTGCGGCTTGACGCCCTGCAGCACGGCTGCCGTCTGCTTGGCCGAAGCGATGGACTTCTCCGGCGGCTTGACCTTCTTGATCTTGCTGACGGCGAACAGCGCGAGCAACAGTGCGAGCACGATGAAGGCGAGGCCCACGATCCCGAAGCACCAGGCGAGGCCCAGCCCCGAGGTATGGATCCAGTAGGCGGCCCCGAAGCTCAGTACGGGGATCGCGAACAGAATCAGCACGCCCGCGACGATGAATGCCACGCTCCCGGTGACGCCGCGCTTGACGTCCTGCCGCACTTCGGCCTTGGCCAGGGCGATCTCGTCGTGCACCAGTGCGGACATCTCGGCCGTCGCCGCGGCGACCAGCTGCCCGAGACTGCGGTCGGCACTGCCCGCGTTGTTGCCGGGGTCGCTCATCCCTGACTCCCTCTCCTGCTCTTCTGCTCAACACATCTGGTGTCAGATCATGCCGGACTGTCCGGCTTGCTGCTCGCTGCCCCCGCCAGTTGCGCAAGGCGGCGGTGCTCGGCCGCCTTCTTCTCGTGGATCGCGGCCATCCGCAGGTGGTACTCCGGGTTGTCCTGCTCGTAGACGTCGGGCACGCCGTCCTCGTCCTCGTCGAGCTCCTCGGCCTCGTACAGCGTCCGGTATCTGCGTACCCGGAGTTTGAGCAGTACACCGGAGAGTACGGCGGCTGTCAGGGAGCCGAGCAGCACGGCGGCCTTGATCTCATTGATCATGTCCTCGTCGCCGGCGAAGGCCAGCTCACCGATGAGCAGCGAGACGGTGAAGCCGATCCCGGCGAGCGAGGCGACCGCGAGGACGTCCGCCCAGGCCAGGTCCTTGTTCAGCTCCGCCTTCGTGAAGCGGGTGGCCAGCCACGTACCGCCGAAGATGCCTATCGTCTTGCCGACGACGAGCCCCAGGACGACGCCGAGCGTCTCGGGCCGGGTGAAGACGTCCGCCAGCGCACCGCCGGAGAGGGAGACGCCGGCCGAGAAGAGGGCGAACAGCGGCACGGCGATACCGGCCGACAGCGGGCGGATCAGGTGTTCGATGTGCTCGCCGGGGGAGTGGGTCTCGCCGTCCCGCCGGGTGCAGCGGAGCATCAGGCCCATGGCGACACCGGCGATGGTGGCGTGGATGCCGCTGTTGTACATCAGGCCCCAGATGACCAGGGCGAGCGGTACGTAGATGTACCAGCCGCGCACATTCCTGTGCAGCAGCAGATAGAAGACGGCGAGGCCGATGAAGGCGCCGATCAGCGCCATGAAGTTGATCTCATCAGTGAAGAAGACCGCGATGATCAGGATCGCGAAGAGGTCGTCGACGACGGCGAGGGTCAGCAGGAAGGCGCGCAGCGCGTTCGGCAGCGAGGTGCCGATGACCGCGAGGACGGCGAGCGCGAAGGCGATATCGGTGGCGGTGGGGACGGCCCAGCCGTCCGTGGAACCCCCGCCGGTCACGGCCACGAGTGTGTAGACGACGGCCGGAACCGCCATTCCGCACAGCGCGGCGACGACCGGGAGGGCGGCCGCCCTGGGGTCGCGCAGCTCGCCCGCGACCAGTTCCCGCTTGAGTTCGACGCCCGCGACGAAGAAGAAGACCGCGAGCAGCCCGTCCGCCGCCCAGTGCTCCACGGAGAGGTTGAGGCCCAGCGACCCGGGACCGAAGTGGAAGTCGCTGACGGCCGTGTAACTGGATCCGAAGGTGTTCGCCCACACCAGGGCGGCTATTGCGGCGACCAGCAGGATGACTCCGCCGACGGTCTCGGTGCGCAGGGCGTCCGCGAGGTAGTTCCGCTCAGGGAGCGGCAGGCGCCCGAGAAAGGTGCGGCGGGAGGAAGTGGGTGTGGGGGTGGGCGCGGCCACGAGTGAGGACCTCCGGGTCGGTACGGCAGCGATGGCATGGCTGATGCACTTGCCGACCAGACTTCCCGGCACACCCTGTGGAGATTTCTTATTGCTTTGTTGACGCCGCTGCCACTGTACCCGGGGTGCGCGGGACTGTATTCGGTGATCTTCACCTTAAATGCCCGAGGGGCACCCGGCGCGTTGCCGGATGCCCCTCGGGAACGTACTTGCCGCGCTCAGTCCTCGGAGGAGGAGGTCGGCAGCTGGGTCTGGATGAGCTCCATCACCGAGGAGTCGGTGAGCGTCGTGACGTCGCCCAGCTCGCGGTTCTCGGCGACGTCACGCAGCAGACGCCGCATGATCTTGCCGGAGCGCGTCTTCGGCAGTTCGGCGACCGGCAGGACCCGCTTCGGCTTGGCGATCGGGCCGAGCGTGGTGCCGACGTGGTTGCGCAGCTCCGCGACGAGCTCGTCGGAGGCGGCAGCCGTACCGCGCAGTATCACGAAGGCGACGATGGACTGGCCGGTCGTCTCGTCGGCGGCGCCGACCACGGCGGCCTCGGCGACCGAAGGGTGCGACACGAGTGCCGACTCGACCTCGGTGGTCGAGATGTTGTGCCCGGACACGAGCATCACGTCGTCGACCCGGCCGAGCAGCCAGATGTCGCCGTCCTCGTCCTTCTTGGCGCCGTCGCCCGCGAAGTACTTGCCCTGGAAGCGCGACCAGTAGGTGTCGATGAAGCGCTGGTCGTCGCCCCAGATGGTGCGGAGCATCGACGGCCACGGCTCGGTGAGGACGAGGTAGCCGCCCCCGCCGTTCGGAACTTCGTTGGCCTCGTCGTCGACGACCGTGGCGGAGATACCGGGCAGGGCGCGCTGGGCCGAACCGGGCTTGGTCTCCGTGACACCGGGAAGCGGCGAGATCATCATCGCGCCCGTCTCGGTCTGCCACCAGGTGTCCACGATCGGGCACTTGTCGGCGCCGATGTGCTTGCGGTACCACATCCACGCCTCGGGGTTGATCGGCTCACCGACCGAACCGAGGATACGGAGACTGCTCAGGTCGAACTTGGCGGGGATGTCGTCACCCCACTTCATGAACGTACGGATCGCGGTGGGCGCGGTGTAGAGGATCGTGACACCGTACTTCTGCACGATCTCCCAGAAACGCCCCTGGTGCGGCGAGTCGGGCGTGCCTTCGTACATGACCTGTGTCGCGCCGTTGGCCAGCGGGCCGTAGACGATGTACGAGTGGCCGGTCACCCAGCCGATGTCGGCGGTGCACCAGAAGACATCGGTCTCCGGCTTGAGGTCGAAGACCGCGTTGTGGGTGTACGCAGCCTGCGTGAGGTAGCCACCGGAGGTGTGCAGGATGCCCTTCGGCTTACCCGTGGTGCCGGAGGTGTAGAGGATGAAGAGCGGCTGCTCCGCCTCGAACGCCTCGGGGGTGTGCTCGGCGGACTGCCGGCCGGTGATCTCGTGCCACCAGACGTCGCGGCCCTCGGTCCATGCGGTGTCCTGTCCGGTGCGCCGCACCACGAGGACATGCTCGACGCTGTCGATACGGGAGACGGCGTCGTCCACGGCGGGCTTGAGCGCGGACGGCTTGCCGCGGCGGTAGCCACCGTCGGCGGTGATGACGACCTTGGCGTCCGCGTCCTGGATACGGGTGGCGATGGCGTCGGCGGAGAAGCCGCCGAAGACCACCGAGTGCGCGGCGCCGATGCGGGCGCAGGCCAGCATCGCGATGGCGGCCTCGGGGATCATCGGCAGATAGACGGCGACCCGGTCGCCCTTGCCGACACCGAGCTCGGTGAGGGCGTTCGCGGCGCGGGAGACCTCGTCCTTCAGGTCCGCGTAAGTGATGGCACGGCTGTCGCCGGGCTCACCCTCGAAGTGGATGGCGACCCGGTCACCATGGCCGGCCTCGACGTGGCGGTCCACGCAGTTGTACGCGACGTTGAGCCTGCCGTCCGCGAACCACTTTGCGAAGGGCGGGTTGCTCCAGTCGAGCGTCTCGGTCGGCTCCGTGGCCCAGGTCAGGCGACGGGCCTGCTCGGCCCAGAAGCCCAGCCGGTCCGCCTCGGCCTGCTCGTACGCCTCCGCTTTGACGTTGGCATTGGCGGCCAGATCGGCAGGCGGTGCGAACCGCCGCTCCTCCTTGAGCAGGTTGGAGAGGGAGGAATGCTCGCTCATGCTCCCGTCTCCTCCTTGAGCAGATTGGCCAGGCTTTCGTTGCTCACGACATCTCCCATTCCCAGGGTGTCCGTTGTGTCCCGGGGCATAGCTCATCAGGCCAAAGGCCGGGTGACAAGTGTCTGCCCGGAATTGGTTTAGACCTGTGTCTCGTGTATGGAGACACGGTCCCGCCTCCACGTGCGGTCCGGCGCAGCGCGGCGCAGAGCGGCGCAGCGCGACACGGAGCGGCATGGAGGCGGGACCACAAGGTCTCACGGACCGGGGGCGAATGTGGTTCAGACGCCGGTACGTACCAACTCGCCGGAACCGGATGGATCGCCCGGGGCGGCGGTGGGCCTGGGCGTGTCGGCGTCGGCGAGGGAGTGGGAGTCGGCCGGGGCGTGGGAGTCGGCCGAGGTATGGGCGTCGCCAGGGTCCACACGGTCGAAGACTTCCTCGAGCGCGAGCCCGGCGCTCGCGCCCTCGGTCAGCAGATAGGCCTGCGCCTCGCCCACATGGAAGTACATCCCGTGCAGTTGGAGTGTGCCCTCCGCGAGCCTCCGTGCCACCGATTCATGGGCGCGCAGATGGTCCAGCTGCTGGACCACATTGGTGAGGCAGAGCTGCTCCACCGCATCGGCAGGCAGTCGGCCGGAGATCCGGGCCCAGGCATGATGCCGGGACGCCATCCGCTCCAGGCTCGGCAGCCCGTGTCTCAGCCAGCGCCACAGGGACGTCAGCGGAGTGTCCGGGGCCGGTTTGGTGCCGAGCAGGGCCTGCATCGCGCCGCAGCCGGAGTGCCCGCAGACGGTGATGGACTCCACCTTCAGTACATCCACCGCGTACTCGATTGCGGCGCCCACCGAGTCGTCACTCGACTCGGCGTCCGGCGGGGGCACCAGATTGCCGATGTTCCGCACGGTGAACAGGTCACCCGGGCCGCTCGCCGTGATCATGCTGGTGACCAGGCGGGAGTCGGCGCAGGTGATGAAGAGCTGGGAGGGGCGTTGACCCTCGCGGGCCAACCGGGCCAGCTCCTCGCGCACGAGCGGAGCGGTGTTCCGCTGGAACGAACTCAGGCCGCTGAACAGGCGGTTGTCGCCGGTCGGGCGCGGAGCGGCGGTGGGGGAGTCGGTCGGGCCGGGGGAGCGGTCCTCGATGGAACTGGATCCGGAGTCGGGGTCGGGGCCCGTGCCGAGGCGGCCGTGTTGGGTCTCGGGCGTCTGCTCGGGCCGGTCGTGGCAGTGATGGTTGCGCCACGGCGTCCAGGGGCGGCAACAGGAATGCGCCGCCGAGGCGGGCTCGGCGATCCGGCCGCCGGACTTGCCGGTGAAGACGACCCGGCCGCCGTGGGCCGTCTGGGCGATGCTCCAGTCCTGGATCGTTTCGTACGCCGCATGGTCCATGAAGAAGCCGTCCAGCTCGACGACGGCATCCCCGTCCGGAGGCAGCTGGCCGAGCGTCCGGCTGAGCCGAGGCACCGCCAGGAACGTCAACTGGCCCCGTACGACCACCAGATGCCGGCCGCCCTGATCGGTCACGGTGATCCTGGTCCGGGCCAGCCGGTGCAGGGCGACGGCTACCGCCACCGCGATGCCGATCACCACACCCTTGAGCACGCCGAAGAGGACCACGCCGGTGATCGTCGCCCCGTACACCAGGAATTCCCGGTGCTTATGAACATTGCGGATGTGGGCGAAACTCACCATCTGGATGCCGACCACCATGACCAGTGCGGCGAGCGCGGCCAGCGGGATCCGCTCCAGGGTGGTGATCAGCAGTCCGGCGGCGAGTGCCACCCAGACGCCGTGCAGCACGGTGGAGGCACGGCCCGTCGCCCCGGCCCGCACATTCGCCGAACTGCGCACCGCACCGCCCGACACCGCCAGCCCGCCCACCAGCCCGGACAGGGTGTTGGCGATGCCCTGGGCACGCAGCTCACGGTCGAGATCGGAGCGTCTGATGGGCGGGGACGCCGGGGACGCCGGGGACGCCGGGTCCTGCGGGGACGCCGGGGACGAGGCCGGGCCCGGGGCTGAAGCCGAACCCGACGCCGACGCCAAGTCGGCCTTGGACCGGGCGGACGCTTGCTCGCCGGCGCGGTCGGCCGACAGTTTGTCCACGGCGACCGCGGCGAGCAGCGACTCCAGACTGGCCACCAGCATCACTGTGAACACAGCCGTGGCCAGGGCGAGTACGGGGCCGTGCGGCATCTCCGGCAGGGCGTGCGAGCGCCAGGACGGCAGATCGACCCGGGCGATCCCGGGCGCCGTGATCGCAGCCACCGCCGTCGCGGTCACCACCGCGGCGAGGGCAGCCGGAATCCGCCGTACCACCCGGCCGATCCGCCCCGGAATCCGCGGCCACAGGACCAGGACGGTGATGGTCAGCGCGCCGATCAGCAGGGCGGCCGGACTCACCCGCCCCACCTGGCCGGGGAGGGCGAGGGCGTTGGCGACGGCCGAACTCTGAGGTGAGCCGCCGAGCACGATGTGCAGCTGGGCGAGTGCGATGGCCACACCGATGCCGGCGAGGGTGCCGTGCACGATGGCGGGGCTGACGGCGAGGGCGCTGCGCGCCGCCCGAAGCGAGCCCAGCAGGATCTGAAGAAGACCGGCGGCGATGGTGATCGCGCAGGTGGTGCGCCAGCCGTAGATCTGGATCAACTCGGCTGTGACCACGGTCAGTCCGGCGGACGGGCCGCTGACCTGGAGGGGTGTGCCACCGAGCAGTCCGGCGACGATGCCGCCGATCGCAGCGGAGACGAGGCCGGCCGTCAGCGGGGCGTCCATGGCGACGGCAAGGCCGAGCGACATGGGGACGGCGAGCAGGAAGACCGTGATCGATGCGGACAGGTCGGCGCCCGCGATGCGGAATCGTCCGCCGCGCGGCGGCGGTGGCGGGCTGTGCGGTCGCTTGATTCCCGAGGCGCGGGGTGGGCCCGAACTACGGGATGTGCGGTCATGACGAGTGGGGACGCAAGCAGACATGTTCCCGTCTCCTCCGGGGCAGCGCGGTCGCGGAACGTGAGGGACGCGGCCGTGGGTCACGGCGTGCAGCGGCGGGATTTCTCAACTCTCAGTAAACAGATCGTAATGGAGAGTAAAGATCTGTGTCCACAGTTGAGGCTAAATAGACGATTCAACCACTCATTCAAGTGAATAAGCAGCTTTTCATATGACTTGTCGTGCTGATTCCGGCAGGGTCGTGTGCAGCCTTGGCCGCGCCGTGTCGGCACTTCAACGCAAATTTCCCGCAAGGAAGGGGGTGAGCGGATGATGGGCGCCACGAAGAGGATCGCCGCCGAGCGGGTCGCCCTGGGAGTCATGGCCGTTGCACTGACCTCGGGAGTGGCCGGCTGCTCCTCCGGTACGGATTCCAGGACCGGGGCCCCCGGACCCGCTGCCGCGAAGCGAGGCACCGGAGCGAAGAAGAACGCCCCTCGGGCCGCACCCGAGAGCGGGCTCCGGCTCATCGGCGACGGCTCCACCGCCTTCACGGGCAGCCAGCCGAAGCAGCCCGTGGCGCAGCGCCTGGCGCCAGGTCAGAAGCCCCCGCAGTTCGTGGTGTTCTCGTGGGACGGCGCAGGTGAGGACAGCCAGAAGCTGTTCTCGCACTTCCGTGAGGTGGGCAAGAAATACCACGCGAACATGACGTACTTCCTCAGCGGCGTGTACATGCTGCCGGACGAGAAGCGGGAGCTCTACGACCCGCCGAAGCACAATGCCGGCAGCTCCGACATCGGCTTCAACGACACCGAGGGAATCCGGAACACCATCACCCAGGTTCGCGGCGCCTGGGAGGACGGCGATGAGATCGGCACCCACTTCAACGGCCACTTCTGCGGCCCCGACGGTGGCGGCACCTGGTCCGTCGACCAGTGGAAGAGCGAGATCGACCAGGCCAAGTCCTTTGTGAAGAGCTGGAAGACCAACGCCCCCGACCTCAAGGGCGAGATGCCGCTTCCCTTCGACTACGACAAGGAACTCGTCGGCGGCCGCACCCCCTGTCTGGAGGGGCAGAAGAACATGGTGGCCGCAGCGCGGACGATGGGCTTCCGCTACGACTCCAGCGGCGTCAACAACCAGGTCTGGCCGAAGAAGAAGGACGGCATCTGGGACCTCTCGATGCAGCTCGTCCCGGTCCCGGGGCGTGAGTTCGAGACCCTCTCGATGGACTACAACTTCATGTTCAACCAGTCCGGTACGGCACAGGGCGACCCGGACCAGCACGAGTACTGGGGCAATCAGATACGCGACGGCCTGATCCAGGCCTTCGATCGCGCGTACGACGGAAACCGTGCCCCGCTGATCGTCGGCAACCACTTCGAGTCCTGGAACGGCGGCACGTACATGCGCGCCGTCGAGGAGACCATCGCGACGGTCTGCACCGAGGAGGGCGTCCGCTGCGTGTCCTTCCGGCAGCTGGCCGACTGGCTGGACGCGCAGGACCCGGCAACGCTGGCGAAGCTCGGCACGCTCGATGTCGGCCAGGCCCCGGTGAAGGGCTGGACGGAGTTTCTCGACGAAGCCGGGAACTCGGGGGCGGAAGCAGGCCGGGTGTCGGGGGCCGGTAAGGCTCAGGCCGGGTCCGGCGCGGATCAGGCCGGTCACTAGCTCGGTGACGGTGTCCGGTGGCCGGGTTCGGTGACCGCGCGCGGTCACCGAGCTGCGTGTCCTTCGGCTGCGGCTGCCGCTTGAGGGTGCGGCGGCTCCCCCGGCCGGAACGAGCGCATCCTTCCGGCCGGGGCCGGCTGATCAGGCGGGCTGAGCGGCGCCGTCCTGCATGTACCGCTCGTCGAGCACGAAGGCGGGGTCGACCTGGGCCGCCAGGTCGGCGCCCGTCTTCTCATTGCCCCAGCTCTCCGCGTTCTTCAGATGGAAGTGCACCATCTGCCGCGTGTAGCGCTCCCAGTCCCGCTGCTCGTACGAATCCTCCGCGGCGTCCTGCAGCGCCTGCAGGGCCATCCGGTTGTCCGCCTCCAGCAGCTCGAAGCGGGCCGGCCTGCCCTTTTCCATCGCCCGTACCCAGTCGGAGTGCCCGACGCTGACCAGCAGATCGTCGCCCGCCTCGGCACGCAGGAAGTCCAGATCGTCCTCGCCCTGCACCTTGTTGCCGATGACCTTCAGCGCGACCCCGAAGTCCCGCGCGTACTCCTTGTACTGGCGATAGACCGACACGCCCTTACGGGTCGGCTCGGCGACCAGGAACGTCATGTCGAAGCGGGTGAACATCCCGGAAGCGAAGGAGTCC
Source organism: Streptomyces sp. NPDC048473 (assembly GCF_043200155.1). NCBI lineage: Bacteria > Bacillati > Actinomycetota > Actinomycetes > Kitasatosporales > Streptomycetaceae > Streptomyces > Streptomyces sp. NPDC048473. Next base: position 126,417 of record NZ_JBICXE010000024.1, read on the forward strand.
GAACCTGCTGTCATGTCAACGACGATGTAGTCGTCGGGGCCGTCGACGAGATGGTTGAGGCAGAGCTCGACCGCGCCGACTTTGGAGTGGTAGCAGGCCACGCCGAGATCCGACTCGGTGAACGGCCCGGTGGCCATCAGCCGGATCTCCCCGTCGTCGAGCCGGACCGTGCGGGCGCACGCGTCGTAGATCGGGTTGTCCTCGCGGACCCGCAGCAGCCGCGAGCCCTCGCCGGGCGGAGTCGTCTTGATCATCGTCTCGACGGAGGCGATACGGGGATTGCTGCCACGCAGATACTCTTTGATCAGAGGCAGCTGGGCTCCCATGGCGGGCAGCGCCACAGCCTCGTGGTCGTCGAGACCCAGCGCGGCCCCGAGGTGCTGGTTGATGTCGGCGTCCACCGCGACGACATGGGCTTCATTGGCGGCAAGGTGGCGGATGAAGAGCGAGGACAGCGTGGTCTTGCCGCTGCCGCCCTTCCCTACGAAAGCGATCTTCATGTTCACCTAGGGTAGCGGTGTGATTGCGTTCTGCTGTCTCACTTCGTGAAGAAGGCCACTCCCGGGCGGTATCGGTGTAGGGGGCGCGTAGCCTCGCTACTTATGAGTACGACTGCCTCTGATCCGCTCGCCACCCTGGGCACCCTGCCGGGGGTTGCCGACGCGGTGGACTCCGTACGCAAGGCTGTCGACCGGGTCTACGGCCACCGCGTCATGCGGCGCCGCAGCAACGAGGTCACCGCCGAAGCGGCGCTGCGCGGCGCCCGCGGCTCGGCGGCGCTGTCCGGCGCCGACTGGAATCTGGAGGAGGTGCGCCGACGCACCGACTTCAGCGGTGACGGTGAGGCGCATGTGATCGGAGCGGCCCTGAGGCTGACCGCCGAAGCGGGCCAACTGCTCTCCATCTGGCGGCAGTCGCCGCTGCGTGTCCTGGCGCGGCTGCATCTGGTTGCGGCCGGCGGCGCGGCGCCCGAGGATGCTGTCGGCCGGCCGCGGCTGGCGGGCGAACCCGTGGACGAGCCGCTGATCGAAGCGCCGCTGCCGGACGCCGAGGAGGTGGCCGGGCGGCTGGAGGGGCTCTCCGGGTTGATCCTTTCGGGCACTGCGGCGCCCGCACTGGTGACGGCGGCGGTCGTGCACGGCGAATTGCTGGCCCTGCGTCCCTTCGGTTCGTACAACGGCCTCGTCGCGCGGACCGCCGAGCGGATCGTGCTGATCGGTAGTGGGCTCGACCCCAAATCGATCTGCCCCGCCGAGATGGGCCATGCCGAGCAGGGGCGGGCGGCGTACATCGCCGCGTTCGAGGGCTATCTGTCGGGGACGCCGGAGGGGGTGGCGGCCTGGATCGCACACTGCGGGCGCGCCGTGGAGCTGGGTGTCAGGGAGTCGACGGCGGTGTGCGAGGCGCTGCAGCGCGGCGCCGCGTAACGGGGCGGCGGGTCCGCGGGGCCGGGCGCGGCAACTGGGTGTGGCGAATGGATGACTTCACCGTGGTAACTCCTGCACGGTGACTCCACCACAGTAACTTCCGTGCCCGATAAAAGGGTTGCGGCGGTACCGTTCTCGGTACCGCCGCTGGCATGTCTACCCAGTTACCATGCGTCCTCGATATATGCCCATCAGGTCGGGGACTTTGCCCGTTCCCTGGTGCGGCTGGCCCGTAATCGACGGGTCGACGTCGCGTGGGTGCTCGGTTTTCATGCTCGGTCCGTGGGGCCTTCACTGCGTTACAGGTAATCCTCTCGGATGTCCTTGGTCTCGCGGGCCGTTGAGTCCTTTGTACTCCAGAGCCGGGGTGAACGGTAGTGCTGGCCACACTTCTTTACTTTTAGGTTCAATTACGGGCGAGTTGGACAACTCGGTTCGGCCGGATGAATGGGACCGATCGGCCGCCTTGCTCGATCCCATTGACCGGCCGGGCGGCGGGATCAGGGCGTGGGTCGGGGCGCCGCCCGGCTCGTACATCAGACGGAGGTCGTGGTGGTGCGGCGGCGAGAGGTGTACCAGACCAGTCCCGCTGTGACGGCGGCTGCGCCCAGCGCCGCCGCCGCGACCAATGCCGGGCGCGGCGGCAGTGAGAACGTGGGCAGTCGCTGCTTGAGCCGCACCGGTCGGTCGAAGACGAGAATCGGCCACTCGCGAAGGGTTGCTTCGCGCCGCAGAGCGCGGTCCGGATTCACCGCGTGCGGGTGGCCGACCGACTCCAGCATCGGTACATCGGTCGCGGAATCGCTGTAGGCGTAGCAGCGAGAGAGGTCGTATCCCTCCGACACTGCGAGCGCCTTGACCGCCTCGGCCTTCGTCGGCCCGTACGCGTAGTACTCGACTTCACCAGTGAAGCAGCCGTCGTCACCGACGACCATTCGGGTGGCGACGACTCGGTCGGCGCCGAGCAGCTCGCCGATCGGTTCGACGACCTCTGCGCCCGAGGTCGAGACGATCACCACATCGCGTCCGGCGGTGTGATGCTCCTCGATGAGTGTTGCCGCTTCGTCGTAGATGATCGGGTCGATCAGATCATGCAGGGTCTCGGCGACGATTTCCTTCACTTGCTGGACGTTCCAGCCCTTGCAGAGCGCGGAGAGATATTCCCGCATCCGCTCCATCTGGTCGTGATCTGCACCCCCGGCAAGGAACACGAACTGTGCGTACGCGGTGCGCAGTACAGCGCGGCGGTTGATCAGTCCGCCTTGGTAGAAGGACTTGCTGAAGGTCAGCGTCGATGACTTCGCAATGACCGTCTTGTCCAGGTCAAAGAAGGCTGCTGTGCGCGGCAAGAAGCGGTTTTCCACAAGGCAGAGCATAGGGGCCCACCATTCGGCGTAAACTCTGGCGCGTGGGTTTGCCTGAGAAGGGTCTCGGGTACACCATGGAAGTCACGGATCGTTCGCGACCGTGCTAACCCGGTCCGACTCCTCCCCCCCCGAGTCGGCCGTGGGGACGACCCCCGCTCTCCCCCCCGGCGGGGGTCGTCGCATGTCCGGACGCGTTTCTGCCGTTCGGAATCAAGCATCCTGCCTCCATTTCGGCCGTGACGGCCCGCTTCTCGGTCCGTCCCTCGCCATCTTGACTCGTCACGGTGCGTAGCGGAAGTGCTGCTCTCCGGAAGTCGCCGGTACGAGCGACAGAGTTATTCACAACGGTGGAGTTGTCCACAGTTTTTGAGCAAGATCCACACGATTTTCCGAAGCGCTGCACGGTGATTCCTGCCGCGAAGTCCGCGGGTTGTGGAATCGCCGATCTCGGAACGCTCCGAGATCACCGCGAACCGCGATGAAGGTGCAGTGAGAAGGGGGCGGAGATCGTGGCTGAATCCATCGCACGGGATCGTCTGCCGACCGCCGAAGTGCGGCGGGGCGGACCGCTGATCGTGACCGAGGATGTGGAACTCCTCGACGACCTGCTGCGGCTGTGCGCGGCCGCCGGAGCGGAACCGGAAGTTCATCACTCGCTGCCCGAACGCAGAGGCGGCTGGGAGCAGGCCCCGATGGTTCTCGTGGGGGACGATGCCGCCCAGCGGTGCCGCGGCGCGGCGCGCAGGCGCGGCGTGATGCTCGTCGGCCGGGACCAGGACGCCCCGGATGTCTGGCGCCGCGCCGTGGAGATCGGGGCCGAGTATGTGCTGAGGCTGCCCGATTCGGAGGGCTGGCTCGTCGACCAGATCGCCAATGCGGCGGAAGGCGTGGGCCGGCCGGCACTCACCGTCGGGGTGATCGGCGGACGGGGCGGATCCGGCGCATCCACACTGGCCTGCGCCCTCGCGGTGACCGCGGCCAGGGCCGGACGGCGGACCATGCTGATCGACGGTGACCCGCTCGGCGGGGGCATCGATGTGCTGCTCGGCGGCGAACGGGCCGAGGGAATGAGGTGGCCGGATTTCGCCCATTCCAAAGGGCGGGTCGGCGGAGGCGCATTGGAGGAGTCCCTGCCCGCACTGCACGGTCTGCGGGTGCTCAGCTGGGGCCGCGACGACTGGGTGGTCATCCCGCCACAGGCCATGCAGGCCGTGCTGGCCGCCGCACGCAGGCTCGGCGGGGTGGTGGTCGTCGATCTGCCCCGGCGGGTCGACGAGTCGGTGGCCGAGGCGCTCGCGCAGCTGGACCTCGGGCTGCTGGTGGTTCCTGGGGAGCTTCGCGCAGTCGCGGCGGCGAAGCGGGTGGCGTCGATGGCCGGGATGGTCCTGGACGACCTGCGGGTGGTAGCCCGAGGCCCGTACGCGGCGGGCCTCGACGAACGGTGGGTGGCGCAGGCGCTGGGGCTGCCGCTCGCCGGTGAACTCCCGTTCGACGCCGGGCTGCTGGCCGCCCAGGACGGCGGCGCACCGCCCGGCGGCAGTGCGCGCGGTCCACTGGCCAGGTTCTGCACGGCGTTCTGGGAGCGGGCACTCGCCTCGGAGGGCGCAGGGGGACGCGCCGGCGGGGGTGCATCATGACTCAGGCGCTGCTCGACGCCGTGCGGCAGCGGCTGGCGCAGAGCGGCGCGGCGCCGACCCCGGCCGGGGTCGCGGCAGCTCTTCGGGCCCAGGGGCGGCTGCTCGGCGATGCCGAAGTGCTCGGTGCGGCCGATGAGTTGCGCGGCGAGCTGGTCGGCACCGGGGTGTTGGAACCGCTGCTCGCCGACCCGGCCGTGACAGATGTGCTGGTCTCCGCGCCGGACCGGGTGTGGGTGGACCGGGGTGGCGGGCTCGAACTCACCGGGGTGACCTTTCCGGACGCCGCCGCGGTGCGCAGGCTGGCGCAGCGGCTGGCGGCCGTGGCGGGGCGGCGGCTGGACGACGCCCGGCCCTGGGTGGACGCGCGGCTGCCGGACGGCACCCGTATGCATGCCGTGCTGCCGCCGGTGTCCGTCGGCTCGACGTGCCTGTCGTTGCGGGTGGTGCGGCCCAGGGCCTTCTCGCTGACGGAGCTGGTCGCGGCGGGGACCGTGCCGCCGGGCGGTGACCGGGTGCTGAGGGCGTTGGTGGAGGCCCGGGTCTCGTATCTGATCAGTGGGGGGACGGGGGCCGGGAAAACGACCCTGTTGTCGAGTCTGCTGGGCGCGGTCGGGGAGCGTGAGCGAATCGTGCTCGCCGAGGACTCGGCGGAGCTGCGGCCGGACCATCCGCATGTGGTGCGCCTGGAGTCGCGCCCCGCCAACCAGGAGGGGGCGGGGCGCGTGACCCTGAGGGACTTGGTGCGGCAGGCGCTGCGGATGCGGCCCGACCGGCTGGTGGTCGGGGAGGTGCGGGGCGCCGAGGTCACCGAACTGCTGGCCGCGCTGAATACCGGCCACGAGGGCGGCTGCGGGACGGTTCACGCCAATGCTGCCGAGCACGTCCCGGCCCGCCTTGAGGCATTGGGGACGGCGGCGGGGCTGGACCGGACGGCGCTTCACAGCCAGTTGGCGGCGGCGCTGTCGGTGGTGGTCCATCTCGTACGGGACCGGGCCGGGCAGCGGCGGATCGCCGAGGTGCAGGTCCTGGAGCGGGATGCAGCTGGGCTGGTGGTGACCGTGCCGGCGCTGCGCTGGGGCGCCGACGGATTTGTGCAGGAACAGGGTTGGGAACGGCTGCGGTCGCTGATCGGGGGTGCGCTGTGAGCAATGGTGCGACGGTGGGGCTGTCGGCGAGCGCGAGCTGTGCGGCGGTCTTGTGCGTCGGGGTGGCGGCCTGGCTGGTGGTGGCACAGGACCAGGGGCGACGGCGAGCACGGGTGTTGTTCGTAGACGGGGTGGTGGAGTCGCCGCTGCGTGAGCGCTGGGAGCGGATTCGGGCTTGGTTCCAGGAGCGGTTGCGGGAGCGGCGGGAGTGGCTCTGTCTGCCGGTGGCGTTGGCCATCGCCGTGCTGGGGAAGTCCATGCTTCCGGTGCCGGCAGGGGTGGTGGCGGTGCCGCTGGTGCGGCGGTGGCTGCGGAGACGGGCCCTGGCGCAGGAGCGGGAACGCCGGGCCGATGAGGTGGTGGCGCTGTGCGGTGCCGTCGTGGGTGAGCTGCGGGCCGGGCACGAGCCGGGGCAGGCGTTGCTCGTCGCCGTCCGCGGGACCGGAGTGATGGGAGCGGCGGAGGCCGGTGTGTCCGCTGCGGCGCGGTTCGGTGGCGATGTGCCGGGGGCGCTCAGGCAGGCGGCGCGGGAGCCGGGTCTGGACGGGCTCGCCGGGGTGGCGGCCTGCTGGCGGGTGGCGGTGGACGGCGGGGCCGGGCTCGCGGCGGGCCTGGACCGCCTGGAGGGTGCGCTGCGGGCAGAGCGACGCAGACGGGAGGAGTTACGGGCCCAACTGGCGGGTGCCTGGTCGACGGTGGCCGTGCTGGCGCTGCTGCCGGTGCTTGGCCTGGGGCTGGGAGCGGCGCTCGGAGCCGATCCGCTGAGGGTGCTGCTGCACACGCCGGCCGGGCTGGTCTGTCTGGTGGCGGGCGGGTTGCTGGAGGCGGCCGGACTCTGCTGGGCCTGCCGGATCGTACGGGCGGGGGAGGCGGCATGAACGGGGTCACCGGCGAAGTCGCCCACCGGGTGGCGGCAGTGTGGGCGGTTCTGGGCACGGTCGTGTATCTGGCCCTTGCCCTGGCGGGACGGCGGCGGACACGGGCGGTACGCCGCCGGGGCGCTGTGCTGCTGGCCATCGGCCCGGTGAAGCGTCGGCGCGGGCGGACGGTTTCCGGCGCCCGGGCGAAGGTATGGATCGCGCCGCTGGGTGCTTTGGCGACGGGCGCGGTCCTGATCGGCGGCCTGCCGGGGTTCGCGGCCGGGCTGGCGGGGGCGTACGGCGCCTGGAGGTGGCAGCGGGCCCGGCGCAGCCGCGAACCGGGGGCCGGTGCTGTGGAAGCGGCGCAGGTCTTACGCCAACTCCCGTTGGCAGCAGACCTCTTGTCGGCCTGCATCTCTGCCGGAGCCGGGCCCCGAGAGGCGGCGGAAGCGGTGGGGGAGTCGCTGGGCGGACCGGTCGGCGTGCGTCTGGCGCGGACGGCGGCGGAGATCCGGCTCGGTGGTGAACCTGCGGTGGCCTGGGGGCGGTTCGGGGAGATACCGGGCGCGGGTGCGTTGTCCCGCTGCCTGGACCGGGCGGGATCGACCGGGGCTCCGGCGGCGGAGCCGGTGGCGCGGCTGGCCGAGGCGATGCGGGCGGAGCGGGCGAGTGCGGCCGTGGCGCGCGCCCAGCGGGCAGGCGTGCTGATCACCGCACCGGTCGGGCTCTGCTTTCTGCCCGCTTTCCTGGCGGTCGGGGTGGCGCCGGTGGTGATCGGTCTGGCGACCGGCCTGCTTCACGCCGGATGACAGAAAAGTACTAGTAAGTATCTATTCGATATGAATTATGCATTTCACGGGGGTTGAAATGGCACAGCGAATCAGGGGCTGGGTGCGGGGCATGGTGAGCCGAGCCCGGTCGGACAACGGAATGACGACATCCGAATATGCGGTGGGGACGATCGCGGCCTGTGCGTTCGCAGCGGTGCTCTACAAGGTGGTGACCAGCCAGCCGGTCATGTCCGCACTGCAGTCACTTCTCAAGGACGCGCTCGATGCAAAGTTCTAGGAGCGGTTCCGGGGCGTGCGCCGGGGGCCGTTCCGGGACCACGGGCGGGGTCGGAGTCGGGGACCGGGGTGCGGTGACGGCGGAAGCGGCCATGGCGATTCCGGTGCTGGTGGTTTTCGCCCTGGCGCTGGTCTGGGCGCTGATGGCCGCCTCCGCCCAGATCCGGTGCGTGGACGCGGCCAGGGCCGGGGCGCGGGCGGCGGCCCGCTCGGAACCGGAGCCGCAGGTGCTGGAAGCCGCCCGTTCGGCGGCACCCGGCGGGGCCGAAGTCGCGATGGAGCGGGCCGGGGAGCTGTGGCGGGTACGGGTGGCGGCGCCGACGCCAGGACTCGGCCCACTGGCCCTCACGCTCCATGCTGAGGCGGCAGCACTGGCCGAGGACACGGTGGGGGTGACGCCGTGATCGGGATGGGGGAGGGCGCCCGGAGGGCCGCCATCAGGTGGCTGCACACGCGTGGGGATCGCGGACGCGGTTGCGGTGGGCGGGGGCGGGATCCGGACCGGGACAGGGGCCTGGCGACGGTGTGGGTGGCGATGACCACGGCCACGTTGTGCGCGGTGTTCGGGGTCGTGCTTGCGCTCGGACAGGTGGTGGTCGTTCGGCACCGGGCCGGCGGTGCGGCGGACCTGGCAGCCCTGGCCGCGGCCGACCGGGCCCTGCAAGGGCCCGAGGAGGCGTGCGGGGCGGCCGGGAAGGTGGCCGCAGCGCAGGGGGCAGTGGTGGTGCGGTGCGTGGTGCGTGGGGAGATCGCCGATGTGACGGCCCGGGTGAGTTTCGGGCCGTACAAACCGGCGGTCAGGTCCCGGGCGGGGCCTGAGGCGGCTGCTCCCGGCTCTCCGGAGCTGTCGTCTCCGACGGTTCCGGAGGGCTCGGCTCCCCCGGGTCCGGCGGCGCGGACCGGAGGAGTTCGCTGAGGAGGCGCACGGCGCCGCGTTTGTGCAGCGGATCGTTGCCGTTGCCGCACTTGGGGGACTGGACGCAGGACGGGCAGCCCGCCTCGCATTCGCAGGACGCGATGGCCTGGCGGGTCGCGGTCAGCCACGTACGGGCGGTGTGGAAGGCCCGCTCGGCGAATCCGGCACCGCCCGGATGACCGTCGTACACGAAGACCGTGGGCAACAGGGTGTCCGGGTGCAACGGCACGGAGACGCCACCGATGTCCCATCGGTCGCAGGTGGCGAAGAGCGGCAGCATCCCGATCGACGCGTGCTCCGCGGCATGCAGGGCGCCGCCCAGGATCTCCGGGTTGATACGGGCGGCGTCGAGCTGGTCCTGCGTGACCGTCCACCACACGGCGCGCGTGCGCAGAGTGCGGGGCGGCAGATTCAGCTTGGTCTCGCCGAGGACCTCGCCGGTGATCAGTTTGCGGCGCAGGAAGGAGACGACATGGTTGGTGACTTCCACGGAGCCGTAGCAGAGCCGCCCGTCACCCCACGGGATCTCGGTGTCGGTCTCCAGGACGGCGATGGATGTGGTGTCGCGTGCGGTCGTCGAGTACGGCGGGTTGGCCTCCTCGACCAGGGCCACCGAGTCCTCCAGATCCAGCTTCCGGACCAGGTAGGTGCGGCCCTGGTGGAGGTGGACGGCGCCTTCGTGGACGGCGGTGTGCGCGGCCGATTCGTCGACGGTGCCCAGCAGCCGGCCGGTGCCCTCCTCGACGATCTGGATGGGGCGGCCGCCCTCGCCCCGGATGTCGGTGAGATCGGCGGCGCGCTCCCGGCGGGTCCAGTGCCAGCCCGATGCCCGTTTGCGCAGCAGCTTCGCGGCCTCCAGCTGCGGCAGCAGTTCGGCCGCGGCCGGGCCGAAGAGCTCCAGGTCGGGCTCGGTGAGCGGGAGCTCCGCAGCGGCGGCACACAGGTGAGGGGCGAGGACGTACGGGTTGTCCGGGTCGAGGACGGTCGACTCCACGGGCTGCTGGAACAGCGCTTCGGGATGGTGGACGAGGAAGGTGTCCAGCGGGTCGTCGCGGGCCACCAGGATGGCCAGGGCGCCCTGGCCGGAACGTCCGGCGCGGCCCGCCTGCTGCCACAGCGACGCCCTGGTGCCGGGATAGCCCGCGATGACGACGGCATCCAGGCCGGAAACGTCGATGCCGAGTTCGAGGGCGGTGGTGGCGGCCAGGCCGAGCAGTCGGCCGGAGTGCAGGGCGCGCTCCAGGGCGCGGCGCTCCTCGGGGAGATAACCCCCACGGTAGGCGGCGACCCGGGCGGGCAGGGAGGGGTCCACCTCGGCGAGGCGTTCCTTGGCGATGACGGAGATCAGTTCGGCGCCGCGCCGGGAGCGTACGAAGGCGACCGAGCGGACGCCCTGGACGGTCAGATCGGTGAGGAGGTCGGCGGTCTCGGCAGTGGCGGTACGGCGAACGGGCGCGCCCTTCTCGCCCTGCAGCTCGGTCAGGGGCGGCTCCCACAGGGCGAAGACCATTTCGCCGCGCGGCGAGGCGTCGTCGGCGACCTCCCTGACCGGGAGACCGGTGAGGCGGCCCGCCGCGACGGAGGGCTCCGCCGCGGTGGCCGAGGCGAGGAGGAAGACCGGATTCGCTCCGTATCGGGCGCACAGACGGCGTAGCCGGCGCACCACCTGGGCGACGTGGGAACCGAAGACACCCCGGTAGGTGTGGCACTCGTCGATGACGACAAAGCGCAGGGCGCGCAGGAAGGAGGACCAGCGGGGGTGGGACGGGAGTATCCCGCGGTGCAGCATGTCGGGGTTGGTCAGGACGTAGTTGGCGTACTGACGCACCCACTCGCGTTCCTCGACCGGGGTGTCGCCATCGTAGACCGCGGGCCTGATGGCGTTGCCGAGCGGTGCCGCGAGTTCCTTCACCGCACGCCTCTGGTCGGCGGCCAGGGCCTTGGTGGGGGCGAGATACAGGGCGGTCGCACCCCGGCCGTTCGGGGCCTCGGAGCCGTCGAGCAGGGCGGTGAGCACCGGGGCGAGATAGGCGAGCGACTTGCCGGACGCCGTGCCGGTGGCGATGACCACGGATTCGCCGTCCAGGGCGTGCTCGGCGGCGATCGCCTGGTGCGCCCACGGGTGGACGATTCCGGCCTTCTGGATCGCGGCGATCACTTCTGGCCGGATGCGATCGGGCCAGATGGCATGGGTTCCCGTACGCGGGGGCAAGTGCTCCGTATGAGTGATGCGCGCGGACCGGCCCGCCGATGCGGCGAGCCGGTCGAGGACCATGGCGGGAGAGGGGCGGGAGTCCCTGTTCTCGGGTGGTCGACTGGGGCGGTGATTCTTGGCCATCGGCACCGAGTGTGTCACTGGCGTGACGGACAATGGTCCCAAGGCGTCGTGCATGGCTGCTGGTAAGTGATTGAATGCCATCGCGGCTGGCGATCCGTCCCCTGGCTCCGCCGGGGAGACCGAGGGGCGACCGCTCGATAGCAAGGTGCTGGAGGATCCGTGGACCTGTCCTTGTCGACTCGCAATGTGTCCGGCCCTGGTGGCGACCGTACGGTCGTCGAGGTCGGTGGCGAGATTGATGTGTATACCGCGCCCAAGCTGCGCGAGCAGTTGGTCGAGTTGGTGAATGACGGCAGCTACCACTTGGTTGTCGACATGGAAGGCGTCGACTTCCTCGACTCCACCGGCCTCGGCGTGCTCGTGGGCGGCCTGAAGCGTGTCCGGGCCCATGAGGGCTCGTTGCGCCTGGTCTGCAACCAGGAGCGCATTCTCAAGATCTTCCGGATCACTGGTCTGACCAAGGTGTTCCCGATTCACACCACGGTCGACGAGGCAGTTGCGGCCACCGACTGACGGTCGGTCCGCGGCCGGTCCGGCGCGCGGTCGGTGCACCGGTAGCCGTGACTGGCGGCCGGTGCGACGCAGGCGGCCTGACCGCCGGTTGCCGTAGTCGGGCAGTCGGCCGGTCGGGCAACCAGTGGCCGGGGAGCTGGATAGCCAGTGCCCCGACCGCTGGGCAACTGGTCGGTGTCCGGTCGGCCGCTTTCTGGTCGGCCGTTCGGCATTCGGCCGCTCGGGAGTGGGTCGTCTGCCGGTCGGACGCCTGTCGGCCGGCCGGCAGCTGTCCGTCAGTGGGCCGGCGGCTGGCGACCGGGCCGGTCGGCCGACGGCTTCGCCGGTTCCGGAAGAAGGCTGGAAGAAGGCCAGAACAAGACCGGATGAAGACTGGAAGAAGAGCAGGGGTGTCGGGCAGCCCGCCCGGGCCCCTGGGATGCACGCCCGTACGTCTGAGGGGGATTGCATGGCCACCGTTGAACTCCGCTTCAGCGCCCAGCCCGAACACGTCAGGACGGCCCGCCTCGTGGCAGCTGCCGTGGCGCGCCGGGCAGGGGTCGATGAAGCCGTGCTCGACGAGGTCAGACTCGCCGTCGGTGAAGCCTGCAGCCGCGCAGTCGGGCTGCACCGCAGCCATGGCATCACCGCTCCCGTCTCCGTCGTCCTGACCGAGGAGGAGAAGTCCTTCTCCATCGAGGTCGGCGACGAGGTGCCCGGACCGGGTGCCGAGCCGGCTCCCGACGGAGCCTCCGCGACACGCGACGCCACGCCCGGCGTGGGACTCGATGGGCCGGATCCCGACGCCGACGCCGACGGCGAGGACGAGATGGGTCTCGCAGTCATCAGCGGCCTCGTCGATGATGTGGAAGTCAGATCGGGAGTCAATGGCGGAGTGATCCGCATGAGCTGGCCGAAGACGCCCGTGACGGTGCTTCCCTGAGGCGCCGCAGGCGTCACGGGCGGTCCGGCCGTCCCGATTCCTCCGAACCCTTCCCCCGATCCATTTCTTGATCCGTCTTTTGAGGCCCTGCTGAGCAGGGCCTTTTTTCATTTCTGTGTGATCAATGATCTTCGGAAAATGTGCCTGCCCCATTACTGCATTCGGGTCGATCCGTGCCCTCGATCATTTGCCGATCCACCCGTGAAGGTCAATTACATTTACCGCGCACTGTTTTGATCAGCTCCCGCTCCCTACAATCCGTCCACGTCTTGAGCGCTGAGCGTCAAGGAGGACGTATGGCGGAGTTCTTCAACACCCCACTGGCAGGAATGACGCAAGATTCCGCACTTTCCACACCTTCCGGCCGACCCACATCTCTCGCCGCCGCGGTACTCACCGATGACAATCGCGTCATCGTGATCGTCGTCGCGGTCGTAGCCATCGCCGCGCTGGTCGTCGCCCGGCTGCTGGCCCGTCAGGTGCTGGCGGCCGGTGAGGGTACCGACCGCATGAAGGAGATCGCGGCCGCCGTCCAGGAAGGCGCGAATGCCTATCTGGCCCGGCAGTTGCGTACCGTCGGCATCTTTGCCGTCGTGGTCTTCTTCCTGCTTCTGCTGCTTCCGGCCGACAACTGGTCGCAGCGCGCGGGCCGTTCGTTGTTCTTCCTGGTGGGTGCGCTTTTCTCGGCGGCCACCGGATACATCGGTATGCGGCTCGCCGTACGCAGTAATGTCCGTGTGGCTGCTGCTGCGCGTGAGGCGACTCCCGCGGAGGGCGAACCCGAAAAGGATCTCACCGCTGTTTCGCACAAGGCGATGAAGATCGCTTTTCGTACCGGTGGCGTGGTCGGCATGATCACCGTGGGCCTCGGGCTGCTCGGTGCTTCCTGTGTCGTCCTCGTCTATGCCGCCGACGCGCCCAAGGTGCTGGAGGGCTTCGGTCTCGGTGCAGCGCTGATCGCCATGTTCATGAGGGTCGGCGGCGGCATCTTCACCAAGGCCGCAGACGTCGGCGCCGACCTCGTCGGCAAGGTGGAGCAGGGCATCCCGGAAGACGACCCGCGCAATGCCGCCACCATCGCCGACAATGTGGGCGACAACGTCGGTGACTGCGCGGGCATGGCGGCCGACCTCTTCGAGTCGTACGCCGTGACGCTCGTCGCCGCGCTCATCCTCGGCAAGGCCGCCTTCGGCGACTCCGGACTGGCCTTCCCGCTGATCGTCCCGGCGATCGGCGTGGTCACCGCGATGATCGGGATCTTCGCGGTCGCCCCGCGGCGCGCCGACCGCAGCGGAATGACCGCCATCAACCGCGGATTCTTCATCTCCGCGGTGATCTCGCTGGTCCTGGTGGCCGTGGCAGTCTTCATCTATCTGCCGTCCTCGTACGCGGATCTGGACGGCGTCACCGACCGCGCCATCACCTCGCACGGCGGCGACCCGCGGGTCTTCGCCCTGGTCGCCGTCGCCATCGGCATCGTGCTGGCCGCCCTGATCCAGCAGCTGACCGGCTACTTCACCGAGACCAACCGGCGGCCCGTCAGGGACATCGGCAAGTCCTCGCTGACCGGTCCGGCCACCGTCGTACTCGCCGGTATCTCCATCGGTCTGGAGTCCGCCGTCTACACGGCGCTGCTGATCGGCCTGGGCGTCTACGGGGCGTTCCTGCTCGGTGGTACGTCGATCATGCTGGCGCTCTTCGCGGTGGCCCTGGCGGGGACCGGGCTGCTCACCACCGTCGGTGTCATCGTTGCCATGGACACCTTCGGCCCGGTTTCCGACAACGCGCAGGGCATCGCGGAGATGTCCGGTGACGTCACGGGCGCCGGTGCTCAGGTCCTCACCGACCTGGACGCCGTCGGCAACACCACCAAGGCCATCACCAAGGGCATCGCCATCGCCACCGCCGTCCTGGCGGCGTCGGCGCTCTTCGGTTCGTACCGCGACGCGATCGCCACGGCGGTCGACGACGTGGGGGCCAAGGCCGGGGAGATGACGCTCAGTCTGGACATCTCGCAGCCCAACAACCTGGTGGGCCTGATCCTCGGTGCCGCGGTCGTCTTCCTCTTCTCCGGGCTGGCGATCAACGCGGTGTCCCGGTCCGCCGGATCCGTGGTCTACGAGGTGCGGCGGCAGTTCCGCGAGCACCCCGGGATCATGAACTTCAGCGAGAAGCCGGAGTACGGGCGCGTCGTCGACATCTGCACCAAGGACGCCCTGCGCGAGCTCGCCACGCCCGGCCTGCTCGCCGTCCTGGCGCCGATCGCCGTCGGGTTCACGTTCGGCGTCGGGGCGCTCGGTTCGTATCTCGCGGGCGCCATCGGTACCGGCACGCTGATGGCGGTCTTCCTCGCCAACTCGGGTGGTGCGTGGGACAACGCCAAGAAGCTCGTCGAGGACGGCCATTACGGCGGCAAGGGCAGCGAGGCCCATGCCGCGACCGTCATCGGGGACACGGTCGGCGACCCGTTCAAGGACACGGCGGGACCGGCGATCAACCCCTTGCTCAAGGTGATGAACCTGGTCGCGCTGCTCATCGCCCCGGCGGTGGTGCAGTTCAGCTACGGGCAGGACGCGAGCGCCGGCGTGCGGGCGGTGGTGGCGGTGCTTGCCATCGCCGTCATCATCGGAGCGGTCTACGTCTCCAAGCGGCGCGGGATCGCCGTGGGGGACGAGGAGGATCCCGCTGACGGTGGCGGGGGCCCCGCCAAGTCGCCCGACCAGGCGGCTGTTTCGTGAAGCGGCAACGGGAAGAGGGCGGTGGTACGTAGCCGGCCTCGGCTCAACGACCGGGCGGGCGGCACACTCTGATGTGCCGTCCGCCCGGTCGTGTGTCAGCAGACAGCGTGTCCGTACGCCCGTCCGTACGCTTGCTCGTTCAGGTGTTCCCGCGTCCCGAGGACTGTGTGGGTGAGTTGTATCTCCTTCATTTCCCTTGGTGCAAATGGCTGCAAAAGGCCACTCATCGGACGTCCGGCACCCGGATGGAGGGTGCTCGACGTGTAAGTTCCGGGGCCGAGAGCCTTGGAAGGGACCGATCCGGTGAACAAGAAGCTTGCGGCCGCGCTGTCCGGCGGTGCGGTACTGGTACTTACGCTGTCGGGCTGCAGCAGCGACGACAGCAGCGACAAGGTGAACGCCTGGGCCAAGACGGTCTGCGACCAGGTCCAGCCCCAACTGCAGAAGATCGCGAACGCCAACGCCGCCATCCAGCAGCAGACCGCCGACAACAGCAAGCCCGCCGACGTCCAGAAGACCGACTCGGCCGCCTTCCAGCAGATCTCGCAGGCGTACAAGGCGCTGGGCGCGGCTGTCGATTCGGCGGGCGCGCCGCCGGTCGACGGCGGCGAGACCACGCAGAAGGAGGCCGTGAAGGAGCTCAACGCCTCCTCCGTGGCGTATGCGAACCTGCAGAAGAAGGTCGACGCCCTCGACACGAAGGACCAGGCGAAGTTCGCCGACGGTCTCAAGGGCATCGCGGACGAGCTGAACAAGATCAGCACCAGTGGTGACGAGGCGCTGAAGAAGCTCCAGTCCGGCGAGGTCGGCACCGCGATGGCGAAGCAGAAGGGCTGCCAGAAGCCGACGGCCTCGGTGCCGCCGAAGTCCGCTTCCCCGAAGCCGGCCTCCCCGTCCGCCTCGCCCAGCAAGAAGTCGTAATCGGGCCCTTGTAGCGGATGCGGCGGGCGTAGCGGAAGCAGCGGTTGTACGGACGGCCCGGCGGCCCCGGTGGGCGCCGGGCCGCTGCCGTTGTCAGTGGGAGCGGCCACAATGGGTGGGTGAGTACGACCAGTCTCCCCGTGCCCGACCATTCGCCCCAACTCCGCGAAGCCCTGCTCGCCGCCGCCTTCACCGCCGACGGGCTCCTCGACCTGCTCGGTGCGCCCGCCTACGCCGCGCTCGCCCGCAGCGAGACGGTTCCGGCGCTGCGTGCCACCCGGGGCGAATCCCCGCTCGAAATACTGGTGCGGCTCTTCCTGCTCCAGCACCCCGTCCCGTACGAGCGGGCGCGTGCCACGCTCCCACTGGCCGAGTGCATCGAGGACGGCTGGGTGACCCGAACCGGCGACGAGGTGCGGGCCACGGCCGACGTACGCCCGTACAGCGGGCCCGACGGGCAGGACTGGTACATCGTCTCCGACCTGGGCTGTGCGGTCGGCGGCGCGGGCGGCATCGGTTCGCGCGAGGAAGGCGTGGTCCTCGGAGTCGGCGGGGCGTCCACCACGCTCGCCGGGATCACCGTCCGTACGCCAGTCGCCTCCGCGCTCGATGTCGGTACGGGCTCCGGCATCCAGGCGCTGCACGCCTCACAGCACGCCACCCGGGTCACGGCCACCGACCTCAACCCGCGTGCGCTGGACTTCACCCGGTTGACGCTCGCCCTGTCCGGCGCCGGCCCGGCCGAGCTGCGCCAGGGATCTCTGTACGAGCCGGTCGGCACGGAGACGTACGACCTGATCGTCTCCAACCCGCCGTTCGTCATCTCGCCCGGCGCACGCCTCACCTACCGCGACGGCGGAATGGGCGGCGACGACCTGTGCCGGACCCTGGTGCAGCAGTCGGGCGACCGGTTGAACGAAGGCGGTTACGCCCACTTCCTCGCCAACTGGCAGCACATCGAGGGCGAGGAGTGGCAGAACCGGCTGAGTTCCTGGGTGCCGCACGGCTGCGACGCCTGGATCGTGCAGCGCGAGGTCCAGGACGTCACGCAGTACGCGGAGCTGTGGCTGCGCGACAGCGGCGATCACCGCACGGACCCCGCCGAGTACGCCCCGCGGTACGACGCCTGGCTGGACGAGTTCGAGGCCCGCAAGACCAAGGGCATCGGCTTCGGCTGGATCACCCTGCGGAAGTCCGCCGCGGCTGCCGCAGGGAACCCGTCCGTCGTGATCGAGGAGTGGCCGCACGCGGTGGAGCAGCCGCTCGGACCGGCCGTCCAGGCCCACTTCGCCCGCCAGGACTACCTCCGCGAACAGGATGACGCGGCGCTCCTGGCCGGGCATTTCACCCTCGCCGCCGAGGTCATGCAGGAACAGGTCGGGCTGCCGGGCGCGGAGGACCCCGAGCATGTGGTGCTCCGTCAGAACCGCGGCATGCGGCGTGCGACGAAGGTCGACGCCGTCGGCGCCGGTTTCGCGGGTGTGTGCGACGGAACGCTGCCCGCGGGCCGGATCCTGGACGCGATCGCCCAGTTGATGAACGAGGACCCGGTGCTGCTGCGCGACCGCACCCCGCAGGCGATCCGACTGCTGGTGGAGGAGGGCTTTCTGGAGCCGGTGCCGCCGGCCAGCTGATGGCGTTGCTTTGGTCCCGGCCCCGGCCCCGGCCCCGGCCCCGGCCCCGGCCCCGGTCCCGGCCCCGGCCCCGGTCCCGGCCCCGGCCCCGGCCTCGGTCCCGGCCCCGGCCTCGGTTCCGGCCCCGGCCCCGGTCCCGGTCCTGATTCCGGGGCCGGGGCGGCTGCCGCCACCGCGGCCGCCTCCGTCACTGGGCTCCGTTCCGGTTCGGGTGCGTACTGCCGTACGCAATGAAGGGGCTCGCCACCAGCGTCTTCACGCTCACCGCCGTCGGTCCGCCGCGGGGACTGCGGATTCCGGTTGGCTTACGGCCGGGTGTTGCCCCGGGGCCTCGGTCCCGCGCTTCCCGGATGTGTGAATCCGGCCATTCACCCGGGGTTCGCGTGCACGACGCCCTGGGGTGGCAGCCTCCCCCTGACCGGATGGCACAGGCCCCGGCCGAGCAGGGACAGGGAGGCGTACGGACATGGAGAGCGGACCTGCGGTCTTCGCCGGAACAGCGTTCGCGCTGTTCGGCGCCGCGCTGCTGCTGTGGACGGGGGCGCGCGTGCTGCACCGCGCGCCGGTGGCGCACGGTGTGAGCCCCGTCGCCTCCGCCACTCTCGCCACTGTGTTCGGCGTACTTTTTCTCGTCCTCGGTGTGTGGTGCTTCACCCGCATCTGATCCACTCCCCGCCGGATCCGGCCGGGAACCGCAAGGCACAGCGGGCAGTGGCGGGGAACACGCCCGGACCGTCCGCCTCTCACCGCCGACGCCCGCAGCGCCACCACAGCACCCAGAAACCCGCAGGCAGCGGCCGTGCGAATGGCGGACCGGACAGTCCGGGCGGCAGGAATGGCGGAAGTCGGGTTACCGTTCGAGTGGCCGTTGCGGGCTTTTGCCGTTTGACACGGGGGCGGGTTGTACCGTCACACTCCGCAGCGACAGCACCGTCGGCAGCGTAATCGCGCTGCCCGGATGCCCACTGAGTGTCGACCGGAGAGAAGAGCGAAGTTGTCCCCGACCAGCGAGACCGCACAGGGCGGCCGCCGACTCGTCATCGTCGAGTCGCCTGCCAAGGCGAAGACGATCAAGGGCTACCTCGGCCCCGGATACGTCGTCGAGGCGAGCGTCGGGCACATCCGTGACCTGCCGAACGGCGCCGCAGAGGTGCCGGACGAGTACACCGGCGAGGTCCGTCGGCTCGGCGTCGACGTCGAGCATGACTTCCAGCCCATCTATGTCGTCAACGCGGACAAGAAGGCGCAGGTCAGGAAGCTCAAGCAGCTGCTGGCCGAGTCCGACGAACTCTTCCTCGCCACCGATGAGGACCGCGAGGGCGAAGCCATCGCGTGGCACCTGCAGGAAGTCCTGAAGCCCAAGGTCCCGGTCCACCGGATGGTCTTCCACGAGATCACCAAGGACGCGATCCGGGAGGCGGTGGCCAACCCGCGCGAGCTCAATCAGCGCATGGTCGACGCCCAGGAGACCCGCCGTATCCTCGACCGTCTCTACGGCTACGAGGTCTCACCGGTCCTGTGGAAGAAGGTCATGCCGAGGCTGTCGGCCGGCCGCGTCCAGTCCGTCGCCACCCGCCTCGTCGTCGAGCGGGAGCGCGAGCGCATCGCCTTCCGCTCCGCCGAGTACTGGGACCTGACCGGCACGTTCGCCACCGGCCGAACCGGTGACGCCTCCGACCCGTCGACGCTGACCGCCCGACTGAACGCGGTCGACGGCCGCCGGATCGCCCAGGGCCGCGACTTCGGTCCGGACGGGCAGCTGAAGTCCGGCTCCGGCCAGGTGCTGCACCTGGACGAGATGAACGCCCGGGCCCTGGCCGCCGCGCTCGCCGACTCCACGTTCGCCGTACGGTCCGTCGAGTCGAAGCCGTACCGCCGCTCCCCGTACGCCCCGTTCCGCACGACGACCCTCCAGCAGGAGGCGAGCCGGAAGCTGGGCTTCGGGGCCAAGGCCACCATGCAGGTCGCGCAGAAGCTGTACGAGAACGGCTTCATCACCTATATGCGTACCGACTCCACGACCCTCTCGGACACCGCGATCTCCGCGGCCCGGGCGCAGGTCACGCAGCTGTACGGCGCCGACTACCTGCCGGACAAGCCGCGCACGTACGCCGGGAAGGTCAAGAACGCGCAGGAGGCGCACGAGGCGATCCGCCCCTCCGGCGACCGATTCCGCACCCCTGCCGAGACCGGCCTCACCGGCGACCAGTTCCGGCTCTACGAGCTGATCTGGAAGCGGACCGTCGCCTCCCAGATGAAGGACGCGGTCGGTAACTCCGTCACCGTCAAGATCGGCGGCCGGGCGAGCGACGGCCGCGACGCCGAGTTCTCCGCGTCCGGCAAGACGATCACCTTCCACGGCTTCATGAAGGCGTACGTCGAAGGCGCCGACGACCCGAACGCCGAGCTCGACGACCGTGAGCGGCGCCTCCCGCAGGTCGCCGAGGGCGACGCGCTGTCCGCCGAGGAGATCTCGGTCGACGGCCACGCCACCAAGCCGCCGGCCCGCTACACCGAGGCCTCGCTGGTCAAGGAGCTGGAAGAGCGCGAGATCGGCCGCCCGTCGACGTACGCCTCGATCATCGGCACCATCCTCGACCGCGGCTACGTCTTCAAGAAGGGCACGGCGCTCGTCCCGTCGTTCCTCTCCTTCGCCGTGGTCAACCTGCTGGAGAAGCACTTCGGCCGGCTCGTCGACTACGACTTCACCGCGCGGATGGAGGACGACCTCGACCGCATCGCGCGGGGCGAGGCCCAGTCCGTGCCGTGGCTGAGGCGCTTCTACTTCGGCGAGGGCGACGACGCCGTCAGCGGCGCGGCCTCCGCCGCGGGCAACGGCGACGGCGACCACCTCGGCGGTCTGAAGGAGCTCGTCACCGACCTCGGCGCGATCGACGCCCGGGAGATCTCCTCCTTCCCCGTCGGCAACGACATCAAGCTCCGCGTCGGGCGGTACGGCCCGTACATCGAGCGCGGTGAGAAGGACGCCGAGGGCCACCAGCGCGCGGACGTGCCGGAGGAACTGGCGCCCGACGAGCTGTCCGTCGAGTATGCGGAGGAGCTGCTGGCCAAGCCGAGCGGCGACTACGAGCTCGGCGCGGACCCGGTGACCGGGAACCAGATCATCGCGAAGGACGGCCGGTACGGTCCGTACGTCACCGAGGTGCTGCCCGAGGGCACGCCGAAGACCGGCAAGAACGCGGTGAAGCCGCGGACCGCGTCGCTCTTCAAGTCCATGTCACTGGACACGGTGACGCTGGCCGACGCGCTCAAGCTGATGTCGCTGCCGCGTGTCGTCGGTGAGGACGCCGACGGCGTCGAGATCACCGCGCAGAACGGCCGCTACGGCCCGTATCTGAAGAAGGGCACGGACTCGCGTTCGCTGACCTCCGAGGACCAGCTCTTCGACATCACCCTCGAAGAGGCCCTCGCGATCTACGCCCAGCCCAAGCAGCGCGGCCGCGCCGCCGCCAAGCCGCCGCTGAAGGAACTGGGCACGGACCCGGTGAGCGGGGCTCCGGTCGTGGTCAAGGACGGGCGCTTCGGCGCGTACGTCACCGACGGCGAGACGAATGCGACGCTGCGCACCGACGACAGCGTCGAGGACATCACGCCGGAGCGCGGCTACGAGCTCCTCGCGGAGAAGCGCGCCAAGGCACCCGCCAAGAAGAAGACGGCGAAGAAGGCACCCGCCAAGAAGGCGACCGCGAAGAAGACGGTGGCCAAGAAGGCGACTGCGGCGGCAGCCAAGAAGACCGCCGCGAAGAAGACGACGACGGCGAAGAAGACGGCGACCGCCAAGAAGGCGGCTGCGGCGAAGAAGACGGCCGCGGCGTCTGTGGAGGACTGACCGTACGAGCGGTCCGATCGATCGCCGGAGGGGCTGGATATTCCAGCCCCTCCGGCGTTTGCGTACCCGGGCCGGGTGGGCGAGGGGCGGGGGTGGGGCTCCTGCGGCGGGGCTGTTCCCCTACCCGCCCCTTCCCGAAACCGGGGCTCTGTCCCGGACCCCGCTCCTCAAGCGCCGGAGGGGCTGGAAATGCCCCCGCACCCCGACCCCGCTCCTCAAGCGCCGGAGGGGCTGAAAGACCGGAGGGGCTGGAAAGGCCGGAGGCGCTGGGAGGTGGAGGGGCTGGAAGGCGGAGGGGCTGGAAAGTCCCCGGACGCCCATATGTTCGGACGGGGCCTCCGGGGACCCCACTGCTCCGGATAGGCTGGGCGGATGACGCGAGCCGAGCAGCCAACGGTCGTGAGCCCCACCTCCGACACACTTGCCGCAGACTCACGCGAGCGCGCCGTACGAGCCCTGTTGCGTGTTCCCCCGCTGAAGCGGTTGTGGAGCGCCCAGCTCGTCGGCAGTATCGGCGATGCACTCGCCCTTCTCGTGCTGGTGCTGATGTCGCTGCAAGCGGCGGTCCTTGAGGGCTCATTCGGAGCCGGGTACCGAGGGGCGGCGTTTGCCGTCGCCGCGGTGTTCGGTGCCCGGATCCTTGCCACCCTGCTCTTCGGAGCCGTACTCCTGGGGCCGCTGACGACGCTCACCGCGCCAGGAGGACCGCTGGACCGGCGGTGGCTGATGATCGGGACGGACGGGCTGCGGCTCGCGCTGCTGGTCGTCGCACCGCTGTGGATCGACTGGATGCCCGACAAGGCACTCATGATGATCCTCATCACCGTCTTCGTCGTCGGCGCAGCCGAACGCCTGTGGACGGTCGCCAAGGACGGCGCCGCCCCCGCGCTGCTGCCCGCCCCGCCCCCCGAAGGCGCTGCGGTACGCCCGCTGCCCGACCACCTCGACGCACTGCGCCGGCTCTCCATCCGTACCGACTTCGCCGCCATTCCGGCCGCCGCGGCCGTCCTGCTGATCGCCACGCTCGTCGGTAGCCTGCTGGGCTCGGGCCTGGAGTGGTTCTCGCTCCACCAGGCGGCCCTCGGCTCGTACGTCGCGGCCGGGCTCTTCTCGGCCTCGATCTCCACCCTGTACTTCCTGGAACTGCCCGGTTCGCAGACGCCCCGCCCGCGCTCGCCGCTGGAGGGCCTGCGCCGGCCGTCGACCGGCAGCGGACGCGACAAGGGCCGCACCGGATCCGTACCGCTGATCGTCGGCGCCTCGGCCGCGGTCGCCGGAGCCATTGCCGCCGCTGCCGCCGTCGCCGTACTGCACGCCGCCGACCTGGGCGGCGGGCCCGCCACCTTCGCCCTGCTGATCCTCGGGCTGACCGGCGCCACGGGTGTCGGCATCCGTACCGCGGGGAAGGTGCTGCCCGAGCTGTCGCGGCGCCGGCTGCTCGCGCTGGCCACCGCCGTCACGGGCATCGCACTCCTTGCCATGGGCCTCGTGCCGGACACGGCGACCGTGCTGATGATCGCGGTGCTCGCCGGATACGCGGCGGGTGTCGCCGCAGGCACCGGTCATGTCCTGGTCGACCAGGAGACCGAGGAGTTCCACCGGGCCAGGACCACCGAACACCTCCAGGCCGTTGTACGGGTCCTCGTCGCGCTCGGCGCGCTCGCCGGCCCGCTGCTGGCCGCCGCGATCGGCACCCACCGGCTGACCTCCGGTGACTTCGTCTTCGCCCACGGCGGAGCGGCCTTCGCACTGATGCTGATCGGCGCACTGCTGCTGCCCGTCGCCGTGATCGTCCTCGCCAAGACGGACGACCGCTCCGGAGTGCCGCTGCGCCGCGATCTGCGCGAGGCACTGCGCGGCGGCGACCCGGCTGTCGCCCCCGCCGCGACCGGTTTCTTCCTCGCCCTGGAGGGCGGCGACGGCGCCGGCAAGTCCACCCAGGTCGAGGCGCTCGCCGAGTGGATCCGCGCCAAGGGCCACGAGGTCGTCGTCACCCGTGAGCCGGGCGCGACCCCGGTCGGCAAGCGGCTGCGCTCGATCCTGCTCGACGTGTCGTCGGCCGGGCTCTCCAACCGGGCCGAGGCACTGCTGTACGCCGCCGACCGCGCCGAGCACGTCGACTCGGTCGTCCGTCCGGCGCTGGAGCGCGGCGCGATCGTCATCTCCGACCGCTACATCGACTCGTCCGTCGCCTACCAGGGCGCGGGCCGTGACCTCTCCCCGACCGAGATCGCCCGGATCTCGCGCTGGGCGACGAGCGGACTCGTACCGCATCTGACGGTGCTGCTGGACGTCGATCCGGAGACCGCGCGGGAACGGTTCACCGAGGCGCCCGACCGGCTGGAGTCCGAGCCGCCCGAGTTCCACGCGCGGGTACGGTCCGGCTTCCTGACGCTGGCCGCGGCCGACCCGACCCGTTACCTGGTGGTGGACGCGGGCCAGGATCCGGAAGCGATCACCACGGTCGTACGCCACCGGCTCGATCAGCTCCTTCCGCTCTCCGAGGCCGAGATCAAGGCCCAGGAGGAGGCGCGCAAGGCCGCCGAGGAGGAGGCCAGGCGCAAGGCCGAGGAAGAGGCGGCCCGCAAGGCCGAGGAGGAGCGGCTGGAGCGCGAGCGGCAGGAACAGCTTGCCAAGCTCCGCGCCGAGGAGGAGGAGCGCAAGCGCCGCGAGCTGGAGGAGGCAAGCCGGCGCGAGGCCGAACGCCAGGCCGAGGAGGCCCGGCAGCGGGCCGAGGAAGCCCGGCGTCTGGCCGAGGAGGAGCGGGCCAGGCTGGAGGCAGAGGAAGCGGTCCGCGAGGCCGAGCAGGCCCGGCTGCGCAGGCAGGCCGAGGAGGAGGCCCGGCTGCGCAAGGAGGCCGAGGCGCGGCGGCTGGAGAAGCAGCACAAGGCCGAAGAGGCGCTGCTGCGGGCCGAGGAAGCCCGTCGGCAGGCCGAGGCGGCTGCGACGGCGTCCGTACCGGACAACGAGCTCACGGTGCCGACACCGATCGTCAACCCGAATGACGTGACGCAGCCGGTGCCTTCGCCGGTCACCCCGCCCGCGCCGTCGCCCTCCGGCGAGGCCGAGACGGCAATGATTCCGAAGATCCACGACCGGTCCGACCGGTCCGGGCGCCCTGGTGCGGCGGATGAGACGGCGGTTCTTCCTCCGGTACGGGACGTGCGTGACGCTCGGGACGCGAATCCGGCGGACCGGGTTCCGCGGGGCATCTTCCGTGACGAGCGCCCGGCGGACTCCGCCCGGGAGAACGAGAACGAGCGCACGCGCGAGCTTCCGCAGATCGGCGACCCGCATGCGGCCGCCCCGCAGCCGGTTCAGGACCACCAGGAGCACCGGGGCCGGCGTCCTCGTCCCGACTGGGCCGAGGAGACCCCGCTGGACGATCTGCCGACGCTGGCGGACGAGCTGCTGGGCGACCACCGCGACGACGAGGGCTCAGGCCCCTCGGGCCGGGGGCGCCGCCCGCGCCGCTGATCCGCGGCGGCTGCCGGGCGGGCCCGCCCGGCAGCCGGACTGCCGTGCTGCCGTGCTGCCGGGATTGTCAGACCCGTCCCCCACAATGGGAGTCGGATCGGGGAAGCCGGATCGACAAGCAGCGACATCACAGCCGCGCGGCCGCATCGCACGACAGCCGCGCAGCCGCACACCACCGGAAGGGCGGTGACCCATGACCGTATGGGACGACCTGGTCGGTCAGGACCGAGTGCAGGAGCAGCTCGGTGCCGCCGCCCGGGACGCCGATGCGCTGGTCACCGCCAACTCCGCGGGGGAGCCGGTGCCTCCGGGGTCGAGGATGACCCACGCCTGGCTGTTCACCGGCCCGCCGGGCTCCGGCTGTTCCACCGCTGCCCGCGCCTTCGCCGCCGCCCTCCAGTGCACCAGCCCCGACCGAGCCCTGGGCGGCGCACCGGGCTGCGGCTTCTGCGACGGCTGTCACACCAGCCTCATCGGTACGCATGCCGATGTCGAGGTGGTCCGTACCGATCTGCTCTCCATCGGTGTGAAGGAGACCCGCGAACTGGTCCGCCGCGCCCAGCTCTCCCCGGCCGTCGGCCGCTGGCAGGTCATCGTCCTGGAGGACGCCGACCGGCTCACCGAAGGCGCGGGGAACGTACTGCTGAAGGCCGTCGAGGAGCCCGCGCCGCGCACGGTGTGGCTGCTCTGCGCGCCCTCCCTCGAAGATGTGCTGCCCACCATCCGTTCCCGCTGCCGTCACCTCACGCTGCGCACGCCCCCGGTCGACGCGGTCGCCGATGTCCTGATCCGGCGCGACGGCATCGATCCGGAGCGGGCCGCGTCCGCCGCCCGTGCCACCCAGGGCCACATCGGCAGGGCCCGCCGACTCGCCACCGACGAGAAGGCCCGCTCCCGTCGCGCCGCCGTGCTCAAGCTCCCGCTGCGGGTCGAGGACATCGGCGGCTGTCTCAAGGCCGCCCAGGAGCTGATCGACACCGCCACCGATGACGCCAAGCAGGTCTCGGAGGAGGTCGACGTCAAGGAGACGGAAGAGATGAAGGCCGCACTCGGCGCGGTCGCCGGGGGACGGATGCCGCGCGGCACGGCGGGGGTGATGAAGGAGCTGGAGGACAGACAGAAGCGCCGCAAGACCCGTACCCAGCGCGACAGCCTCGATCTGGCGCTCACCGATCTGACCGGCTTCTACCGCGACGTACTGGCCATCCAGCTGGGCTCGCGGATCGCCATCGCCAATGCGGACGCACAGGACGCCCTCGACCGCATCGCCCGCTCCTCCACACCCGAGCGCACCCTGCGCCGGATAGAGGCGGTGATCGCCTGCCGCCGGGCGCTGGACCGCAATGTGGCGCCGTTGCTCGCGGTCGAGGCGATGACGATGGCGCTGCGCGCGGGCTGACGCCCCTCATCACTCATCGCCGCTGCTTGTCAGCGCTGCTAATTACTGCTGCTTGTTACTGCGCATCACTGCTTTTCACCCGTATGAGCAGGGAAGCGGGCGGGCCGTCACGCGGCGGCTACGCTCCGGGGATGGACACCAGGCGCCCGCTCCGCATCCTTGCCACCGCGCTCGGCACTGCCGGCCTCCTCATCTCCGGCTGCAGCAGCGGCAGTTCGACGAGCGCCTCGCCGTCCGCCCCATCCGCCCCCGCCGAGCTCACGCCGTATTACGCGCAACAGCTGAACTGGCGGGACTGCGGCGTCGAGGGGTTCCAGTGCACGACGATGAAGGCGCCCCTGGACTACGCGAAGCCGGACGGCGGCGACATCAAGCTGGCCGTCTCCCGCGCCAGGGCCACCGGACCCGGCAAGCGGATCGGCTCCCTCGTGGTGAATCCGGGCGGCCCCGGCGGCTCGGCCATCGGCTATCTCCAGAGTTACGCGGCCATCGGCTACCCCGCCCAGGTTCGGGCCCGTTACGACATGGTCGCCATCGACCCGCGTGGAGTGGCCCGCAGCGAGCCCGTCGAATGCCTCACCGGTTCGCAGATGGATGCCTACACCCAGGTCGACCAGACCCCGGACGACGCCACCGAGGTCAACAGGCTGAGCGGCGCCTACAAGGAGTTCGCAAGCGGCTGCGAGCGGCGCTCGGGCGAGATCCTCCCGCATGTCTCCACCGTCGAGACGGCCCGCGACATGGACATGCTGCGGTCCCTGATCGGTGACGAGAAGCTGCACTACGTCGGGGCGTCGTACGGTACCTACCTCGGCGCGACGTATGCCGAGCTCTTCCCCGCCCGGGTCGGCCGCATGGTCCTGGACGGCGCGATGGATCCGTCGCGCCCCGTCGTCGACGTGAACCGCGACCAGACCGCGGGCTTCGAGACCGCGTTCCAGTCCTTCGCCGCCGACTGCGTGAAACAGGCGGACTGCCCGCTCGGCACCACCTCCACCGCCGACGCGGCCACCCGCCTGAAGCAGCTCTTCGCCGACCTCGACGCCAGGCCGATCCCCACCGGCGCCTCCCGTCGGCTCACCGAATCCCTCGCCACCACGGGTGTCATCGCCGCCATGTACGACGAGTCGTCCTGGTCCCAGCTCCGCGCTGCCCTCACCGGCGCCGAGAAGGGCGACGGCTCCGGCCTGCTCTCCCTGGCGGACAGCTACTACGAACGCGAGCCGAACGGCACGTACGCGAACCTGATGTTCGCCAACGCCGCCGTGAACTGCCTGGACCTGCCGCCCGCCTTCACCGACGCCAAAGCCGCCGCCCAGGCGCTTCCCAGCTTCGAGAAGGCGTCCCCGGTCTTCGGCAGGACCTTCACCTGGGCCGCCCTGAACTGCGCCGACTGGCCGGTCCGGCCCACCGGCACCCCCCATCGGATCGAGGCGAAGGGCGCCGCCCCGATCCTCGTGGTCGGCACCACCCGCGACCCGGCCACCCCGTACAAGTGGGCCGAGTCCCTGGCCGGCCAGCTCTCCTCCGGCACCCTCCTCACCTACCGCGGCGACGGCCACACGGCGTACGGCCGCGGCAGCGACTGCATCGACACGGCGATCAACACCTACCTCCTGGACGGCACCCCGCCGGCCAAGGGCAAAATGTGCTCCTGATCTTCTCCAACCCGTCCCTGACCTGCGAAGACGGGCCAGAGCCGGGCTGGTACGGAGCACCCTTGGAAACTGTGTAGACTTGGCGACGCTGCTGATCGCATCATGGTGCGACAGGGCGCGCCGCCTTAGCTCAGTTGGCCAGAGCAACGCACTCGTAATGCGTAGGTCTCGGGTTCGAATCCCGAAGGCGGCTCCGGAGAAACCCCAGGACTCACTCGCCGTGACCTGGGGTTTTTCTCTGTCCGGACATCGCAGGGCCCTCCGCGGGTGATCGCGGAGGGCCCTGTGATGTCCAGATGGGAACATCCTGGGAACGGTGATGGTCTGATGAGTCTTCTATTGATCCGAAACGCTTGTGATTCTGGGTCGTTGAGCTGGGTGTGAGTGATCTGGTGGGGGACGCGCGGCATCTGTCGCCGTCGGCGCAGGAGATTCTGCGGTTGCGGGCGGTGGCCGCG